>NZ_JBEOTA010000045.1:0-52803 GCF_040303265.1 Streptomyces sp. NPDC096040
CGCGAGCAGGAGCGGCGCCGCGAGGCCGCCCGCATCGCGGCGGAGGCGGAGCTGGCCCGGGAAGCCGAGCGCGCCGAACTCACCGGCCGCTGGGGGCTGGACCGCTACGCCCCGGCCCGGCGCCCGGAGCCGGAGCAGCCCCGCCGCTGGGCATCACGCGAGCCGGAGCACGTCCACGACGCGCAGATGGAGGACCGCCGCCGTCTCGACATGCCCCTGACGCGGTCCCAGGCCGAGGAGTCCCACCGCGCGGCCCTGGCCAGGGCCCGCGCCGAGAAGCGCGCCCGCCGCCGGAGCTGACCGCCGGAAGGCGGGCCGGTCAACGAGTTGACCGAGTCGTTGGAGCACGCGACTCCGCCGCGGCTACGGTGTCGCCCGTGGAGTCGACCGTGCACCAGATCAAGGCGACCTTGCAGGGCATCGAGCCGGCCGTGTGGCGGCGCCTGCACGTGCCCTCCGAAGTCCCGCTGTCCGGGCTGCACGCGGTCATCCAGAGGGTCAGCCGAGATACGGCCGAAAGGGATAGCAGGGCCGTTGAGAGCTGGTCGTGACGGGTACAAGCCGCCGGGGATATGCCTTGGTGATCAGAACGGGTGGGGCTCGGCGTGCACGGAGTCCTGTGCCTGCCCGGAGGCTGGACGCGTAGAGGGAGCGGGCCCGTTCTGCGGGGCGGTGCCGGGGCGGTAGGTCTTGGTGACGGTCGCCTTCGCGTACGTGAGGGAGGCTGCGACCTCCTCGACATCGATCTCCACAGTGGTGCGGCGGACGCCTTCTTTGTCGTCGAAGGTGCGCTGCTTGAGGCGCCCGGTGACGATGACGCGCATGCCCTTGGTCAGGGACTGGGCAGCGTTCTCGGCGGCCTGGCGCCAGATCGAGCAGCGCAGGAACAGCGGTTCCCCGTCGATGAATTCGTTGCGCTCGCGGTCGAAGACGCGTGGGGTGGAGGCGATGGTGAAGCCGGTGACGGGGAGGCCGGAGGCGGTGTGCCGCAGTTCCGGGTCAGCGGTCAGGTTGCCCACCACCGTTGCCAGGGTCTCGCCCGCCATGTCCGCCGCTCCTCACCTGCGCTCTTGATACGCGTCCCACGGTACCGGGCGGTGATGAGGCTTCGTGAATTTCCCCAGTGCTGCTCTTCGTTCCCCAGGTGGTTGCGGTCGGCAACGAGGGCCGGGGCCGCCCGCTCGTGGAGTGTGCGGGCCGTGCCGAGTGGTCAAGGGCGCCTGCGGCGGCGCTGCGCGCTGGGCTTTGCCCACCCTGGACAACTCGCCCCGCCCCTGGACCTGGCTGGCTATCGGCTGGCCCCTCCCGAGTGGCGCCCGTCCGCAGGTCAGCGCGCCGTGGGTGGGGAGACAAGGTGAGCAGGTCTGGGGAACCCCTGAGCACGGGGTGGGGGAAATTCAACGAGCCCCATCAGCGGGCCGTAGCGGGATCCGGCGAACTGGTGGCCCTGGTCACAGGTGCCACGAGATCATGGCGGGGTCTGTTGGTCTCGTGGGAGGAAGCCCCGTCATGTCCAGGAAGTCGCCGGCCCGCAAGCTCATGCCCGGTCCGGAGCGCGACAAGGTCGCCGCGGAACTGAAGGCCCGGTACGAGGCGGGGACGTCGATCCGCGCTCTGGCCGAGGCGACGGGGCGTTCCTACGGCGGGGTTCATCGTCTCCTCGCCGACGCCGGTGTCGCCTTCCGCTCGCGCGGGGGCGCGATGCGCCAACCGACTGAGGTGTGACGGCCGGGCTGGGTGGTCTGTACGGAAGGTTGCCCGGCGGGTGGCAGCATCGGCTGAGATTCTGGGCGCCGCCGGGTCCCTCCAGTCTCGCCTGCTGGCAGTCGTGTGCTGTCGAAGTGCATCTGGCAGATAGCGGCTCGCTGACCTGCGAAGGTGCCAGGTGGCTTGAGAACGCTGGTGGTCGGTGTTCTCAAACCACCTGGCTTTCGCGGAAGTCGCGTTCGCGGTAGAGGCAGAAGCGCCGGTAGAGGGTGTCCTGGACAGGAGCGCCGTCGCCTGCGTGTGGCGATGCGTACCGAGCCGGCAGGTGTTTGCTGGTCCCGGCCCCAGGGGAGATCGGGACCGGATACGGTTCGAACCGAAGCGGGCCGGCGCACGTGTGGCCACGCCCCGCTTTGCGACGTCCAGGCGTCAGGGTCAGTCATCAGGGGGTATCGACGTGCCGCAGGAACCATGGGCCGAGCTGGGGGAGACCATCAGCGCGATTCGTGCCGAGTTGCAGAGCGCCATGGAAGCGGGCAGGGAGGAGTCCCTGAAATTCAGGACCGGGCCGGTGGAGCTCGAGTTCACCGTGGAGGTCAAGAAGGACGGCGGGGCCAAGGCCAAGGTCTTCGTTCTTCCCTGGACGGTTGAGGCCCATGGTGCGGCAAGCGTGGGCCGGACCCACCGCGTCAAGCTCACCCTGCAGCCGGTCGACGGCGACGACAACGATCTGAGGATCTCCGCCGACTCTCCGCAGCGTCCGAAATAGCCGCGAACGGTCCGCGTGGAGAACAGCTCGTCGGGTGAGGAACAGGACGGGGGATGGACCAGGCACGGGTCATGGAGATCTGGAATCCGGTCCTCGGGAAGTCGGGCAGCGGGTACCTGATCGGTGACGACGTGGTGCTCACTGCGCACCACGTCGTGGACGGGGTCCGGATGCGCGGCAGCGTGGAGGTCCGGCAGCTGGATCCGGAGGGCCGCACGGACTGGACGGCTGCCGAACTGGTGTGGCTGCCGGAAGCAGCAGCCTCGGAGGTGTTGCCGGACGCGGACGGTGCGCTGCTGCGGATCACCGGGCCGGGCTGGCAACCGCCGGTGACTCCGCCAGTGCGATTCGGGCGGATCGTGGGCAAGAACCGCGTGCCCTGCCTCGGGCTGGGCTTTCCCGACGCGGTCACACGTCCCGACCACGCACGGGACACCATGCCGATACGTGGCCATGTGGACCCGTTGCACGGCATGAAGTCGCGGATGACCACGGTGCATGTCGACGTGGGCATCGTGCCGAGCCGCTCGGGATGGCGCGGCAGCTCGGGGACCGGGCTGCTGTGCGGACCACACCTGATCGCGGTCCTGACGACGGACAAGAGCTTCGCGCCCGGTGTGCTGGAGGCCGTACCCGTCAGCGTCCTCGCCGAACTGCCGGGATTCGAGCAGACCTTACGGGCCCACGGTGTCCACTTCGTCACCGAGGACATCGGCGAGGCATCTCCCGATCCCGACGACGAGCCGGACTACGCGCCGATTGCCATACCGCCGCCCTCCTCAGGGCACCGCCTGAAGAAGCTGCTGGTGCCCGCCGCAGGAGGGACGATGACGATCTTGGCGCTCTTGGCGCTGTCCCCGACCGCGTCGGGCGTCACTTGGCCGATCGGATCGACGCTGTCCGGCGTTCTGGCCGGATGGGGCATCGATTGGCTCCGTGGCCCGCGGTCGGCAGGGGCCGGCCGGGAAGCTGCAGTCCAAAGGCTGCGCGAGGCCGTCCGGGGGGAGGTAGAGCGACGTCGTTGGCAACTGCTGGGCAACGACAGCAAGGCCATCAACGTCACTTTCGTCACCGTGCCGCAGGGCGGCAGGGACGCAGACAGGGCCTGGCCTCGCGGGGACTTCAACGGCATCGCCCATTACCTGGACGGGCTCCGACCGAAACGCCTGGTCATCACGGGCGGTCCCGGCTCGGGCAAGACGCTCCTGGCTTATGAACTCGTCCATCGGGTGCTCGCCCGCAAGCACTACGACGGTCCGGTGCCGGTGCCGGTCGGCCTGTCGGAATGGGACACCAGCGCGACGTTCGCCGACTGGTTCAGCGCTCGCTTGGGTCAGGAGTACCTGGGCGGTTCCGAGACCAGGGCGCGGGACTTGTTGGCGTCCGGGCGTATCATGCCGGTCCTGGACGGCCTTGACGAGATGGACCCCACAGACAGCAGACGGCCCAGGGGCATCGCCGCGCTGGCCCAGCTCAACCGCTTCGCCGGGCCATTGGTGCTGACCTGCCGTTCGGATGAGCACGCCGAGCTCAGCCGCGCCGATCAGCGTCTGCTGGACTGTGCGACGGTGCAGATCGAGGAGGTCCAGCCCGTCGACGGACGACGGTTCCTGGACGAGCGGACCAGGAACAGGGCCCGGCTCGCCGAATTGAAGGACGATCTCTTCGCAACGGAGACGGCCACGAGAGCGGTGCTGTCCTCACCATGGATGCTCACGCTGGCGTCACTGGCATCGCAGACGGAAGCCGGAACCGCGAAACTCCGCTCCTTCGTCGGGGTACCAGCCTCGGGCGGCCGAGAGCAGGAAGAACTGCACGCGGCGTTGCTGGAGGAACTCATCCCGTCCTTGTGCGAGCCAGATCCGGCCGACCGGCGTCGGCCGTACCAGGCGCAAGCCGTGACTCAGTGGCTGCGGCTGCTCACCGCAAGCCTGCGCGGCGGCCACGCGGCACCGACCGACGGCAGCGGTGCCGTCATACCATCCCGAGACCTGGCCATCCATACGCTGTGGCCGGTCGCCGGGCCGCGCAGCGCCCGCTATGCCGCCGCAGCGATCACCATCGCCTGCTGGCTGCCCGCCCTGCTCTCCTTGGCGATCTGCCTCCACCGCAACCACGCCCTGCCACTGCCTGGCGCAGTACTGCTCGCACTGCTGACCCCTGCGCCGCTGCTGTCGGCCTGGAACGCACGTGCACGATACGTCCAGCCACGCCGAATCCTGTTCCAGCGGCTACGCAGCAGACTCGGCTGGAGCCGGATCGCCCTGGGTGCCACACTGGGCGGCGTCCTCATGCTTCCGCTGACGCCCCTGTTCGGTCCGGGCTTCGCGCTGGCCGCCGGCGCCGGGTTCGCAGCCGTCTTCGGCCTCGGCCTGGCGCTGTCGGTGCGAGCGGACATCGACCGCCGCCATCTGGTGGCGGCCAGCACCCCATCTGCCCTGGCGGTGACAGTGGTGGCCGGGTTCCTCGCCGGCCGACTCGGCGATTTCATCGGTCTCACCGCGGGATGCGGAGCCGGAGCAATCGGGCTGGCGGCGGGGGTACCCGCAGGGCTGCGCGCCGCGCGGCGCAACAACGGCGGAGACCCGGACCCGGATCCGCCCGGGGTGCCCACGCCGCTGTCCCCACTGCGCAATGACACGATGGCAGGGATGGTGTCCGGTGCCGTCGTCGCGGCCCTCACGCTCTACGGGACGTTGAGCGTCGAGTGGTTGCGAGTTTCCTGGCCGCTCGCGGTCATCACGGCCCTGGCCTGCGGTGTGGCTGCCGGGCCCGGTTTTGTCGCGGTCACCAGCCGCCAGTACCTCGGCCTGATCTCGGCCACCCGCGGAAAGCTGCCGTGGCGCCTGGCCGCATTCCTCCGCTGGTGCCATGAACGAGGACTGCTGAGGTCTGCCGGAACCGTCTACCAGGTACGCCACGACGAACTACTTGAGTGGCTCCGGCGTTGACCTCTGCTTGCGCGACATTGCCGCTCAGCATGCGGCGTGATGAGAATCCGCCAACTCGAACGAAAATGAGTGAGAATCAGACAACTTCAATGCGACAGGACAAGTCGGATGTGGCCCTGCGCTCGGGTAGCTACGGCAGAGGGACAAGTATCTCAGAGTGACCGGGGTTGGCGGTCAGCTGGTCGTGCTCGCGCAGCATTCGCATGACGGTGGCGGGTGAGGGGTGCTGGCCCTTCTTCGCGCCGGTGGTGATGACGAGGCGCTTGGCGATGTCGCGCAGGCTCATCTCCTGGTCGCGGAGGTGGAGGGCCATGGAGAGCATGGAGTCGGCGGTCGAGTAGGAACCAAGCAGAGAGTGCAGTTTGGTGTCACATGACTTGACACCCCGTGTCCTGTGCCATCGAACCTTGATCGCGTGTCACCGAAGTTTGATCGGAAAGAGCCCTGGTCGCGAGCGTGCTGGTGCCGCGCCGCGCCCTGGCCCCGCACCCCCGAGGACCCCAGGGCAGCGCCGGATCCGGCTTTGCCGGGTGGGTGCGACGGCCGTGGGTGGGATCGGCTCGTGGTTCGAGTCAGTCAGCAGAGCGGCGGATCAGCCCGGCGTCACCGCACTCTCTGGCACTCCGAACCACTCCTCCAGCGCCTCCGCCAGCCCGGCCTTCGATGTCGGCGCCTGCGCCCCCGCGTCGGCCGCCCAGGCCGTGAAGCCGTCCGGACGGACGAGGACCGCCGCCAGGTCCGGGCGGTTCGGGCAGCCGGCCGTCAGGGTGTCGACGCGGCCGGCATACCCCGCAGCGAGGGCCCGGAGCTCCGGGTCGTCGGTGAGGTCGAGCAGGAGCGCCCGGCCGCCGTGGAGGTGGTCCGCGAGGCGGCCGCCGTCGGTGAGTTCGAGGTCCGGGGTGCTGCGGCCAATCAGCGGGTGCTCGCCCGGCAGCTCGTACCGCACCCCGCCACCGTTGAGCCGCGCGGTGAGGTACGTGGTGCCCACGACCGTCCCCGCCAGGTCACTGACGATCTCGCGCAGGGCCCGGGACTGCGGGTCCGGGCGCATGGCCGCGACCTGGGACCGGGTCCAGTCCAGGACCCACGCACCGACCGGGTGCCGCTCGGAGGTGTACGTGTCCAGCAACCCTTCCGGCGCCCGGCCGCCGATCACCGCGGCGAGCTTCCATCCGAGGTTCATCGCGTCCCCGATTCCCAGGCTCAGCCCCTGGCTCCCGAACGCGGAGTGCACGTGCGCCGCGTCGCCCGCCAGCAGCACCCGGCCCTTGCGGTACTCGGTGACCTGGCGGGCGTGGTCGGTGAAGCGGGTCGCGGTCCGCACCCCGGTGATCGTGACGTCCACGCCGGATACGCGGCGCAGCCGCGCCTGGAGGTCCGCCGCGGTGACCGGCGCGTCCCGGTCGGCCGGCGAGCCGTCGAACTCCACGGTGACGACGCGGCCCGGCATCGGCCCGTAGGCGTACACCCCGGTGTCCGTGGCGGTCCAGCCGACCTTTAGGTCCTCGGCGCCGGTCATCTCCACGACCGCCTGGTGACAGGTGATCTCCGGGTCGGTACCGGGAAATTCGAACCCTGCGAGCTTGCGGACCGCGCTGCGGCCGCCGTCGCAGCCCACGAGCCAGCCAGCGCGTATGGCCCCGTGGCTGGTCCGCACGGTGACGGCCTCCTCGTCCGCGTCGAAGCCGGTCAGCTCCACTCTCCGGCGCACGTCGACGCCGAGCTCGTCCGCCCGCCCGCCGAGCAGCCGCTCGATGTCCTGCTGCGCCACGAAAGCGATCTCGGCGGCGGGTCCGGCGTCGCCGAGGCCCGGTTCCGTACGGTCGACCAGGGCGGCGCGCAGCATGATTCCGGCGAAGTGCCCGACGATCCCGAGCCCTTGGCCCGCGGACCCGCCTCCGTCCCCGCCGTTCCGCTCGCGCATGAATGCCTGGAAGCGGTCCATCGCCTGCCGCTGCACCTCTGCCAGCGCGGGCAGCATGCCCCTGCGGTAGAGCGCCTCGGCGCTGGGCGTGGTGATCGCCCCGCCCTTGATCGTCGGGTTCACTTCGGTGAGGCGCTCCAGGACGGCCACCCGCGCGCCTCCGAGCCGGAGCTCGCAGGCCAGCATCAGTCCGACCGGGCCGCCTCCGGCCACCACTACGTCTACGTCATAGTCCATGGCGCCGACTATGACCGAGGGCCAAAGAGGCCAAAAAGGCGCCGAAGTGTCAAGGACCAGCCCCGCGAGGAGAATGGGGCCAGCACAGTTAGGCCCCGGAATCCCAGCTCGGACACAAGGGGACGCCCCGATGTGCGGGCCGCCGGGCGGCGTGCTCGCGCCGGGCGGCCCGCACATCGGGGCGTGTCGGGTCAGAAGTTGGAGATGACGTTCGTCAGGATGTTGGAGATGCTCTTGGGCTCACGGGCGTTGTAGGTGCGGGCGTGGCTGAGTTCGGCGATCTCCTCCAGGTACGTCTTGCACGTCTTCTTGCCGTCGCGGCAGGAGTCGGGATCTGTCTTGGTGTCGGCGTCCTTGCCGTAGGCGATGGTGAACACGCGGACCGGTTTGCTGGTGTCGGTCAGTTTCTGGCGGAGCTGGGTGAATGCGGGCGGCGCATCCGCGGGGTCGTTGTTGCCGTCGGTGAGCACGACTACGGCGTTGATGGCGTGGGGGTCCCATTGAGCGCGTAGGGAGTCGACGGCGTTGGCGACGGCCTGGTTCAGCGAGGTCGCACCGGCGGCCTGGAGGTCGTCGATGCTGGCCTTGAAGTCTTCGCGGTGGCTGTTCTTGCCCGATCCCATCGCCTGGGGCGCGCTGACTTCTTTCACCTCTTTGGCGAAGGTCCACAGGCCGACCTTGTCCCGGTCCGTGAACCCGTCGAAGAGCGGTCCTTGGGCCTGCTTGACGAGATCGAGCCGGCTCGGTTCATCCTTGGCCTTCTCGCTGGTGCCGCTGCGGACCCCCCAGTCCATCGACCCGGAGGTGTCGATGACCGTGAGCACGTTCGCAGGCTTGCGCAGCTCGCGCCACGCGGCCAGCAGCTTGTCCAGGACGTCCGGGGCGGGCGTGCTCAGCGGTGTCAGTTTCTCGTCGCCCAAAACCCCGTTGTCCGGGGTGAGCTGGCTGGTGGCCTTGTTGGGGGCGGTGCGAAAGCCCAGCTGGGTGAAGCGCTCAAGTGCGGTGTTGGAGGCGAGGAACTCCCGGAAGTCGTCGGCGACCTTCTTCTTGGCCGGCTCGATGCCGTTCAGCTCGATATAGGGGTGGTCGGAGTACAGGGTCTGCGAGGCGGAGCCGTCCGTGGCGGTGGAGGTGGTGTCGGTCGGGTAGAACGCGACAAGCGGGGTCTTGGGCGGCTTGAGCTTGTCCGGGTCGACCGCGCACTGCGGGTCGTTGGACTCGCTGCCGCACGGATAGCCCTTGTTGTAGGCGACGACGGAGTTCTCCTCCACGGTGACGGCGGAGATGTAGGAGGTGGCATCGCCCTCATCGTCGGCACGGCGCAGGTTCGCCAGGAACGTGAGTGTGGTGTCGCCATAGTGGACGGCGGAGTTCTCGATCGACCGCACCACGTTGCGGGCCTTAGGGTTTTCGAGGTCGTCGGGATTCATCTCCCCCGTCGTGCCGATCTCGGTGAAGAATGCGCCGATGGTCGCGTTCAGCCCTGAGGTGGAGTACTCCGGGTTGGTCTTGCCGAGCCTGAAGCCTCCCCACTCCGGGTGTCCCTTGCTCTTCCAGAAGCCCGGCTGAGCAGCGTAGTCGGCCAGCTCCTTCCAGCCGATCTTCTTCTCGGGCCAGCCCAGCGCCTTGGCCATGGGCTGGGGCATGGCGATCGTTAGCGGGCTGGTCATCACCGACGGCCCGGCCGTCTCCGGCAGACGGTTCTTCGCCGCGCCCGTGGCCCGCTGCCGTGCCACCGCCAGCCACACACGCGACGCCGGTGACCACACATCCGGCTCGGGACCGTCATCCTCGCTCCAGCCCCGCGCCAGCGCCTGCATGGCACTGCCTGAATCGATGCTGGAGACGGCCACGTCCACGCACTCCCCACCGGCGGAGCGGGCACCGTACCGGCGGGCCAGGTCCTGCAGAGGCGCGGACTTGTCCGTCGACGCCGCGATGTGCAGCGTCACCGACGGCTTCGTGCAATGCCGCAGGGAACTGGTCGACTCGCTGCCGTCGTCATCACCCGGCCAGCCGGGAACGATCGTCAGGCCGGCAGCCACCACGGCCAGGACCGCGGCACCGATGCCGATGCCGACATACCGTCTGCGCGACGAGGCTGGCTTCCCTGCACCCGGGCTGGCCCCAGCCCCCTCGCCTGGCCCCGTCCGCAGCGCAGGTCCGGAATCCTCGGTGGGCTCCGGGTCGGCGACCTCCGCCGGTACCGGTGCAGGTCCGGGCTTCGCAGCAGCGGTCTCCCACCCCTCGACCAGCTGCTGCGGGCTGTACTCGCGGGCATCTTGGCCCGAGCTGGCCGGAGACAGACGCACCCCGGCCGAGGCACAGCATGCCAGCAACTCCTCGGCGAAGGAGTACAACACACTGCGCTGAGAGCCCTTCCCGGGTTTCAGGGTCTCGTGCGCGGTATCAGCCAGGCCACGCAGGGCCTTCCACGCCTCGGGATCCGGGGCCGCGCACACGGTGAGGTACCGGGCGAGTGTCGGCGCGCTCGGAAGGGTCCGGCCGTTCGTCAGGTTGGAGACCGTGGCCTTGTCGCAGGGGATGGCGTCCGCCACCATCTGCTGGGTCCGCTCCGGGTCACGCACGCGCAGGTTCCACAGTGCACGGGCGAGCGCCTCGAGCGGCTTACGCAACGGGTCCAGGTCGCGTCCCGGGTTCCCCGGCCCTGGCTGCACCTGCGCCATCACGCCCCCCGCACCGGACGCTGCGGGGCGAGCAGGTCCTGGGCCACTCGGGCAGAGACCAGGCCGCCGCCCGTCGCGCAGGCCAACGCGGTCGGCAGGTCATACCCGGCCAGCACCAGGACCACGACCACGATCTGGATGAGGACGAACACCCCCACCTGCCAACCCGGCACCCCCGCTACGCATGCCGCGGCAGCCGACTTCTCGTACTGCTTGTCTCCCACGATGAATTCTCCTCTGGTCCGGACACGTGCACTCGACGGCCACCGGGCCCGCCCAACGCGCCAGGAGCTGCAACTCCCGGCACCGGGCCCTCAGCGACAAGACCAGCGTCGAGCAACACGCGAGCCAGGCAAAGGACTTACCCGCAAACAGCAACGCTGCGCAGCCAGTCCGCAACATCGAAACGCCAGCGTCACCACTCCCGCCAACCCGCCCGCAGCGCGCGGCAACCGCATCCCCGGCACCCCGTTGCACCCCATCCGTCCCGGCACCGCACGCCATCGCATCGCCGCAGGTCACGGCGTGTTGGAATTGTTGCCGATCCAACTCCGCAACCCTGTTCGCCGCACAGGTCCGTGTGGATCACACACACTGGAACAGATCCCTCAAGCAGGGATCAGCGGACGTCCACTGGTCCGGACACCGCACCCCGCGGCCGGTCCGCCGCTGCAACGGCGGACCGGCCGCATCACCAGCCCGCGGCAACAAACCCGAAGTTGGCCCAACGGTTGCCGGATCCCGTACCTACTCGACGGCCCCGTCTGCGGGACCCGCTTCGCCTTCGGTCACGGGCATCGCCGGGCCCCCTACGACCGCGCGTGCCGGATTGCTGGCCCGGGGTGACTTTGAGGAAGCTGACATGAGGGGCAAGGTAGAGAGTTTTCCCAGACTCAGCGGCCCGTGATGCCGATCCATGAAGGGGCGTACGGATAGCCTCCGCTCACCGGGCGGTTCACCGGACGCCCTATATGAGACAGCGTTTCCCCTGGTCGTCGGCCCCGGAGCCGCCTCTGACGGGCTGTGCGGTCGAGGAACCTCTTCCGAACAACCTGGCCGCCCCTACCCTGCCCCTCCTGCCAAGATCCTTAAAGGCAGCCCGCTGTTGCGCGAGTTGGGGTGCCGGTAAGAACCCTGTCACCGATCCTGCTGGTTAATTCCGTGCCGTCCGGTGTGACGGCTCGTTGGCCAGGGTGGCGACCGTTTTGCCGTTCCGGTTGCGGGTGGGGTGCTGGATGTCGATGCAGTCGCGGCCTTGGCCGCAGGTGCCGGAGCTGACCGCGCAGGTGGCTCGCGCGGTCCCAGCCCGTGGGCCGTATCCGCTGGCGATGCGGGTCCGCGATGAGCTGGGCGAGCTGTTCCCGGACACCGAGTTCGCCGAGGCGTTCGCAGAACGGGGGCGGCCGGGCTGGTCGCCGGGCCAGCTCGCCCTGGTGACGGTGCTGCAGTTCGTAGAGAATCTCACCGACCGCGCGACGGCGCATCGCGTCCGCTACGGCATGGACTTCAAGTACGCGCTGGGCCTGGAGCTGGACGATCCCGGGTTCGACGCCTCGGTCCTGTCGGAGTTCCGCGCCCGTCTGGTGGAGCACAGCCTGGAGGAGAAGGCCCTCGACCTCCTGCTGACCGCGCTGAGGGACCGGGGCCTGGTGAAGGCCGGTGGCAAGTAGCGCACCGACTCCACCCGGGTCTTGGCCGCAGTCCGGGACCTGAACCGGCTGGAACTCGCCGGGGAAACGCTGAGGGCCGCGCTGGAGACCCTGGCCTGCGCTGCCCCGGACTGGCTGGCCGATGCACTGCCGGTTCGGGAATGGGCCGAACGGTACGGGCCACGGACCGACTCGTGGCATCCGCCCGCCTCGAAGGCCAAGCGCGCGGAGATGGCCCTGGTCTACGGCCGGGACGGATTCGCACTCCTGGAAGCGGTCCACTCCCCGGCCGCGCCGGTGTGGCTGCGCGATCTGCCGGCGTTACGGATCCTGCGCACGGTGTGGATGCAGAACTACCACCGCACCGTCACCGAGGCGGGGACGGAGGTGAAGCGGCGGGAGAGCGAGGACCTCCCGCCCGGCAGGCTCCGCCTCGCCTCTCCCTACGACACCGACGCACGCTACGGCCTCAAGCAACGCTCCTGGTGGACCGGGTACAAGGTCCACATCAGCGAGACCTGCGACGATCCGGCAACAGACCCGGCCGACGGCGAACCCGCGCCCCGGATCATCACCAACATCGCCACCACCGACGCCACGGTCACCGACGCGGAAATGACCGAACCTATCCACCAGATGCTGGCCGCCCGTGACCTGCTGCCCGCCGAGCACTACCTCGACTCCGGTTACCCGTCGGCCGAACTCATCGTCGCGGTGAAACGCAACTTCGGCGTCGCCCTGGTCACCCCGGTGCTGCTGAACAGCTCGCCCCAGGCCCGCGCCGGTACCGGATTCGATCGGACGGCCTTCACCATCGACTGGGACAAGCGCCAGGCCGTCTGCCCGCGTGGGAGCACCAGCACCTGGTGGAGCCCCGCCAGCCAGCGCGGGACGCCGGCCATCGTCGTCAAGTTCGACAAGCAGACCTGCCAGGCCTGCCCCGTCCGTGACCAGTGCACCCGCTCCAGGACCGGAGGCCGCTCGCTCTCCCTCCAGCCTCGCGAACAGCAAGAAGCCCTCGACCAGGCCCGCGCCGAACAGACCAGCGAGCAGTGGCGCACCAAGTACGGCACCCGCGCCGGCATCGAAGGCGCCATCCACCAGGCCGTGGCGGTCACCGGCATGAGACGCGCCCGCTACCGCGGCCTGCCCAAGACACACCTCGAACACGCCTTCTCCGCGGTCGCGCTGAACCTGCTCCGTCTCGACGCCTGGTGGAACGGCCACCCGCTCGACCGCACCCGGACCGGGCGCCTCGCCCGCCTCGGCCTCTCCCTTGCCGCATAACCCGAAGTAGGTGCAGCTCTCTCGAAGGGATTGGTTGATCCGGGAGGTTGCAGGTCGGATTGCGGCGGGCCCGGCCGATCGCGTCAGCGTGATCGAGGGCGCCCGCTGGCATAAAGGCCGGATGGGCCGACGCCCCCGACCGGCCCTCGCGGCAAGGTCTACAGCGGTGCCCCGACTCCGTGCAGCAGGGTGTCCACCACACGTGCGGCCAGCTGGTCGACGGCGCCGATATCGACGACCTCCCGCCCTTCTTCGGCCGCCTCGTGGATCAGGGCGTAGTAGACCCGGCGGGCCCACTCCAGGTCGGTGTCCGCAGACAGTAGGCCAGCTTCCTGCGCGCGGCGGAAGAGCTGATCGCACTGGGCCAGGACGTCGGTGTGCACTCGCGCCGCCTCGGGGTCGGACGGAGCGGTCCGGCTCATCGCGAAGCTCCAGCCGATCTTCACCTGAAGGACGTTGGCGGTCACCTGGTGCAGGGCAACCAGTGGCGGGGAGGTGAGTGGGCGGGCGGCCTCCACGGCCTGGTGGAACCGCTCGGTCGCCCAGGTCGCCAGCGCTTCGACCAATGCCTCGCGGGTGGCGAAGCGCCGGTGCACGGTGGTGCGGGCCACCCCGGCCGCCGCTGCGATCTGTTCCATGGTCGCCGCCGGGTCGGCGGCCAGCACGCGTTCGGCCGCCTCCAGGATCGTCCGGACCGTCCGCTCCGCATCGGCGCGCAGCGCGCGCCCCCTCGTCTCCATGGACCAGACAGTACATCGGGGACGCCGATCATGGATTACTTGCATCATGAATGTTGCATCTACTAGCTTTACGGCGTCGCTGAAGTCGCGACTGGTTCATTGCCACGACAGGAGTGCATCCATGGATCTGCAGCTGACGAACACCACCGCCGTGGTCACCGGCGCGAGCCGCGGCATCGGACTGGCCATCGTCCAAGCGCTCACCGCCGAAGGCGTTCGCGTGGTAGCCGCCGCCCGCACCATCACCCCGGAGCTGAAGGAGACCGGCGCCCTGGCCATATCGGTGGACCTGCTGACCCCCGACGCCCCAGCCCAGCTGATCGACCGCGCCACCACCGAGCTCGGCGATCTCGACCTGCTCGTCAACAACGTCGGCGGCGGCGACAGCGGAGAGGGCCAAACTGGCGGCTTCCTCTCCTTCACCGACCAGCAGTGGCAGCAGTCCCTCGACCTGAACTTCCTGGCCGCCGTGCGGACCAGCCGGGCGGCGCTGCCCAGCCTGCTGCGCCGCCGCGGGGCGCTGGTCAACGTCTCCTCCAACGGCGCCCGAATGCCGCATGCCGGGCCCGTCACCTACACCACCGCGAAGGCCGCGCTGACCGCCTTCGGCAAGGCACTGGCGGAGGAGTTCGGACCGCAGGGCGTGCGCATCAACACCATCTCGCCGGGCGCGGTGCGTACCGCGATGTGGGAGAGCCCGGATGGCTACGGCGCGGAGCTGGCCCGCTCCATGGGGGTCACCCAGGAGCAGCTGCTGGCTCAGATCCCGGCCGCGATGGGCATGACCACCGGCCGCCTGCTGGAACCGTCCGAGGTCGCTACGGCCGTCGCCTACCTCGCCTCACCGCTGGCGGCCAGCATGTCCGGCACAGACCTGCTGATTGACGGTGGATCTGTCAAGACCGTCTGACACGACGTTTAGGACACAGCCCGGCCCGCGGCTTCCCAGCTCAAGCAGGTCCCTTCAGGCGGGCTACACCCACCTGAATTGGCCAGCAGGATCGGTGACACGTTCGTTAATGGCACCCGAATAAGCCAGCAGGATCGGTGACGGACTTCTTACCGCGACCCCAGCTTGGGCCCGTCGGCCGCGGCCGGGACGGAGGGCTGAGATGGGACGTCTGACAGCAGAGACCCGCACCCGGAACGAAGCGGTGATCCGAGCGGCGATGGACCGGCTGCTGGCCGGAGTGATCCCGCCGGGCGGCGGGTGCGATCTCAAGACCCTGGCGGCCGAGGCAGGAGTGACCCGCACCGGCTTCTACCCGAAGGGAGAACGCCCTGGCCCCTATCAGCACCTCGCGGAGGAGTTCGAACGGCGGGTGAAGGAGGCCCAGGCAGCCGGGATCGTCACGGACCCCAGGGCATCCCAGATCGAGCGGTTGAAGGCCCAGGTCGCCGAGCTGAAGGAACGGGTCGCCGAACGGGACGCGGATCTCGCCGAGCTCATGGCCTTCAAGGCCCTTGCAATCTCCAGGCTGGCCGCCCAGCACGAGGAGATCGAGCGACTACGGGGGCAGACTGCCGCCGGAGGCGGCCTACGCCACCTGCCTGCCACGCGCGGCGGGACGGCCCGGGTGCTTCGGACGGATCGGCCATGACCGGGCGCCGGGCGGGGGCCGTCACTCCCCGCTCAGGGCGGCATCGTTCAGTGGTTCCGTCCGGTTCAATCACATCATCGAGTGCCAAGCGGAGTGCTCGGGTTATCGAAGGGGTTTGCCTCGGCCAGCTGCGCCCAGAAAGGACCGCTGCGCCGCGTCACCTCGTCGGCCAAGTGGCCCCGGCCGACCTCGGCAAGTTGCCTGGCCAGATGCTCCAGGAATTGAGCCAGCTGCATCTGCTGGGTGTGGGACACGGGCGCTTTGAGCCGACGCCAGGCGAGAACGGACTCGATCAGGGCCGTCATCACCTCCTCGTCCCGTCCTCGCTCGTTCAGCCAGAGGGCAACCAGCACCTGTGATGTCGCGTAGCTCAATGTGTACTTGGCCGGGATGAGGTTGGCGAGCCTCCGGTAGCTCTCCACCACCTCTCGCTGACAGGCCAGGGCTTCATCGAGGCTGTCCGCCGTACGCAACCGCCGGGCGAGTGCGGCGATGGCTTGCGCGTACTGGCTCAAGTACGCATCGGTGTCGCTCCCCGCCAGAACCCGGTAGATGGCCACCGCCTCGCGCAGCAGCGCCAGCGATGTCTCGGCATGGCCCATCGCGTCCAGAAGACTCGACTGCGTCTCCAGTGCCTGGGCGTAGTTCAGCTGCACCGGCACCGTGTGATCCATGGTCCGGTACACGTCGAACGCTCTGTCCAGCACGGCGCGCGCGTCCTCGCGGCGGACGCTCATGAGCTTCTTGGCCAAGGGCACCAGAGAGCGGACGTATAGCAGTGTGTAGCGGGCCGGGTCCGCGTCGGCCGCACGCTGATACGCCGCCGTCACCCGTTCGAGCACGGCAAGCGCCTCTTCGTGCCGCTCGGCCTGGCCCAGGCGTTTGGCGGCCCCGTTCAGCGCGCTTACGAGCCGCCCGACGTACCGGGTGACATTTCGCTCGGCAAGTTTTCCGTACGCGTCCGCCCCCTGTACGAAGAAGGGCAGTGCCTCCTCGTTCCGTCCCGCCGCAGCCAGCTTGTGCGCCCTCTTGAGCAGTTTCGGGGCCTGCGACACCAGCTCCGGGTCGGTAGGCGCGGTCAGTGCCTGCCCGTAGGCGGTGACGGCTTGCTGATACGCGGTGAGCGCGTCCTCCTCACGGCCCGTCTGGACGTGGTCCTTCGCTTCGGACTCCAGTGCCTGCGCCCGCGTCACCAGCTCCGGTACCCGCGAGGCCGCCTCCGTCCGGGCGAATGTCGTGCAGGCTTCCTGATACGTCTGGAGCGCCTCGCGGACGTATCCCAGTCCGACCTCCTGACGTGCCAGCATCACCAGATTCGTCGCGTAGATTTCCAGAAAGCTCGCCGGCTTGCTGGCGGCGAGTTGCCGACGTGTGACCATGGCACTGCGCAGGACCTTCAGCGCGTCGTCCCCTCTGCCTGTCTCGGCGTACCACTTGCTGAGCATGGTCTCGGACTCGGCCAGGCGCAGACCGTATTCAGGGTCTGCGGCGCACAGTTGACGGCAGACCTCCACGGCCTCCTCCAGGCAAGCCAGCGCCGCGGGCGAGGGCGCCCTGGTGCCTGATGCGGTGGCGGAGAAGAACAGTTCCCGTTCCAGTTGGGGCAAGTAGCCTGATGGATTAATCCGCGCAAGCCGTCGCCAGATCTCCACCGCTTGCTCACGACTGCTCGTCGCCTCGTCCTCCTGGCCCAGGACGGTCCGGCGCCGGGCGACATCAACGAGCGACTCCGCCAGCACCGACAGGTTCCCGTCCGGTCTCGCGTCAGCGAGGTCGCGCGCGACCCGCGACGCCTGCACAGAAGCCTTCAGCGCCCCCTCGGTGTCCTCGCAACCGTCGAGCACGATCGCCAGCTGGCCGAGCGTACGGGTCAGCGCAACGGCCGTTTCCGACGCGGGGTCGGCCGCTTGCTCGAACAACTGCTGGCAGATGGCGACGGCACGCTGGGTCGCAGCCAACGCCCTTTGATGCTGTCCGGCGTCGAGTAGCCGCTTGGACAACGTCACCAGAGAGTCCGCCAGATATGCCTCGGCGTCCGCGCCGACCAACCGCGCCTGCATGGCCACAGCTCGCTCCACCTGTGCGGTCGCCCGCCCATACTGCCGCAGGTCGACAAGCCTGTTCGCATGGCTGACCAGGTAGCGGGCGAGGCGGCCCGTGTGTGCTTCCGGATCCGACGCGACAAGACGCTCCGCGCACTCCACCGCCTCGTTAGCGGCTTGAGCGGCGCGCTTCGCATCGCCTTGGGACACCCGCACTTTCCGGTCCCGGTCCGCATACCGGTTCGCGAGGCCCGCAAGCGCCTCCGCGAGATGCGGTTCGTAGGTCTGCGGGTCCACTGCGACCAGCTCCCGGTAGCGCAACACCGCGTCCTTCATCGTCCTCACCGCTTCGGCGCGACGGCCCTCCCAGGCCAAGCGGCTCGCCAGCGCTTCAAGTGACCCGGCGTACCGGGCCAGGTCGGCAGGGACGCCTGAATCGGCCGACAGACGGCAGCGGTCAGCGATCAGTTCCGCGATTGCTCTGGCTTGAAGCACCAATCGCTCTGTGGATCGTGGGACGGCTTCGTGTAGCGCCTCCAGTACGTCCAGCGACATGGAATCTGGCTCGGCAAGCACCGCGTCGACCGCTTTCGCCAGCGGCCACGGGTTCTCGGTCGCGGCGATCACCGTAACCGCCGCGACACCGAACCGGCTCACATGCTCCTTGATCAGTTGGGCGAGCACGTCGGCCACATGGTGCTGGCGCACCTCCGCCCGGGCCAGCACGGTGAGCAGGTGGTTGATCTGCCGTCCGGTCGCCACGTTCGCCGCATCATGGAACAGCTGCGGCCTCTCCTTCAGCACCGCGCCGATGAGGTGTTCGCCGAGTCGGTCCGGCTGCAGCGTCGCCCAGAAGTGACTGGACGTCCGGTACAGTTCGCTGATCCATTGCGCTGCCTCGAGGCTGCGGTCCTCCCCCAGGTCCCGCAGGCGGATCACCCTTCCCAGCACGGGCAGAGCCTCAGCCTCGTCGGCGGCGCTCCATGCCGACGCGGAGGCGATCGCGTACCGTCGCGCAGGGGCCCCGAGTGTCAGGCCCCGAGTATTCGCCGTCTTCTCCCAGTAACTCTGTTCGTGCAGGAGCAGCACGTCCTCCGTGCCTGTCGTCGCCGAGGCCAGTGGGCGGCCCGCCTCCAACAAGGCGGCCAAGGCATTCATGTGCAGGGCCAGCACCGAGCGGTCGTGGGTACTCTCGTCCCGAGCGTCGGCCGCAGAGCTACCCGGTCGCGTACGGCCCGCCAGTTCACATGCTGGTGGTCGGGCAGTGACGACAGCGCGTCAGCCAGTGAGCTGACCGCGGCCCGCCACACGGCGTTACGGCCCGTCGGGGTGACCTCGAGTGGCTTCAGGTGCTCGACCGGCGCGGCTACCAGGGATGCCAGGTTCGGCGACATGGCCAGTTGTGTCAGCCAGTCGCCCGCGGACCGGGCGAGGAGCAGCAGCCGTACTGGACATCTTGGCCTTCCCAAGTGGCGTGCCAGTGCGTGCAGTTGCTCCTGTCTGGTCTCGGCGTAGTCAACGACCAGCAGCAAGGGGTGGGACAGCTGCTCAAGCACCTTCAGCGTCTCGGCGGGCGCATCCTCTGCGAGCCGGCCCGTGACCCAGTCCTGGGCACGGAGGCGGTGGCAAAGTTCCACACCGAGCCGCGTCTTGCCCTCGCCACCACCGCCCACGAGCAGCCGCGTCGAGAAGGATCCGGGTTCGAGGCACCAGTTCTCCAGCGCCGCCAAGAGGTCGGTGCGGCCGTGGAACGGCACTGCCTCCACGTCCGCGCGCAGCAGTTGCGCCGGCGAATCGGCCCTCGGCGGCTCCGCGAATAACCGCCGGAGATCCGCCGCCTCGATGACGCAATCCCGGCCGGTATCGGCCTTCAGCAGCGAGCAGAACTCCGGGTCGGCGGCGAGTGCGGAGACGGGCATGGCCGTCAGGCGGCTGCTGGAGAACCCTCCCTGGTCACCGGCGACGACCCCGATGAGAAGGTCGTCGGCGAACAGCGCCGCCCCCGACATCCCATGCCAGGGAGTACTGCTGTTTTTCACCCGGGTCGGCGGATCGTCCACGCCTACCGCGTACCAGCCTGCCTTGATACCCGTCAGCGGGTTGACCCGGCCACTGAGCTGCTCCGTGTCGCGGAACCCGTCCGGATGCCGCTGCACGTCCGGGAATCCTGCGGCGGTCACCGGCGTACCGATCGCGGAGGTCGCCAGCCGCCCCCAGCGGGCATCCTTCCACCGGGACGGCAGGCTCTGTTCGGGATCGCTGACGCGCAGGAGCGCGACGTCGAGATTCTGGCCGTAGCCGTACCACGCAACGGTGCACTCGATGTAGTCGGCGGCACCGAGCAGACGGACCTGCACCGTACGTGCCGGTGCGCCGTCGACCAGCACCACATGGGCCGCCGTCAGCAGCAGGTGTGGTCCCACAACGTAGGCGGAACCACAGTTCCAGGGGCTGTCACCGGTCGTCGCGTAGACCTCGGCGATCAGGTCCGTGTCCATGCCGGTCCCCGGTCAGCGGGAAGGGAGTTCGTTCACCCGGCCCTTGATCTCCAGGGTCTCGCCTTCACCGTCCTTGGGCAGCAGTTCGAGCCGCAGCCTGTGCGTCGCCCCAGAGGAGTACTCGCCCTTTCCCTCGAGGGCGAACACGCCGAACTGGAGCTTGCCCCCGGCGCCCCCGGACCTCCGGGCCTCCAGGCCCAGTTCGACCTCCACCTTGCCGACGGAGAAGGACACCTCGCTGTCTTCGCCGGCGGCCTTGGCGATCAGCAACTGCTCCCGCAGCACCTGGATCGCCTCCGACAGTTCCATCCACTCGTGCGCCATCGACCCCGTCATCCCCTCGTCTCTGAGTGTGGCCAGCATGATAGACCCACAGCCTCTTGACGGTGACATGCCTCACGCTGCTGCTGTTCTTGGCGCCGTGAAACGAGACACCGCCCGTGACGCCAGCGAGACACGACGCCGACTGCAGCCTGTCCTCTAAAGCGACACGACCTGCATGGGACACAGTCTCTGCGGCGACAACGGGCTGGTGCGCCTACGACGAAGGCCGCCACGCCGCCGCCGAACGCCACTTCCTCGCCTCGCTGCGTTCCGCCGCCTCCGCCCACGACCCCACCCTGGGCGCGGTGACCCTCGCCTTCTGGGCGAACCTCCGCTACGCGGCCCCGGAGTCCCAGCCCGGACACCAGGGAACAAGTAACCGGCGGGTAGCTTTCAGGGCTTGGTGACCGTTGTCTTCTTCGGCTGGCGAGGCACGGTTATGGTCTTGTCGAGGTGGCCGTACACGGTCGACCGGCGAACGCCGAACATGTCGGCGATCTGCTGGACGGTCTTCTCCCGCTCGTCGTAGAGCCGTTGGGCGAGCGCGGCCTGATCGTCGGTGAGCTTGGGCCGGCGTCCGCCGACCCGGCCGCGGGCCCGTGCAGAGGCGAGCCCGTCGTTGGTGTTCGCCACGATCAGCTCGCGCTGGAGCTCGGCGAGTACAGACAGCATCCCGAACATCGCCCTCCCCTCCATCGTGGACGTGTCGATGCCCCGCTCGATGACGTGCAGTCCGATCCCGCGCTCGCGCAGGTCCGCGCCGAGGGTCACCAGGTGCAGCACGGAGCGGGAGAGCCGGTCGAGCCGGGTGACCTTCAACGTGTCACCCTCGCGAAGCAGCTGCATGACGAGGTCGAGCTTCGGGCGGGACGCCTTCGCGCCGCTCGCGGTATCGACGTGGACGTGGTCGCGGTCGACGTCGGCCCGCAGTAGGGCGTCAATCTGGTGATCAGGGTTCTGGTCGGCGGTCGAGACCCGCGCGTAGCCAATGAGCATGTGTCGGAATCTATCGGCCGGACCGTTCATCGACGTTGATTGCCGACGCGAGTTGCCGACACTGCCCACCTGCGGGTTCGTGATCACGCGGGCGAGTGTCGGCAGACGACCGCCGACACTCAGCGTCGAAGGTGAGGTACCAGGCAAGCGCTCAGCCTGGAATGAGTGCATCCCACTGATCGCGAGTCGGGCCATCGTGCGTTGGCGAGAAGTCTGGGTGGTCGGCCAGCCAGGAGGTAACGGCTCGGTCCACTTCGTCGGTGCCGTAGGCATCGTCGGCCGGTTGCAGGAGATGGCGTACCTGGGCACGGGCTCGCATGACGACGGGATCGTCAAAGGCACAGGCGGCCAGGGCAGCAGCCCGTCGATCCGAGGGTGGTGAGCTCTCCCCAAGGCGTTGCTCGTTGGCGCGGTCGGCCGTCACCTGCGCGTCGAACAACGGGCGGAGGGCCTGTGTGGTCCAGGTGTGGTAGCCGATGGGGTCCGCGACGATCTGGTCGACATGGGCGGCGAGGTGCTGAGCGGCGCGCAGGCCGAGGGCAGCGCCATGGCCCGAGGTGGGGTTGGTGTGGATGAGGCTGTCCCCGGCGTTGACCAAGCCAGTGACGATAGGTCCGTCAGCGTCGGCGAGGGCGGTCCAGCGGTTGTCCAGGCCGGCCATCGCCAGGACGGCTGTCTGTGGTTCGGGGGCCAGGTCGAGCCAGGCGGCGGTGGCGGGGAAGAGGCGGGCGACGGCCTCGAACACGGCGGGGTCGGTGAGCGCGCCTCGGGTCGGATCACTCGTGGAGAGCACCAGGTGCGCCGCGAAGGTGTCGTTGTCGGAAGGGAAGACGCCGGCGAGGGCGAACGGTGCGGCCGAGCCGGTCTTTACCCGTCCGGGGTCACGCGGGCTGTCGGCGCGCAGGCGGTACCAGCGGCACAGATAAGCGATCCCGGTGCGGTGGCTGTCGATCACGGGCGGGCGGCAGTCGGCCGCGGTCAGCCAGGAGGGGACCGGCGAGCGGCGGCCGGCCGCGTCGATGACGAGGTCCGCCTGGTGCATTTCCGCGCCCACCTGTACGCCAGTGACACGGGGAGGGCGGCCTTCCTCGAAGGTGAGGGCGCGCACCCGGCAGGCTTGCCGCACTTCGACGGTGGGTTCCCGCCGCACGGCCGCGGTCAGGGCGGCCTCCAACACGATGCGGCGGGTGCGCAGGGTTACCAAGTCCTCATCGCCGGCCCGGTGCGGCGGATGCTCATCGAACCAGTCGAAGTCGTGGTATTCCCGGGCTCCGCGTGCCAGCAGGTCCGTGTAGACATCGGGGGTCTCGGTGCGCAACACGGTGCGGACGGACGCGAGAAACGAGTGGGGATGGTTGGCCTGCGGGACTCGGGGCCTGTCCCAGTGGAAGAAGTCCCGGTTCAGGTCGTCTCCGGCCTGCCGTGCAGCCTGCTCGAACAACGTGACCGTATGGCCCCGTCGGCCAAGCATGAGCGCCGTCCCCAGCCCGCTGATTCCCCCACCGATCACCGCAACCCGCGCCACCGATCTCCCCTTCGCGTCGTGTTGCGGCATGAGCCTACTGCTAGACGATCTTCAGTTCGAAATCAGCGTCGTCCGTCGCGGTGCGGGGGCGGGGTATGGCGGCGACCGGTGCCAGGTCGAGCCTCTTGTCCATGTCCAGGCGGAACGTGCCGTACGGGTTGACGTTGGACCAGAACAAAGCGGTCAGTCCGCGCCGATCCTCGTCGGTGAGCTTCTTTGCCCATGCCGGTTCGGCCAGCACCTGCTGGAGCAGCAGGGTGTTGACGTGCACGAGTGCGGACTGCAGCAGGTGCAGCGCGAGCATCGACGTCTCGGCGTGCTCCTTGTCAGGGCCGGTCAAGGCGCCGTCCTTGCCGTAGTGCAGCACGGTGTTCGCGCTGTTCCAGTTCTCCACGACTTGGAGCCCGCTGTGGATCTCGCGGCGCAGGCCAGGACTGGCGAGGTAGTCGCAGGCGAAGATCGTGCGCACCGCGCGGCCGAGTTCTTCGAGCGCCTGGTAGGTGGGGTGCTTGGGACCGCCACGGGTGAAGCGCCGCAGGACCTGCTCGGCCTCCGCAGTGCCCAGGCGCAGGGCGGTGGCGTACTTGACCATCTGGTCGTACTGCTGGGCGATCAGGTCCCAGCGGATCGACCTGGTCAGTGAACCGCCGAGCGCCGGCCAGCCGGGTGGGTCGTCGTCGGGCCGGTACAGGCGGATGCTGCCGATGTTCTTCAGCCTCGGCAGCAGACGGAAGTTGAGCAGCTCGGTGAAGGCGAACCCGACCACGCTCGCGCCGTGCGTGTCCACGTAGTTCGACTCGATCTCGGTGTCCGTGCAGTGCCGCAAAAGCCCCTCGATCATCGCCGCGACCTCGGACGACGAACAGCTCTTGAGCTGGGAGTAGATGCAGACGTTCTTCCGCTCCACATGCCAGTAGATCATCACGCCGTTGTTCCGTAGCGGGCGTGGTACTCGGTCATGAAGTTTGAGGACCAGGACCCGAACTTTTTCGAGTCCGACGCGCACGCGGTGCCCTGGCCCCACCATGCGGTGTCCCGGGCGGCAAAGGTGGCGTTCACCAGCTTCCGCACTGCGGCCCGCAGGTTGTCGACGGTGATGAAGTGCCGTCGCACGTGCCGTAGCGCCGCCTCGCTCTCACCGTGCTCGCCGGTCGCCACGATGGCGCGGATGCCCATGTTCGTACCGAGAGCGAACAGGGCCAAGAGGAGGCGTCGTTGGAGGACGGCGCGGTCGATGCGCTCGTACCCGGCGACCGAGGCGAACTCGTCGGTGAAACCGGTGTCGAAGTCGGCGTTCTTCAGTACGTCCAGGAGGTCGAGCACACCCCAGCGGCGTACCACCTCGTCCTTGAGCGCCTGGAGGCCGGTGGGCTCGTCCAGCTTCTCCAGCTTCGGCACGGAGATCCACGGCTCGCCGTGCCGGGTGGTCACCTTCACTCCGCCCGACGAGCCGTCCGCCAGCGCGGCCGTGAGCCGGTCCAGGCCGTTCGCCATCCGCTGCTTCAGATCCGTGATGAACTCAGCCGCGTCCAGCGGCTGACGGATCGCCGCGTAGTGCACGGTACGGGTGACCTCGAAGTCCCCGGGCAGATCGTCCTCCGGGTTGCGCCACCGGGCCGCGCCCTCGATGTAGATCTCACGGCGCCGGATCGCATCGCGCAGCGCGACCAGGACGCACAGCTCGTACGGGATGCGCTCGACCCTGCCCTTGTCGTCGACGACGGCCTCGCGCCAGTCCTTGCGTACGACGCCGTCCATCGGCACCACATCCGCGGCGTCGTAAAAGCGCATCTTGCCGTCGACCCCGGCGTACTTCTCCAGCAGCGCGAGCGCGTCCATCACCGGCCGGTAAGCGGTGTTGTTACAGCGGAACCCCAGCGTCCGCAGCAGCGGCGGCAGCATCTGCCGGTAGTACGAGCTATAGGAGGAGCGCAGCGTGGTGCGTACCTTGGCCTTGAAGACCTTCTCGTTCGCCTTCGCCTCGGCCACCAGGTCGCGCAGCGTCTTCTCCCCGACCACCGGGTACAGGGCTGTCCGTACGGTCTTGTCGGGCTGGCCGATCGCCGCGCCGGCGAGCC
Source organism: Streptomyces sp. NPDC096040 (assembly GCF_040303265.1). Taxonomy (NCBI): domain Bacteria; kingdom Bacillati; phylum Actinomycetota; class Actinomycetes; order Kitasatosporales; family Streptomycetaceae; genus Streptomyces; species Streptomyces sp. NPDC096040. The sequence goes on from NZ_JBEOTA010000045.1 coordinate 25,016, forward strand.
TGAAGAGGATGCCCTCCTTACCGCGGACCTTCTTCAACTCTGCCGTGAGCTGCCTCTCCACCCGCCGCTCAGCCCGCGCGTTGATCTTCTGCACCAGGGCGATCAGCAGCTCTCCCAGGGCGTCGGTGATCTCCGCCTGCCGGGAGGAGCACAGCGCCGCGAGCAGCGTGATCCGTACGTCCTCGGCGGTGTCGCGGAAGTCCGAGGGGTACATCTTGATCGCCCGCGCCCGCCACGCGGCCACCAGCTTCTCCGAGCAGTCCGCGAACAGCCCCTCAGGCAGCCCGAGACTGCGCACGTCATTCAGCTTGTTGACCTCGGTCAGCAGGGAGTCCAGGCCGACCGCACCCGGGTCACGCTTAAGCAGCGCCAGCAGTGCAGCGCCATCCTCGTTGCCCTCCGCGACCAGCGCCAGCAGCCGTGCCACCCCAACCTCACCCAGACGCTCGATGGCCCGCGCGCAGAACACCCGCTCCCACCGGTTGCGGGCCGCGACCAGCACCTTCTCAATCCGGGTCCGGCCCGGCGGCTCGGTACTCCGCGCCCGGCACTCGACCAGCAGAGCCTCCCGCTGCCGATCCTCCACCAGCTCGACCGGGCACACCTCCGTGGCCAGCCACGCGGTGAGCTGTTCCTCATCCTCCAGCGTCGCCGGCCGGAACCCCAGGGCCTCGCGGATCTGCTTCCGGTGACGCTTCGCGCCCGCCAGGTCGTACTTGACAAGCTCCGCAGCCGGCACCTTCACCAGCCCGGCGACGTACTCCACGGCGGACTGCGGGAACTCCTCGATGAACTCCGGGAACCGGGCCTCGATCTCGAAGAACTTCAGCATCAGGCAGAAGCCGAGCCTCGTCACCCCGGTCTTGTTGGCCACGAGCTTCCAGTCGCCTTCCACCAGCGTCCAGCTCGCCAACAGCTCTTCCGGCGACCACTGCTGTCGCACACCCGCCCCTTGTCGTCAGCCCTCCCGGCATTCACCCAGACAGCCCAACGAGGCGTCCTGTCACCGGGAAACGGCAGAGAGCCCCGGAACCTACTGGCGAGTTACTTGTTCCCTAGTGTCCGGGCTAGGACTCCGGGGCCGGGCAGGGCGGCGCCGGCCGCCGGGAGGGGAAGGGCGCCAATGCCCACTACCGGAAACGACGGGAGTACGGAGACTGGCATGCACAAGCCCTGCGGCACCTGTTCAACCGCATGCTTGGCCAGCTTCACCACTGCCTGCAAACCCGGACCCACTTTGACGAGGCCGTGGCCCTTCCCTCACGGGGCCGTGCCACAGCCACAGCCCACCCAGGCGGCGCCAGACAGCTGATCGACTACGCTCCTGGCGATGACCGGCGAGAACCCACACGCAGACCGCTTCCTTGGCGAGTTCAGGGAACTGAAGCACGGGAACCCGGACGGACCTTCCCTGATTGCTGCTGTGCGCAGCGAAGGCGACCCGCACGAAGAGGATCTTGTGCGATACCTACGTGCTGGCAGTGTGATCGCCGCGACCGGATCGGCCGTCTACGACTTCCTCAGTCCCACCAACGAGTTCATCGATGGTCTGAGCCTCCTCACCGACGGTGAGTGGTTCTGGCACACCGACCTTGCCCACTACGTCGAGCGGTACCACGTTCCGGTCGATAGCCGATTCGTCGCTCACGCACGCCATCGTGGATGGGTTCCTCCACAGCTGAGTGACGACCAGCTCGTGCAGATCGCGGATACCTTCTTCACTGACGACGAAGCATGAGATGCCATCCGGCGCCACCTCAGCAGAGCCGAACTTGACGGCTTAGCCGCATGAGGTGTCTTTCTGCGGAAGCCAGAAGAGGTCCACAGAGGTACGGGCAGGGCCGTCAGGCCAGGACGGACAGGGCCCCGTACGCGCGCGTCGGACCTGCCGCCTGGCCCAGTAGCCGCCCCGGCCCCGGCCCGGGCGCAACATTTCTTGCGACTACTCCTGCGGCATCCCGCGCACCATCTCTTGCAACATCTCTTGCGCGAGCCCGGACGATCTTCCCGGATCTGCGCAGGTCACCACGTGTTTCCGGGCGTGGTCGGGGGTCTGACATGCCCCACAGAGCACCCCGCGACCGCCACGGCAGGAGAGGAAGGGCCGGGAGAGGGCGGGGCGCGGGGAGCGCTGCGGGGGATCGGGCGGCCTGGTGTCCTGCTCGCGCGACGGCGGGGCCGCGCGCGCCGGGCCGCAAAGGGGCGGCCCGGTCCCCGGCCGGGAGTGGGAGGTTGCGCTGCAGGTTGCGCGCCATGTTGCGCCGAGGGTTGCGGTAGGAGTTGCGCTGGAGGTTGCGCAAGTCTGGAGGATCTTCCCGGAACCGTGCAGGTCACCACGCGGTTCGGCGTGCGGTAGGCGGCGGACATCCCCCACAGAGCATCCCGCGACCGCCACGGCAGGAGGAAAGGGAGGAAGGGCTGGGAAGAGACGGGGCACGGGTGTGCGCTGCGGGGGATCGGGCGGCACGCGGCCCTGCTCGCGCGACGGCGGGGCCGCGCGTGGGCCGGATAGACAAGCTGCCCGGCCGGTCTCCTGTGTGTGATCTTCGGCGGGTGGCCGTGACCGGCCCGGACCGGGCGGGAGTTGACGGCGTATGTGCCTGACCCGGCGTCTGCTCACCACGGTGGCCGCCGTCGCCGCCGTCCTGTCCGCCGCCGCGCCGGTACCCGCCGCCGCGTCCGTGTCCGCGCCGTGCACGTCGACGTGGGCGGCCGTCCAGCGGGTTCCCGTGCGCAGGCCGGCATGGAATGGGGGACCGGTCGCGATCACGGGTTCGCCGGTCGTGCGCTATCTGCGCCGGGGTGAGCGGGTGACGTCGTGCGTGGTCGGCGTCGGCCGGGATGTCTCCCGTTACCGGGAGTGCGGCGGCGGGAGCCTGTGGCGGGTGGTCCCTGGCGGGCAGGTGCCGGCGCGGTGTCTTGAGCGGGCGTGAGCGGGGCGGTCAGGAGGCGGGGCGGTAGGTGGCGGCCGGGCCGATCGCGCTGGGCCCGAACTTCTCCCGGATCTGGTCGGCGGCCCGCTCGGCGGTGAGGCGGGCTTGTCGGGCGGTGTCGAGGCTGAGCTGCTCGGCGACCTGGTGGGCGTCGGCCAGGTCCTCGGCGCGCAGCGCGAGTGCGGTCAGCCGGCCGCGCTGGAGGCCTGCGGCGTCCATGAGCTGGTAGGTGAGCTGGCGCAGGTCGTCCTCGTGCCCGGACGGTTCGGTCAGGCGGCGGGTCTTTTCCCATGCCGGTCCGCCGGCGAACGTCAGCGTGAGCGTGAGAGCGCGCGCGGCTTGCCCGCGGCGGCGCAGCTCGGCACCGAGCTGCACGACCAAGCCCAGCAGAGCCGAACGCACCACAGTGCCGTCGAGGACGTCGTGGGGGAAGCGGTGCCGGACGCTGACGGAGGTCGGCAGGCGGCGTGGGGTGACGGTGCGGGGGTCGATGCCGCGGGCCCGGTCGACGGCCGTACGGCCGGCTTTGCCGAGCAGGCGCTGCACGGTTGCGGCCGGCAGTGCGGCGAGCAGGCCGACGCGGTCGATGCCGTAGCGCTTCAGGGTGGCGGCCTGGCGGGGCCGATACCGTGCAGGTCCCCCACCGGGAGCAGGGTGAGCCAGTCGGCGGCGTCGGTGGCCTCGATGGCCAGGACGCCGCCTGGGCGCTCAACCTGTGCGGAGGCGGTCGCGGCGACGGTGACGGTAGGTCCGATGCCGACCCGGACGTCGATGCCGTAGCGGGAGACCGTCCGCAGCCGCAGGATCTCCCCCAGGTGGGAGGCGGTCGCCCGGTGGTAGCGCAGCGCGCCGCGCAGGTCGACCAGGGCCGCCGTGGGCGGCAGCGCCTGCACCACCGGTGACAGCTCGTGCAGCTGCTCCAGGACCTGCCGGTAGGTCTCCTGCGGCAGCCGGTCCGGGCAGCGCACATGCATCACCACACCCGGCCGACGCCCCGTCGACTCCGCACTCATCCGGCGCTCACCTCCCCCGCGACGAATCGGCCGTCGTCGAGGCGTTCCAGCGCGCCCACTTCCATCAGAGACCGGGCGAGCCGGAGAGCCCTGCTGCGGGGGATGCTGCTTCGCTGTGCGAGTTCGGCAAGCGTCTGCGCACGAAGGTCAGCGTCGTCGTCCTCAAGCCAGTACGCGGTCACGGGTCCTCTTCAGCTTGCGGCGGGAAGGGGGCGCCTGGCGATGTCGTGGGCCTCGTCCGCGGAGAGGCCGAGCATGTGCAGGAGCGTCTCGGCCATGCTGTCCGAGGCATGGCTGTTGTCCACCTCGGGCTGGGTGAACCACAGCTCCAGGAGCGCCAGCAGGCTGCCGTTCAGCGCGACCAGGGCGAGGACCGGGTCGATCACGGTGAAGCGGCCCGAGGCTATGCCCTGCTCCATGTGGTGTCTCGCGCGCGGAGCCAGTCCGCGGCCGGCGTATATGCGGCCGAGTCCGCTGTGGCACAGGATGCGCATGATCTCCGGGTGTGCTCCGGCCATGCGGGCGCTGAGCCGCACGCCGCCGGCGAGGCGCTCGGCCGGATCGTCGAGGCCGTCCAGACGTTCGTCGATGGCCTGGGCGTACTCCTCCAGGGCGTCGGCCACGGCCGCGTCGAACAGATCCGGCTTGCATGTGAAGTGGTTGTAGAAGGAGCCGAAGCCAACGTCCGCGCGCTCTGCGATGGCCCGAATGCTGGTGCTGGTGTCGCCGGACTCGGCCAGGATCGTCCGCGCGGCGCGGACGAGTGCCCGCCGGGTCTCGGAGCGACGGCGCTCGAAGCGATTCCTGGGTGAGCCTGACATCGTCATCACCCGCTAATGAAAAGCACCATTTCTGACGTTTTCATCATCACACCGACGTTCCCAGCCGTCAAACCCCTGGGCGCCTCCCCCCGCAACGACGCCGGCCGCCACGCACTCGACCGTACAGCTGATTTTTTGATCAGCCCTGAGGGTCTTGACGATGAAGCGCTCGTATCCGATTATTTCATCAAACCTGGGTAAAGTGGCCCAAATCCGACATGCGTCACGCTGTGGGCCTCTCCACCGGACATCGCCCTTCCACCACGGCTGCACATCGGACCCTCCGCGCCACATGCCGGCGCTGTCTCACCTCCGCACCGATGGGATGAACCGCGATGACGAACACCGACCACACCGCACTCGCCGAGCCGGCGAGCTTCCGCGAGATACCCGATGCGGCCATAGCGATGATCGATGCAAAGGGGACCGTGATGGGGTGGACGCTGGCAGCTGAGCAGCTTGTCGGCTACTCGGCCCAGGAGGTGGTGGGCCGGTCCGCCGCACACGTGCTGCCGCCCCCCGAGGACGCCGGGAGGGCTTCGGTGTTCGCCGAGCAGTGTCGTGCCGAGGGTGGCTGGTCCGGCACTGTGGCGGTGCGCCACCGCGACGGCCGCACGCTCACCATGACGCTGCGGGTCTCGTTGCTGTGGGGGCAGGACGCCGACACCCGGTGGCTGGTGTCCGTGACCGACATCGGCACACTGTCCTCGGGGGCGGTCAACGGACCGGTGCGGGAGTCGCTTCTTGCCCACGCACCGATCGGCATCGCCGTTTGTGACCCGCAGCTGCGCTGTGTCTGGGTGAACGACGCCACGGAGCGGTACGACGGCGTGCCTCGTCATCAACGGTTCGGACGCCGTCTGAAGGACTCGCTGCCCGCGGTCGAGGCCGAAGCGCTCGAGGTGGTGATGCAGCAGGTGCTGGAGAGCGGCAGCACCATGGTGCATGAGTTCCGGGCGTGGCCGCCGGGGGACCGGCGCCGTGAACGTGCGTTCTCGTCCTCGTTCTTCTGCCTCCAGGGCGCGGACGGCACACCGGTGGGCGTGTGCTGCATGACCGTGGATGTCACCGGCAACCGGCGGGCGCGTGAGCGTCTTGCCATCCTCAGCGAAGCCAGCACGCGCATCGGCAGCACCCTCGACGTCATGCGGACCGGGCAGGAACTGGCCGACCTCACCGTGCCCCTGCTGGCCGACCACGCCATCGTCGACCTGGTGGAGTCGGTTCCGTTCGGCGTGGAACCCTCGGCACAGACCGGCACGGCAGGCGGCCGCCCGCCGCTGATGCGCCGGGCCGGCCTGGCCTCCCTCGACCTGGGCGTCCTGGAGTTGCCGTGGGTGCGCGAAGAGGTGGTCCACGCCCACCCGGACTCGCCGTTCAGCGCCGCGCTGCGCACGGGCAGGTCCTACCTGGAACCCGTGCTGAACACCCATGCCGGCCCCTGGGTCGAGAACGATCCGGTGCGGGCGCAGGAGGTCCGTGACAGCGGCATCCACTCGTTGATGGTCGTGCCCATCCGTGCGCGGAGCAGCGTGCTGGGACTGGCGCTGTTCGGCCGCTCCGAGGAGCCGACGCCGTTCCAGGAGGACGACCTGCTGCTCGCCGAGGAGCTCGTCACCCGGGCCGCGCTCAGCCTGGAGAACGCTCTGCAGTACGCGCGCGAACGTGCCGCGGCCCTCACGCTCCAGCGCGACCTGCTGCCCCACCGGGTGCGAGGCGGTGTCGCCGTCGAGGTGGCTTCCCGTTACGTGCCGGCTGACATGGACCGCGGCGTGGGAGGTGACTGGTTCGACGTGATCGAGCTGTCCGGCGCCCGGGTGGCCCTCGTCGTCGGCGACGTGGTGGGTCACGGCATCAACGCCGCGGCCACCATGGGCAGACTGCGCACCGCCGTGCGCACCCTCGCGGACCTCGACCTGCCCCCCGCCAAGCTGTTGGCGCACCTCGACGACACGGTCCGGCGGCTGAACGACGAAGACGCCGACGATTCCGACGAGGATGCCACGGCGGTGGGCGCCACCTGCCTGTACGCCGTCTACGACCCGGTCACCCGGCGGTGCACGTTGGCGCGGGCCGGGCATCCGCCGCCCCTGATCATCGACGCGCAGGGCCAGGTCACCATCCCCGACCTGCCCACCGGAGCCCCGCTCGGCCTCGGTCTCGGCCTGGTCCCCTTCGAGTCCGTGGAACTGGAACTGCCCGAGGGGAGTCTGCTCGCGTTCTACTCCGACGGCCTGGTCGAGTCCCGCGACGCCGACATCGACGTCGGCCTGCACCGCCTGGGCGCCGCCCTGGCACAGCCGGGCCCATCCCTGGAGGACCTGTGCTCGCGGGCGATGGAGACCTTGCCGACTCAGGCCCAGCCCGACGATGTCACCCTGCTCCTTGCGCGCACCCGCGCACTCCAACCGGCCCGGGTCGCGTCCTGGGACCTGCCGGACGAACCGGCCACCGTCCCGACCGTCCGGCATCTGGTCGCCCGTCAGCTCAGCGAATGGGGGCTGGAGCCGCTCGTGACGCCCGTGGAGCTGATCGTCAGTGAACTGGTCACCAATGCCATCCGCCACGGCGACGGCCCGGGCCGCCTGCGGCTCATCCAGCACCGGGTTCTGACGTGTGAGGTCTCCGACACCCACACCGGTCGGCCACGCCCCCGCCATCCCCACACACTCGACGAGCACGGCCGCGGCCTCTTCCTCATCGCTCAGCTGTCCCGCAGGTGGGGCTCCCGCTGCGCAGGAGACGGCAAGATCGTCTGGGCCGAACAAGACCTGCCGCCCACCGCTGTTGCGGTGTGACGTCGTCGCCCCGCGATCTTCCAGGGAAGGCCAAAAATGACTATGAACCATGCACATGACACCCATTCGGGAAGCGCCTCCCAAGAGTCGCTGAGCGTCTCCGACGCCCATCCCAGCGGCAGCGCGTACGTCTTCGCGGACCTGGCAGCCGCCGTGCTCGACGGCCGAGGTGCGGTGGTGCGGTGGACCGAGGCAGCAGCGGACCTGACGGGGTTCACCGCCGAGGAGGTCTGCGGCCGCCCCGTGCACGACCTGGTGGCCGGCCCCACGGACGAACTGCACAGGTCTACGGAGATGCCGGAGTCCGGCCGGGTACGGCTGCGGCATCGGTCCGGCGACACCATCGATGTCGCCTTCCGGACCTCTGCGGTGGAAGGCTCCGCGGAGTTCCTTGTCCTGGCGGCACCCGCACACCACGTCTCCGACCACCAGCAGGGCGCAGCACTCCTGCGCGCACTGTCCTCGCAGGACGGGATCACGATCGCTCTGCACGACACGGACCTCGCCACTGTGCAGACGAACGCCGTGCTGGGCACCCTCGACGGCCGACCGGTACGGCCCGGCACTCGGCTGTGCGACGTGCTGTGTGCCGAAGACGCCGAGAGCCTCGAGGCCGTACTGCGCCAGGTGCTCGAAACGGGCGTCCCGGTGATCCGCAGGAACCAAGAAGTGAGCTGGCGGCACGATCCGGCGCGGCAGCAGGCGCTGTCGCTGTCCGCCTTCCGTCTGGAGGACGCGCGAGGACGCCCCACGGGGGTCGTGGCCCTGTACATCGACAACACCGACCATATGCGCGCTCGCCGTCATCTGGATCTCGCCGGCAAGGTGGCCGAGCAGGTGGGAGGATCCCTGGATGTCGTGCGTACCGCGCAGGATCTGGCGGACGTACTCGTACCCGCCTTCGGGGACCTCGTCGCAGTCGACCTCGTGCAGTCCGTGTTCGACGGAAACGAACCCCCGAAGCAGGTGGGCGTTGAAGATCTGAATCTGCGCAAGACGGCCCATGCGCCGGCCACTGCGGTGTGGCCGGCCGGCATCCGGCACGGTGAGCCCGTCCCCTTCCTTCGCGACCACCCCATTCACTGGGAGACCGGCGAGGCAGTCATCCATGACCGTGACGACTTCGTCGCGCTGATCGGCGACCCGCAGCTGGTCGAGTATCTCGTCCCGGAGGATGCCCATTCGGTGATGGTGGCGCCGCTGTACGCCCGCGGCCTCACGCTCGGCGCCATATCGGTCTGGCGTACCGGCCGACCCGACCCGTTCACCGAGGACGAGGGGGATCTCATGACGCAGATCGCCTGGACGGGCGCGCTCGCCATCGACAACGCCCGCCGTTACACCCGCGAGCACCGGGCGGCAGTGGCGCTGCAGCAGAGCCTGCTTCCTCCGGCCACGACCGACACTCCGGCAGCCGAGACCGCCGCCGTCTACCTGCCCGCAGGCGGCGGAGCGGACATCCGCGGCGACTGGTACGACGCCATCGCTCTGCCCTCTCTCCGCCTGGCCCTTGTCTCCGGAGACGTGGTCGGCCACGGCATGCCCGCGACCGCCACCATGGGCCGCCTGCGCACCGCCATCCAGACCCTCGCCGACCTCGAACTCGAACCGGACGAAATGCTCACCCGGATCGCGGACCAGGTCCAGCGCCTCATGGCCGAGGCCCCACCCGACCACCACGACGTGGTCGGTGCCACATGCCTGTACGCGGTCTACGACCCCGTCACCCGGCGCTGCGCCATAGCCAGTGCCGGGCACCCGCCACCCGTCCTGGTCCGGCCCGACGGGACCGCAGAGACCGTCGGGATCGCACCGGGGCCACCACTCTCCATCAGCGACATGCCCTACGAGACCACCACGATCGACATCGAGCCGGGCAGCGTCCTCGCACTCTGCACCGACGGCGTGGTCGAACGGCGCGACCACGACATCGAGCAAGGACTCCGGTACCTGACGGATGCGCTCGCCGCGTCCTGCCGTCCGGATCGCGCTCTGGACGAAACCGGCCGGGCTGTCCTCGCCGACCTGGCAGAGCAGGCGCCGCGCGACGACGCGACCCTGCTGCTGGCCCGCACCCGCACCGTCCCGGCGGAGGACACCGCTCGCTGGGAGATCCCGACCGATCCGGCCGCCGTCTCCGAGGCTCGAAACTGGGCAACCCGCCAACTCACCACCTGGGGTCTGGACGACCTCCTCTTCACCACCGAACTCATCGTCAGTGAACTGGTGACGAACGCCATGCGCTACGGTCGCGCGCCGGTGGAGCTGCGGCTGATTCGCCACGACGTTCTGGTCTGCGAGGTCACCGACGCCAGCAGCACCCAGCCCCGCCTGAGGCGTGCCCGCACGACCGACGAGGGAGGACGCGGCCTGTTCCTCGTCGCCCAACTCGGCGCGCGCTGGGGCTGCCGTCACGGCCAGAACGACAAGACGATCTGGTCCGAACAGCTCATCGAGTGTCCCCACTGAGGCCGCCAGGCGATCCACGATGTTCGGCCGACCCCGCGTCGGCGACGAACTGTACCTGCGCCCGGCGCCCACCCATCGCCACGGCCAGCACGCGCTGGACCGGATCCGGTGCCGTGCCGCCGCCGCTTTGAACTTCCTGCACCCACCGGTGGCGCCGGGACAGGAGGCGCGCCGGCGACTCGGTCGGGTGAAGACCCCAGATCAGCGGAACCCCGCCGGAGATCCGGGCGTGGTGCCGCACATGGACCCGATCCACGAGATGCAGGTGAGTGAGCCCGGTCTGGTCGTCGTCGACGTCGCAGCCGTCGACGAGGAGACCGCCTTCGCCTTCCAGCAGCTGCTCGCCGACCAGTGGGCGACAGCGACCACACAGCGGACGACACGAGATGCGGGCGAGCCCGGTGTACGGCTGCGCTGCTACCTGGACCTGCGCCAGCCGGCAGCCCGCTCGTGATCACCCGGACCAGACGAGATGCGAATGCCGTGCGCTGGGGGCGGTCGTGTGGGAGCGTGGCGGTATCCGGGCCCACCGCTTTCCCCCGTAGCGGTGGGCCCGGCCTGTGTGTTCAGCGGGCGTAGGTGACGGTGACGGGATGGTCGGGCAGGGCCGAAGCGCTCGGCGAGTGCGATCTGGCGAGTGGTCCGGTGCGTCGCGGGATGGCTGGATGTGCCGATGCGTGTGGCTGATTGTTGCTCAAAGTGACGCAGTGCTGCGGTAGTGGGTGACATCATCGTGCTGGCTCGCTGTGGTCTATGTAGAAGGGCTGCTGCGAAAGGGCTGGGCGCGTACACGCCGAGGGGGAGCCCGCCTCACCTTCTGCTCGCTGGCGACGGTCCTGTCTTGTCCGTGTCTGAGCGTGGGGCCCCTGATGAGCTGGTATCAACAGACCTGGTGGACTGCTTTTGTGTTACCGGCCGCAGTGTGCGCCGGGGTGGCCTGGTTCGGGCTGCTGCGTCATTTCAGCGGCAAGGGCAGGCTGTTGGGCAGCCGACGGTCGGCTGGTCTGGCCCTGTCGGTGGTGGCGCTGATGTGCGGTGTGGCGGTCGGTGCGGGGTTGCTGCTGCCGCATTTGGCCAAGGTTCCTCCGGCGGCGGTCGGTTTCGGAATGGGAGCGACCGCGCTGCCCCGTAATAAGAAACGCGACGAGACCACGCAGCCCTACGTGAAGCTGATGACGCTGGGGATCGCCTGGCTCATGGAGCGGCTCGAGTACCGGATCCACACCGACGGCCTGGAGTGGTGCGAGGAGTTCACCGACGGCATGGACCAGTCGTCCCAGTTGCGCCTGCTGGCCCACGGCGTGCAGCAGTTTCTGCTGGAGCGGCACCAGCAGACAGCGCTCGCCAAAGCGATCACCGCTGCCTACGAAGACGCACTGCAGGCGGTCGATGAGGCCCTGGAAGTGCAGACGAAGACGGACCAGGCGTGCCAGGTCCACTCACGCTGGGATCGGCGGGAGCCCACTGACCAGGAAGCGTTCGAGTGCCGGCGTGCTATGGGTGTAGCCCATGCGAAGTGCAAGGACCTGCTCCTGCTGGCCTACCGGCACGGCCGGAAGTCAGAACGTGCAGAGATCGAGGAAATCAGGGCCAAGATCGTTCCCGATGACACCTACCGCGGCGGCGCTGTCCCGTCACAGCGGGGCCGGTTCGGCCGCACTCGCAGTCACCGGTAGAACCTGCTTGCGTGAAGCCCGACGACCGGGCAGTCCCCGGACTAGGGCCGGGAGGCAAGGCTTTCTTCATCTGCCGGGGATGTGGTCCCGCTCCCGTCGCCCTGCCTGTCTGTGAGCTGGGGATGAGCGTAGAACCTGATCTCGACGCCGGCTCCGAGCGCTTCGGCAGCGGCGGCCAGCGTGCGCACGGTCAGGTTGGCGTCGCCGGACATGATCTGGCTGATGCGTCCCGGACTGACTCCCATGGCCTTGGCCAGGTCCGAACGCGACTTGTTCAATCCGGCCAGGAGGCCGGCAAGGGACGCTGTCGCCTGCTGGGCCAGCCGGGCAGCAGCTAAGTCGGTGTTGCTCTCACTGCGAGCGAACATGCTCACGGTGCACCCCCAAGTCTGTGTCGGGCAACGGTTGTTGCTATGCCCCCAGAATGCCACCTTTAGCTGAAGCTAAAAACTCGGTTCCCCTAAAAAACGTGGACTAACCCTTTCCGCCTAACCCCGCAGATTGCTTCTGACCTGCATGTTCGCCTGGTTAGCTAACGAGTTGAGCGAGGTGCGCACATCACTCCATCGGCGGCTGCCCGGCGCGTGCCGGCCAGACGGTGGGAGGACTTCCCGGCCTCGGTGTGCCAGGACAGATACATCGTCACGCACAGTGCAACTACGCTGCGCGGCGGGGACGTGCAGCCGCGGCGACATGTCCGGCGCTCGATTACAGGCTCGTCCGAACACGACGGACGGGCCCTGCGTGTCTGGCGTATGCGTTGTGGCTGCGATGTCAGACGGGGGCTGTCGGCGGAGGAGGGATCGGGGTGGGCAACCGACGCGGCCGATGTCCTGGCGCTGCTCTGCGGCAGCGGCAGGCTGAAGAGGAGCGTGGCCGGGCGCGCCGCCCGCCGGCGCCGGACTGGATCCTCGAACTCAACCGCGCCACGGGGCACCCGCTGGCCGTGCATGCCGGCGACTGCGGGATGGTCGGCCGCCGGAAACGGCCGGTCGGCCAGGACGACGCTCGCCGCCTCCTCACCACCGACGGGGTGCCGGCCTGCCCGATCTGCCGCCCGGACACCGCACTGCACATCGTCGACGGCTTAGCCAGCCCATCCCGTATGGCACCCGTCCACAGGCCAGCACGCCGCGGTCCCCCTTCTCCCACATACCCGCCGACCAGTACCAGGCGGCGCACGGCTGTACGTGCGGGCAGTCCCACGGCCACGCGCCCGTCCAGCAGATCATCGTGAAGCAGTCCGACCCGTGGGCCCGGTACGTCGTCCTGGGCTTCGCTGGCGCGGGGATCGGCCTGGCCGTGTTCGCGAGCATCGTGGCCATGCTCATCGCGGCCGGCGTGTGCGCGCTGTGCGTGGCGGCCGCCTCCTACGCGCTGCAGGGCCTGCTCAGCAGTGGGAAGGGGGCGAAGAAGCCCTAACGCGCCCTGCTCCCCTGACCTCGCGGGGGCGAGCTGCGCGGCAGCACTCCACACCCGCCCCGACGTACCCGAACAAAGAGGCGGCGTATCGATACAGCGCTCCCCACACGAGGGATAGCAGGCCTTGAGTAATCAAACCTGGGGAAGCCCTTGCCGGAACCAACTCGCCACCGTCCAAGGAGACATCATGCTCGAAGCACTGTTCCGCGCCGGCGACGCGCTGCTCAACGTCCCCGTCGACGCGGTCGAGAGGCTGCTCCAACACGGTCCGCACGCGGCGCTGACCGGTCTCATCACATCCGTCGTGTCCACCCTGGGGTAGGAGTCCGAGGCCCGCGAGGGAAGTTCGGAAAGGGTCCCGGCCTATCGGTCGGGGCCCTTTGTCGTGTCCGTGTCGGTACGCTCGCGTCACGGCCCCACTTCCGGGGCGTCTGCGGCACCTCCCGAAGTCGTGAACGTCCGGGAAGCGCCGCCGGTCGTAGTGCCGCCCGAACTGCTGTCGAAACGCTGCTCATTGCCGGGTTCCCACCTCCAAAGCCACATCGTGGATGGGTTCCTCCACAGCTGAGTGACGACCAGCTCGTGCAGATCGCGGACTGACGACGAAGCATGAGATGCCATCCGGCGCCATCTCAGCAGAGCCGAACTTGACGGCTTAGCCGCATGAGGTGTCTTTCTGCGGAAGCCAGAAGAGGTCCACAGAGGTACGGGCAGGGCCGTCAGGCCAGGACGGGCAGGGCAACGTACGCGCGCGTCGGAGCTGCCGCCTGACCCAGTAGCCGTCCCTGCGCCGGCCCGGGCGCAACATTTCTTGCGGCTACTCCTGCGCATCCCGCGCACCATCTCTTGCACCATCTCTTGCGCGAGCCCGGACGATCTTCCTGGATCTGTGCAGGTCACCAGGGGTTTCCGGGCGTGGTCGGGGGTCTGACATCCCCCACAGAGCACCCCGCGACCGCCACGGCAGGAGAGGAAGGGCCGGGAGAGGGCGGGGCGCGGGGAGCGCTGCGGGGGATCGGGCGGCCCGGTGTCCTGCTCGCGCGACGGCGGGGCCGCGCGCGCTGGGCCGCAAAGGGGCGGCCCGGTCCCCGGCCGGGAGCGGGAGGTTGCGCTGCAGGTTGCGCGCCTTGTTGCTCCGAGGGTTGCGGTAGGAGTTGCGCCAGAGGTTGCGCAAGTCTGGAGGATCTTCCCGGAACCGTGCAGGTCACCACGCGGTTCCGCGTACGGGCGGCGGCGGACATCCCCCCCACAGAGCACCCCGCGACCGCCACGGCAGGAGGAAAGGGAGGAAGGGCCGGGAAGAGACGGGGCACGGGTGTGCACTGCGGGGGATCGGGCGGCACGCGGCCCTGCTCGCGCGACGGCGGGGCCGCGCGCGGGCCGGACCGACAAGCTGCCCGGCCGTCGCCTGATGCCCCAAGGACACGGATCCCGCCGCGCCCGTATCGCCTTCTCCGACTCCGCCGCCAAGCAGCTGGAGAACATCACCAGCGAAGCGGACATCCACGCCCTGGACCGCGCCCTGGTCGTCATCTCCGTCGACCCCGAGATCGGCACACCGATCCCCGGCGACACCACCAGCCCCCAACTACGCGAGTACGCCGACGACATCGAAGCCGTCCGCATCCTGTACTTCGTCACCGCCCTGCGCACCGTGGTCGTCGTCGCCTACATCGAGGTCTGATCCAAGCAGCTGCTGCCGTCGTGGCGACCGTCCCGTTCTGCTGCAGTCTTCGCCGCCGCCCGGCGCGGCGGAGCGCGTCAGTGTGCGACGGCGCAGTTCCCCCAGGCGGCGGCCAGGGCCCTCGGGATCTGCGGGATGTCGCCGCAGCCGTGGGGGCTCGCGGGGTAGCTGTCGCTGGCGATGTAGATCCAGTCGGCACCGGAGTCGGCGCGGAAGTACTTCGCGGCGCTGCCCTCATCCTGCATGTTCACGAGTTCCCCCTGGGTTGCGCCGGTGGTGGCCCGGAATTGCGCGGAGGCGTAGCGGACGGCGCCGCACTCACCGTAGAAGAACCGGTGCGGCACCGGCTCGATGTGGACGAAGAGGGGGAAACCGCGTCGGTAGGCCCGCGTCACCGAGGCATTGACCTCGCTGCTGACAGCCAGATTGCGGCAGCCGGGGATGGGGGCGGGCGCCTTTCGGGTGCTGGGAGAGGTCGCGGGGGCCTTGGTCTTGACCATGGGGGTGGCGCTGCGCGAGGGCCTCGGAGTCGTGACGGGCGGCGCAGTGACGGACTGCGAAGCGTCGGGGGAGGGAGCGACGGAACCGGACGCCTCGGCCAACGGAGACACGTCCGGGGACCCGCCTACCAGGGCAGAGGCGTCCGCAGAAGGCGAAGTGGCCGTACCGGCGGCCGAGTCGGACCCGGAGGGATTAGTGCACCCTGTCAGCAACAGGATCCCGCCTAGCAGTGCAGCCGCTATACAGGCACCTCTGATTTCGGACAAAGCCAATCTCCCATCCGGTCGAAGAACGTCATGCGCGCGGCCTGGGGCGACCGAGGCGGCATACGGCCGCCACTGCCGTGCCGCACGGCTGGCAAACCACTCGCCTTTCACGACATTCCGGCACCGCGGGTGGTTGCGGGGATACCCCGTACCCGTGATTGCGATTCGGTATCCTCGCGATCGCCCACACGGGCGCGGACGGCGACATCGCCAGCGGCCAGTTGGCGGGGAGCTATCTGGCCGCTGATGGTCACTGTGTGTAGATATTTTTGGGGATGGAGCGGTCTGGGGGGCACATGGCCCAGCGGTGGTCGGGACAGATCGGGATCGTGAAGTTCAAGCCGACGGACCGCGTATGTCGTCATGCGGAGCAGCCTGTTTCGGAAACCTGCGGCGTGGAGCGGCCCGGCGCGCAAGGGAGCGCGGGGTGCGGCCGTGATCCCTTGGTTAGCGCAGGATCGCGAAGTTGAAGTCCGCGGTGTGGAGGACGCTGCTGAGCGTCACCCAGAGCAGCACGACAGGCTCGACGCTGCGGGCAGCGGACAGGCCGCCTAGGTCGAGGATCTGTTGTTCCGGCCAGCCGAACGACTTGAGCAGATCCGCGACTTCGGTCTTGGCGGCCTCGTCGTCCCCGCACACGAAAACGTTGTGCGGCCCCGACACCCGGGCGGGGTCGGTCATCAGTGTGTTGTTCATCGTGTTGAGCGTCTTGACGACGCGGGCCCGGGGGAACGCCTGCTGAAGCTGCTCGGCGACGCTTCCCGCCTCGGGTACGACCAGCCGGGGCGGGAAGCCCTGGGAGAAGTCCAGCGGGTTGGACACATCCATCACCACCTTGCCGTCGAGGTTGGCGGTCCCGGCGGCGGTGAGGACGTCGAGCGCCACCAGCCCGCCTGTGGCGTTGACGACGAGTTCGCCGTGCGCGGCGGCCTCGGCGAAGGCGCCGTGATGCCCGCCGTGCTCGCGCGCCCACTCGGCGGCGACCGGATTGTCCGCCGTCCGCGAGCCGAGCATCACGTCGTGCCCGAGCCCGGCGAGCCTGGCGGCGAGCCGGCGGCCGACCTCTCCGGTGCCCAATACCCCGATCTTCACTGTTCCCCCTGCTCTGCCGATTCGTGGTCCTCGGCGGCCAACTCGGCGGCGACGGCGTCGGCGCCCAGCCCGACCAGCCACTCCAGACGGGCCTCAGGAGAGTACTGGGCCATGGTCCGCGTGAGCTCCTGCTTCTGATCGTCGGTCAGTCCGAGGCCGCCACGGGCCAGCTGCTTGATCGTCTCCCGATACATCATCAGGTATCGGCGTTGTGCGTCCAGCATGGAGGTGTCGCCCGGCGGGCCGTGACCGGGAAACAGCGGCACCCCTTCAAGGTGACGGGCGATCCGGTCGAGGGCGGCCAGCCACCGCCCCGAGTGGCCGTCGGTCATGTACGAGTGCGTCGAGCCGAACGCCAGATCCCCGATGAACGCGGCGCGCCGGCCGCCGCCCTGCACGACGATGTAGGAATCGGCATGGCTCTCGGCCGCGCCGATGTCCTGCACGGTCAGCCGCAGGCCACCGACCTCGGCCTCGTCGCCGTCCTCAAGCAGCTGCTCGGGCACCCGGTAGCGGTTCGGCCACTGCTCGCCGTACACCGGCTGCCACTGCTGCCTCTTGGCGACGGCGCTGTCCTCGATCACCTTGGCGACCGCGGCGGTGGCGTACACGGGGACGTCCTCGGGGACGATGTACGGCAGCCCGTTGAAGTGGTCGGGGTGCGGATGGGTCACGAAGGCGGCGAGCAGCGGCTTGCGCAAAGCGGCCAGCCGGGCAGCCAGGGCCTGGGCGTCGGCAACCAGCAGGCTCGCGTCGATCAGGACCACGCTGTCGGCCGTTTCCAGCAGGTAGCTGTTGACGAAGATCCCCGGCTCGGCAGCGGTGTAGACATGACACTGAAAGTCCGTCATCGCGTGCAGTTCTCCTCTTCCGTTCGCGGTGCTGTCGAATGTAGGTATCGGGCCCCCCGCCCGACAGAAGGCACTTCGAAGTGCCCTTGACACTCGCCGGAGGTGCTCCATGGCCCTGCTGATCCCCGACGTACTGGAGGAGTCCTGCGCCACCCGCCAGGCTCTGGAGCGCCTGGCGGCCAAGTGGCGGATCCTGCTCGTCTACGCCCTCCTGGACGGGCCGCAACGCCCTGCCCGCCTCCGCCACCGTCTCCCCGGTATCACCCAGAAGGTGCTCACCGAGACACTGCGCGGCATGGAGGCCGACGGACTCCTCACCCGCACCGTCTACAAGCAGGCCGCCCCCCAGCACGTCGAGTACGCCCTCACCGATCTCGGCAAATCCCTGCAGGAACCCCTCGCCGCCATCTGTGCCTGGGCTGCCGAACACCCCTGACCATCAGCCGCATCGCCCCATCCCGAGCCGGCCATCCGGCAGACCGACGACCACGGTCGCACGCCGGGAGCTCACCTCCACGAACGGCTCGCTCTGGCTGTGGTGGTCGGGCACCGCCGCCACCGAGGCGGACCTCGACCGCTGCTGGCAGTCCTTCCTGCGACGCTTTGACATCGAGCACATGTTTCGCCTGTTCAAGCAGACACTCGGATGGACCCGGCCACGGTTTCGCAGCTCAGAGGCGGCCGACCGGTGGACGTGGCTGGTGATCGCCGCCTATCCCAGCTCCGGCTCGCACGCCCACTGGCCGCCGATCTGCGGCGCCCCTGGGAGAAGCCAGCCGAGCCGAACAGACTGACCCCCGCCCGCGTCCAATGGCCATGAGTTAGGCCGGGTCGGGTGTGAGCTGGTGGAGCACGATGGTGCGGGTGACTCGGCGGGTTCCGGGGTCGGTTGAGCTGCGGGTCTGGTAGCTCAGGTGGGGGCGTTTCGTGGTGCGGGGCGCGGTGCGTGCGGGGCGGTCGCGAATGAGCATGTCGGGGAGGTCGGCTATGAAGAAGCGCAGGGCCTTGGCGAGGAGCTCAGGGGGAAAAAGCCGTCCGGACGGAGCTTTTGACGGCATCCAGGACGGGCGGGAAGCTGATGCGGGCCGGGTCGATGCCCGCGATCACGGCGGTCTTCGCGATCAGGGTGCGCAGGGCCTGGTAGACGCAGAGCAGGGCCCACAACTCCTGGCGTACGCCCTCGGGTTTGCCCGAGCGCAGGACGCCGCCGCTGGTCCGCAGGTCGACCTTGACCAGCTTGAACAGAACCTCCACCGACCAGCGCTCCGCGTAGTTGCGGGCCAGTTCCAGGGCGGGGGCCGCATCGGGGTCCAACAGGGTGGTGATCAGGCAGAACACCTCGCTGATCCCGTCGTCGTCGGCCACGCTGTACTCGATGACCCGCACCGTCACGCGCTCCGCGCGCTTGTCGCCGCGCAGTTCGGACAGGTAAGTGCCATCGCTCAGGCGTTTCCTGACCGGCAGAGCGAAGGAGGCCGAGACGCGCCACAGCAGTTCGGCCCCGGTCCTGGCGGCGGCCGTATACAGGTCGTAAGAGGGAAAACCGCGATCTGCCAGCAGCAGCATGCCCGGCCTCAGCCGGTCCAGCAGACGCTCGAACAGGGTTCGCTCGCCGACCGCGATGGAGTCGAAGGCCGCCCCGGCCAGGGCCAGGGGGGACCGGCTCGTCGTCTTGGTCCTCCTACGATCACCGTCCGACTTCCGAAGTACTGCATGAAGGTACGCCCGCCCCGGTCAGGACGACCGGGGCAGCACCTTCTCGACCGCGTCGGCGCGGATCCCGCCGTCCACCGCGAAGGCGACGGAACCGTGCATCGAGGCCATGACCGGCAGGCCGATCCCACTTCGTTCCGCTAGCGGCTTTTGCGCCGTGCTGCCGCCGAGATCGCTCGCCACATTCGGGCCGGCGAGGGAGGGGGCACCCTGCTCCAGGCGTGCGGCAACGCCCGGCTGCTGGCCGCGGCTCTCAGTCTGCGGGACGTGGCCACGCTGTACCGGCGCTGGTCGCTGCCCGTGGGCCGCGACACCGAGCGCGATGTGGCGGGCGAGCACCGGGAGCTCGTCGACGCCGTTCTGCGCAGGGATGCCGACGCCGCGGCCCAACTGTTCGGCCGGCGCATCGATCGCACCTCGCAGGCTCTGCGCACAGCCATCGGGGAGAGCGCCGCCACGGTGGCGTAGCCCGGCAGCAGGGCCGCGCCATGCCGGGCACCGGCCGCCGGGCTCCCACCGACCGTGACCGCCGGCCGGCCCGGCAACGCGGGTCCGCTCTCCATGGCACCGTGTGCCGCAGTGGTCCGGAGGTGACCAGCGGCAATGCAGCGCCTGCTGCTCTCACGACGGTAAGGATGGCGTCATGACGGCTCACCATGGATTCGGCCCGGCCGGCTGGATCTACCAGCTCGCCCCCGAGCGTGGGGACGTGCCACACGCTCCCGCCAACTCGGTGCGCAGCCTCACCGAGGCGAGCGACGGCCTCGGCTCTCGGCCCGTGGCCTGGGCCGTCGCCGTCGGCCACGAGCTGGCCCGTGTCATCACCCGTGAGGTTCCCGAACTGGGAGGCGGGCCGGCGCTGTTCGAAACCCTCCGGATGGGCACGGAAGCCGCGACACTGCACGCGCTGCTGTTGCTGGCCGATCCCGCGACCGACCGGGCGATCCCCGAGGAATCCCTCCTGGGAGACCGCGAGTTCGCCCGGCGACGCCTCGGCTTGGACAAGGTGCTGCACGGCATCCGAGTCGCACACGCGGCGCTGACCCACGCCCTGATGTCCGCGTGCCAGGAGCGTATCGCGCCGTCCGAACGCGCGGACCAGTTCCGCCGTATCTCGGAGCTGCTCTTCGGCCTCGTCGACGAGTTCTCCTCCCGGATGACCGCCGAGTACCTGGCCGAGCACGACCGATGGCTCACCAGCGGCGCCGCGGCTCGCGAGGAAACCGTCCGCGCGATCCTCGACGGGCAACCGGTCCGGGTGGAAGCCGCGCGTGAACTCCTCGCCTACCGGCTGGAGGGCAGTCACCTGGCCGTGGTCGCGTGGTGCGACAGCCCGGCCGCGGACGCTACCTGCGATCTGCAGCGGGCGGCAGCCGAACTGCTGCGCCTGCGCGGCTGCGCATCGGTCCTGGTTGTCCCCACTGGCCGCACCACCGTGTGGGCGTGGGGAAACCCGCTGGCCCCGTTCCCCGTGCAGATGGCCGGTGACCACCCGTACCCGAAAGGTATCCGCTTCGCGTTCGGCTCGGTACGTCACGGACTCCAGGGGTTCCGCCAGTCGCACGAAGACGCCCGGCACACGGTCCGGATCATGCAGCTCAATCCCCACGGTACGGGCCCTGTCGTCGACTACCCGGACGTCGAACTGGCAGCCCTGCTCTCCGCCGACCTGCCCGCCCTGCGCCGTTTCGTCAGCGACGAACTGGGGGCGCTGGCGGCGGACAGTGCGCATGCGGACCAGCTGCGCGGGACCCTGCGCCTGTACCTGCGCAACGAGCGCAGCCTGACGGTCACCGCAGGGCAGTTGCACGTGGCCCGCAACACCGTCACCTACCGGGTCAAGCGCGCTCGGCAACTGCTCGGACACGACCCGGCATTCCGGCTGCCGGAGGTGATGGTGGCCCTGGAGGCCGCGCGGACGCTGGGTCCGGCCGTCCTCCGGCCGGACGAGGACGGCTCGCATGACGGTCCTCCCGCCGCTTCTGAATATCCGCTCAGATCAGGGGAGTGACCTGCTCCTCGACGCCCAGGAGCGCCCGCCCGTACAGCTCGCCGGCGATGGCCGGGTTGATCACCGCGTGCCGACTGCCCGTCTCCTGGTCCCGCCAGATCCGCTGCAATGGGTTGGCCTCGGCGAAACTGCCCGCGCCCTGGATGCTCAGCAGCAGATCCAGTGCCTCACGGGAGCGTCGGGCCACGTAACCGGTGTCCATCCGCACCCGTGCCCGCGTTTCGAACGGCATGTACTCGCCGCGGGCCGCCCAGCTGTCGATGTCGTCGGCGGCTCGCATCAGGTGCAGACGGGCCGTGTCGATCAGCTGGGCGGCCTCGGCCAGCTGAATCTGCGTCGAAGGGGCCTCACTTGCGCGTTCGTAGAAGGTGTAGGAGATACCCTTGCCCTTGGCCAGGGAAGCCATGACCACCTCCATCCCCGCCTGGGCCAGACCCACCAGCGGGCCCGCCAGTACCAGCGCGAGCACCGGGACCAGTGCCGACCGGTATGACGCCTCGTCCTTGTGTTCGGTCGGGTTGATGCCTTGCAGAGCCTGGGTCATCGACAGGATGCGGTGCGTGGGCACGAACACCTCCTCGGCGACGAGGGTGTTGCTGCCCGTGCCCCGCATGCCGGCCACGTTCCAGGTGTCCTCGATCGTCAGCTCGTCCATCGGGACGAGAGCGGAGCCCTGGTCGATCTGCTGTCCTGCTGCGTCCACGACCGGGATACCGAGCACCGCCCACTGGGCGTGCAGGCTGCCGGAGGCGAAACCCCAGCGGCCGGTGACGACCAGTCCGCCCTCGACCGCCCTGCTGGTGGCGCTGGGAGCGAGCACTCCGCACACCCGTGCGTCGGGGCCGTCGCCCCAGACCTCCCGCTGGGCGCGTTCGGGGTACAGGCCGACATTCCAATTGCAGATGTTGATCAGAGTCGTCACCCAGGCGGTGGACCCGCATCCGCGCGCGAGCTCGGAGGTCACTTCGAGGAAGGTCCGGACATCCGTCTCGTGGCCGCCGAGGCGCCGCGGCACGGTCAAGCGGAACAGCCCGGCCTCGGACAGGGCCGCGATGTTCTCCTCGGCCACCTTGCGGTCCGCTTCCGTGCGAGCGGCGTTCTCCCGCAGCAGGGGCACCAGGGCTGCCGCACTCTTCTTCAGCGCTGCGGCGGACACAGGGCTTGTCTGCGGGACGGTTGGGGTCGTGTTCATGGGATCCCTCCGGCGTTGCGCGGCTCAGTGGCGCACCTCACGTCGAGGTGTCGCTGCCGGGATTCCACGCCGGGTAAGCGTCGCTGTCCTTTGTCCGGCACCGCAGAGTTCGTCCCGCCGACTGGGCCGTCAGACCAGTCCGGCAGCCGTTTGGGCTCAGCGCTCAAGATCGTCCGCGCGGCTTGGCCGCCCGGCCCAAAGCCAGGGGGAGGGGACTGTGGATTCACTGAGGAGAAATCCGCGCCGCCGGCGCCGCGGGTCGTGACAGGCGGCGCATGGTCCGGCTCCTGCTTCCCCGGAGGTCGCTGTGTCTGCATTCCCCCTTGCCGCACCAGACCTGCCCGCCACGTCGGCCGACCCCGCGGTGTTCCGTCGTGTCCTCGGCCACGTGCCGACCTCGGTGAGCGTGGTGACCACCACGACACCACAGGGCCCGGTGGGAGTCACGGTGGGCAGCTTCACCTCCGTCTCCCTCGAGCCGCCTCTGGTGGTTTTCTACTGTGGTAGGCATTCGGGCAGCGCGGACGCGATCATCGCCTCCGGACACTTCTGCGTGAACGTGCTGGCCGAAGACCAGCGGCGGGTGTGCGCGGCCTTCGCCGGCCGGACGGCGGACCGGTTCGCCACGGGCGACTGGGACCTGGCAAGCCGGGCGGCACCGCACCTCGGCGGGGCGGTGGCCTGGATCGAGTGCGACGTCGAGGACAGCTTTCCCGCAGGTGACCATGTGGCCGTGGTGGGGCGGGTACGGAGCCTGGCCGCGGCCGACGGGCGCCGCAAACCCCTGATCTTCCACCGCGGCCAACTGGTCCGCCTGGACCGAGCCTGCGGCGTGCACGCACCCACCCGTTCCTTCGACTGGTGGGACTTCTGATCTTGATAGGACATCTGATCTCCGGCCCGCACGCCCTGCCGGCCGGTGATCCGGTACGCCGGTGACGGAAACGGCAATGCCCGCGGCAAAGGTGCGGCATGCCGTGCCGCTGCGTCCGGCTGCGGTCTTTACAGCTGTGTCTCCGCACCTCCGAGCGGGATCGCCCGATGTCCGTCATGCAGGAGCCGGCGGGAAATCGGGCTCTTCGCCCCGATGTGTGGGTCGATCCGCTGCCTGATCGTGTCGTGACACGAACAACGCCGCACCCTGCGTAGTTTCTTGATCACCTACTGATCGGATTCCACGAGACAGGTGTGCGGCGTGTCTGGGACGAACGTAGAGGTTCGGGCGGCGGGGATCGAGCGGACGGTGGTCGAGGAGGTGCATGTTCACCCGATCGACCCCGTCAAGGTCGTCTCGGTGCGGCCGGACCGGCGCTGGCAGCGCCGTCCGCGCTGCGGGGTGTGCCGTGCACGGGCCCCGCTGTACGACCGGGGCCGCCGCAGGCGCTGGCGTTCGCTGGACGACGGCCTCTTGACGGTATTCGTGGAGGCCGACCTGCCGCGCGTCTCGTGCCCGGACCACGGGGTGGTGATAGCGGCCGTGCCGTGGGCCAGGCACGGCGCCGGGCACACGATCCCCTTCGACGAGACCGTGGCCTGGTTCGCCGCCGGGGCCTCGAAGAAGCTGATCGCCGGGCTGCTGCGGATCAACTGGCACACCGTCGGGTCGGTCCTTGCGCGGGTCATGGCGGAACGCGACGGGCAGGACGGCGACCGGCTCGCCGGGGTCACCCGGATCGGTATCGACGAGGTGTCCTTCGCCAAGGGGCAGCGATACTTGACGGTCGTGGTCTGCCACGACAGCGGCCGCCTGCTGTACGTGGTCGAGGGCCG
The DNA here is from genome assembly GCF_040303265.1 of Streptomyces sp. NPDC096040. NCBI lineage: Bacteria > Bacillati > Actinomycetota > Actinomycetes > Kitasatosporales > Streptomycetaceae > Streptomyces > Streptomyces sp. NPDC096040. The sequence goes on from NZ_JBEOTA010000045.1 coordinate 49,228, forward strand.
CTCCAAGCAAACCGTGCACGGCTTCTTCGACCTGCTGGGCGAGGCGCGCTGCGGCGAGTTGACGCACGTGAGCGCGGACGGCGCGGAGTGGATCGCGACGGTGGTCGCCGAGCGGGCCCCGGCCGCGGCGCTGTGCCTGAATCGGCTGACGCCGCCCCGACGCCGGGACATCCGGATCACGCGCGCCGGATGTCCCGGTACACGTCGCCGCCCCGCCGCGAGCAGCGTTGGCGGCTGCGTCGGCCTGCTGTAGCTGTTCGAGGACGTGTCCGCTCCGCGCTCGCGGAGGTGTCCCGGTCCGTGACGCGGCGTCGGCGCTGCAAATCCATCACGCAAAGTGACTACCACCGGAAGACACGCTTCCTCCGCACAGCAGCACCTCTAGCCGCCCCCTTCCCACCAACCCGCACCGGCCGGCGTCCAGCCCCCACCCGACGGGAATGCCCAGCCGCCTGCCTGTGTTGTGGAGGGTGTGGTTGTGGAGGGGACAGTGTCCCCGGGCCTCACCTATTGCCCATGAGGATGATCGTTCGGCTGATGCCTCATGGAGCTTTTCGCCGCGTAGGCGACCGCCCTTCACGACCACGCATACATACGGTGCCCGTCCCGAGGTCTCGGGGCGGGCACCGCCATGTCCGGTCGCGCCGGCTACCAGCGCATGCCGAGTTCATCGAGTGCCATACGCCGTTCCGGGCTGAGCTTGGCGGCCCTGCGGCGGGTGTTGTCGAGCCAGGCACCGAGTTTCACGGCCGCCTGCCCTTCGGCCTCCTCGCCGTCGCCGGTGATCTCGACGTGCTGCCGGGGTACGGTCAGGTGCCCCTCGCGGGCGTGGAACTGGCGGGCGGCGGCGAGGTTCGCCTCCCACCGGGCGTCCTGCGACCGAGGCGCACCCTGCACCGGCTCGCCCTCTGCCGGGGGTTCGATCCCGACCGTCTCCAGGAGCCACTGCTGCGCGGGCATGAGCTTGTCCCATCCGGCCCGCTGCCCGGCGACCCAGACACCCAAGTCCTCGCCTTGCACGATCAGTTCACCGGCCTTCGCCGGGAGAGTGCCGCCGGCCTTCACGTGGGCGAGAACGAGCCGATAGATCCGCTGCCAGCTGATCTCCCACGCCGGGCACCATCCCGGGTCGAGATCGGCCAGAGCCGCCATACGGCTCTCTGGCAGCTCCCCGGCGTAGGAGACGCCCGTTTCCCCGTTCTCCCGCCGTTCGGCGTTCTCAGCCGCCTTGCGGGCTGCTGCACGGGCGTTCTTCATGAAGGTCCCGATGGGGAAGTCGTCCCAGACAGCCCCGGTGGGCGGGAGCAGGTGCGAGTGCGTGTCGGCGTAGGAGCGGGCGACGGCGAGGCCGGTCTCCCACGCGGACGTCTGCACCGACCACACCATCCCGAGGTTCTCCAACTCGGTGACACGGGCGGCTTCCAGTGTCCCAGCCGTGTAGTACCGGCGTTGATCCGCCACCCACACGCCCAGCGGATGCCCGCCGGCCCCGCCCCAGTCCTCCGGAGTGACGTACGTGTACGGCACGCGCAGCTCGGTGCTGCCGGTCTCGCGCAGCCACCGGGTGGCCGCCTCGATCCCGCGCCGCCAGTACGCCGCTTCGGGGTCGATGACCCGCAGCCGTACGAACTGCGCGAGGGCGGCCGGGTCGCGTTCCTCGCTGAACCTGAGCACCCCGGCCGCCGCCGCACCCACCCGGACAACGTCCTCCTGGTCGTCGTCCGCGTTGTACACGCCGTCGTGGTCCTGGTCCAACTCGCCGTCCTCGGCTGCCGGACGCGCGTTACGGACACGGGGATCAGCGAGCGCCTCGATTGTGTCCGTGTCGTGCGCCCGCAGCGCTCCGAGGATCTTCGCGAGGGTCCCGTAGGAATCCGAAGTCAACAGTTCGTCCGCGTCCTCGTCCACGCCGAGGAATACCGGCACGACGAGTGTGGCGAGTTTCCCGACGCCCGGACGCATCCGCAGGGCACGCCCGACCATCTGCACGATATCCACCATGCTGCCGCGAGCATCCGCGAAAAGCACCGCATCACATTCAGCAGTGTCGACGCCTTCACCCAGCACCCGAACCGACGAAAGCACCCGCAATTCAGCGCGTACATTCCGGCCCTCAAAACCGGCACCCCCGAGGAAATCAGACGCGAATTCATTCAGAACCTGCTGACGATGTGCGGGGGCGTGCTCGCCATACAGCCACTCCGACCACACCTGCTCGGCAGGCGGGAAGGTCTCGGGGTCGTCCTCAGCGAGCCGGCCTGCCGTCACGGGGACGCCGGCCGCCATCGCCTCAGCCTCCCCGACCCTGCTGTGGAAGCTGAGCACCCGCCGAAACCGCTCCTCCACCGCCGCGCGCATGAGCCCCGTCTGCACCGCCGCGAGCCGGGCCCCGCGGACCGCGTCGGAGCCGGTCGCCTCGCTCGCCATCGCCGCGTACAGCTCGGGGTCCCTGATGTCCAGGCACAGCACCTGATAGGGCGCCACCAGCCCCAACCGGATCGCTTCCGAGAGCTTCAACTTGTAGGCGACCGGCCCGAAGACCTCAGAGTCCTCATCCATCGAGGCAACCAGCCGCGGCCGCTCCCCGTCGGCCTCCCACACCCTCGCCGTGGCGGTCATGTACAGCCGCCGTACGGCAGGGACTTGACCCTGGTCGTGCACAGCCGCCCACGGCTTCAGACCATCCCCACTCACCCGGTGCGCCTCGTCCACGACCATCAGGTCCCAGACAGGCAAACCCGCAGCGTGCGCCCGCTGAAGAGTCCCCATACCCACCGACGCGTACGTCGCGAACACCGTCACCATCTCACCGCCGGCCGTCCACGCGACCAACTCATCCGGATCCGTCGTACACGGCACACCCTGACTGTCCGCACCCCGCAGAGAACACACCCCGACCATCGCCCCACGCCGACCACCCGCACGCCACGCCGCAGCCATCTGCAACAACAGATCCAGCGTGGGCACCAACACCAGCACCCGGCGCGCCGAAAGACGATGCGCCGACTCCACCCCGATCAGAGTTTTACCGGACCCCGTAGCGGCAACAACCTGAGTCCGCAGACCTTCCGGCGGAATTCCCTTGCCCGGCTGCTCAGAAAGATTCCGGAGCACTGAATCCACCGCCTCAACCTGATGCGGACGCAATTCCATGTGAGCCACAAGACCTCGCATTCTCAGAGTTCGGGGGAGGGACTATGGAGTTAGCCCAGAATGGATCCGGGATCCAAAATGACGCAACGACAGATAGGTAACTGACGGGGCATCTTGAGTTCGAATCACCCTCCCCAAGCGAGGGAGCGCAACCATGCCATCATCCCAGAACCAAGCTGAAAACAGAAGTGACGCATAGAGTCTGACCGGAAGTCACCGGAACCGACCGACGGGAGAGTTGACGGCCAGTCACACGCGATCAGCGAGCCCACAGCCCCCTCGCTGCCGCGCTTTTTCGCCTGACTGCGGAGCAGTCAGGCCCCGTACCAGCGCGGAGCGTTGGTACGGCAGGCCGGGCACGGAGTGCCCGGCCTGTCCCGGACGGAGTCCGGGGCTCCGGCGCGCAGCGCCGGGAAGCGTCGC
>NZ_JBEOTA010000046.1:0-50148 GCF_040303265.1 Streptomyces sp. NPDC096040
CAGTCCGCCCCCAACACAGGCCCCACCCACCCCTGGTGGGCGAGCGTCACGAATGTCCCACAACCACACTCAGCGACTTCGCCAACGGAATCAGGTCTCGGGTTCGAATCCCGAAGGCGGCTCCAGTGAAACCCCAGGTCGCGCTTCTGACCTGGGGTTTTATTTTTCCCGAGGTTCCGGGGCCTCCGCCGGGCCCGTCGGAGGCTGCGCGGCCTGGGTCGACGACGGCGGCTCCGGCCACCTGTACGGGATGCTGAACACCAGCTACTTCGCGACGTGCCGCGCCGAGTTGATCCGGGACGACGGGCTGACCGTCGGCCTCGCGGCCTCGCGGGAGTGACCGGCCCTGTCCGGCTCGCGCGCTCCCGGTGGCGTTGGCTCCCCGCTGTCCTGGCCCAGGCGGACGAGGGGCGCTCGCGTTCGAGGTGCCGTCACCGCTGTGCGTCCCGATCGTGTGGTGTGGGAATGGTTCGTCCTTCTCGCCCCTGTTGTTTCGGTACGGTGGAGAGGCTCCGCGGACGGGGCCTCTGGCACGGTTCCCAGGGCACTGGCGTGGCATTGCGGCCCGGGCAAGGAGACAGCATGCTCTCGGACTCGATCGTCTTCGGCGCTGGGGGCTTCATCGGCCGCTCCCTTGTGGCGGAGCTCCTGCACAGGGGCCACCACGTCGCGGCCGCGGTGCGCGGCTCGGGTGACCGGCTGACCGAGTGGCTCGACGGGCAGAGGGTGGACCGGGCCGCGCTGACCGTGGTCCGGGCCGACGTCACCGTCCCCGGTCTCGGTCTGCCCGAGGAGGGGCTGTCCGGGGTGCGCGACGTCTACAACACCGCCGCGCGCTTCGCGTTCGGCATCGACGCGGCAGAGGCCAGGGCGGTCAACGTGACCGGCGCCGTGCACGTTGTCGAGTGGGCGGCGAGCCTGCCGGTGCTGCGCCGGGTGGTGCACATCAGCGGCTACCGCATGGCAGCCGCGGACGGGCGGCCGCCGAACTACCGTCGGCACGGCGCGTACGAGGCGTCGAAGCAGGAAGGCGACGCGGCGGTGCGGGCCCGCTCCCGCGAACTTGGTGTTCCGCTGAGCATCGCCAATCCCGGTACGGTGATCGGGCCAGGGCAGTACATCGGGCTGGCCACGGTGGTCTCCGAGCTGTGGCAGGGGCGGCTGCGCGCCCTGCCCGGCGGTCCCGGCATCTTCCTTCCGGTCGTGGCCCTGGACTACTTCGTCAAGTTCCTGGCCGCGCTTCCGCAGCACCACGAGAGCGCGGGCCGCGCCTACTGGGTGCTGGACGACTCCACTCCCGAACTGCCGCAGATGGTAAGCCTGTTCGCGGAGCACATGGGGGTGCGCGCTCCGCGCCGCTCGATTCCCGTGGGTCTGCTGCGCAGGCTGCCCCGCGTGATCACCCGGGCGGACCCGGAGACCGTGTCGTTCCTGTCGACCGACCGCTACGACACGGCCTCCGCCCGTGCCCTGTCCGCATCCCGCGAACTGGCCATGCCGCCCGCGCCCGCGGCTCTGCGCCAGTGGGCCGACGACCTGGTCGCCACCCGCTTCGGCCGCTCCGGCCCGTGCCGTCGCCCCTACGGTTTCCATAGCGTGGGAGGCAGCCGGACCTGGGTGACGGGGGAACGTCGGCGCCCCGGATACGTACTTCTGCACGGCCTCCTACTGAACGCCGATGCCTGGGAGGGGACGGCGGACCACTTGGACGCCCCCTCGCTCGCGGCCGATCTGCCCGGCTTCGGCAGGTCGGGACCGGGCGAGCGGGCGTTGGAGGACTGGCTGGCCGAACTGCTGCGCCCGGTGGACACCCGGCCGGTACTCGTGGCGCACTCGCTCGCCTGCGGCCCCGCACTGCGCTACGCGGCGGCGAGGCCCGACCGAATCGCGGCCCTCGTCCTGGTCGCGCCGGCCTTCCTCCAGCGACCGTCCTCCGCGCTGCTGCGATCGCCCTTGGCCGTACCACTGCTGCGCGTGACTCCCGTGTCCCGCTTGGCTCGTTCACTCGGGCTGCCCGAGGGCCCCGGGCTCGAAGCCCTCGCGCTGGACCTGCGGCGCGCGGGGGCTTCACGGCGGGTGGTCGCCGCCGCTCGCACGGCCCACGGGCAGCGCGAGGAACTGTGCCGTGCGCTGCGGGAGTTGCGGCTGCCCGTGGAACTCGTCGTCGGGTCGGCGGATCCGCTGGCCGAGCCTGTGGACACGCCGGTCACGGTGATCGAAGACGCGGGCCACTGTCCGCAGGTCACCCATCCGGCGTCGGTCGCACGCCTTCTCATGTCCTGCCGGGACCGGGTCGGCGCCCTGTGACGGCTGCTCGCCCCGCTCGCCCCTGGCGGAGGACGCCGGTCCTCCGCCCCCGGTGACCTCGACGCGCGCTACCGGGTGAAGGCGAGCACCACATTGTGTCCCCCGAAACCGAAGGACGTGGACAGAGCGGCCCGGACCGGGGTCCGCCGCGGTGTGCCGGACACCAGGTCCAGTTCGATCCCGTCCGACGCCTTGTCCAGGTTGCGGACCGGCGGAATCAGGCCGTGCAGCAGGGTGAGGACGGTGAAGACGGCCTCGACCGCGCCGGAGGCACCCAGGAGGTGCCCGGTGGCGGACTTACAGGCGGTGACCGCCGGATGCGGTCCCACGGCCTCCTGCACGGCCTCGGCCTCGGTGAGGTCGCCCACGGACGTACCGGTGGCATGCGCGTTCACATGGTCGATGTCGGCACCCACGAGGCCGGCGTCCCTCAACGCCGCCCCGATGGCCCGCTTCTGGCCCTCGGCGGCGGGCAGTGTCACGTCGTACGCGTCGGAGGTGACGCCGGCGCCCGACACGGACGCGTGCACGTGTGCTCCGCGCGCCCTCGCGAACTCGGCGCGCTCCAGTACGACCATGCCCGCGCCCTCGGACATGACGAACCCGTCGCGCTCCCGGTCGAACGGCCGGGACGCCAGGTCAGGGGCGTCATTTCGCAAGGAGAGGGCACGCATCCGGGCGAACGCGCCAAGCGCCAAGGGGTGCAGGCAGGCGTCCGTGCCCCCGGCGACGACCACATCGGCGCGACCGGACCGGATCAGCAGCATGCCGACCGCCAGCGCCTCCGCTCCGGACGCGCAGGCGCTGGTCGGGGCATGCGTGCCTGCCCTTGCCCCCAACAGCAGGCCGACCGCGGCGGCACTGCCGTTGGGCATCAGCATGGGCACCGTGTGCGGCGAGATCGCACGCGGGCCCCGCTCCTCCAGCCGGTCGTCCTGTTCGAGGAGCGTGAGCCCGCCGCCGATGCCGGTCCCCACGACCACCGCGAGCCGTTCGGCCTCGACCGCGGGCGCGCCGGCGTTCGTCCACGCCTCCTTGGCCGCCACCACCGCGGCCGCCTGACTGCGGTCCAGCCGCCGCCGCTGGACACGGTCAAGGCGTGAGCCGGGGTCCTCGCACATGCCTCCAGCGATACGGACGGGCAGTTGCTCGGCCCAGGGGGTGTCCAGACGGGACACTCCGGACCGGCCGGACAGCAGCGCCGCCCAGCTGGACGGAACATCGCCGCCGAGCGGGGTGGTGGCTCCGAGGCCTGTCACCACGACCTCGGCGTCTGAGGGTGTGCGCCGGCCGACGTCGGGCCGGTTCGCTTCAGTGGTCGCGGGCAGCATGACGGATTCCTTCCGCGCGGTGGTCATGTCTCGTGCCTGACGCTGCCGGCGGGAGGTTCTCCGGTGTGCCGCACGGGACTCGGGCGAGCCCGGCCGGCACCAGCGCCATGATGGCGATCAGTAATTCCCCGGTGGTGAGAAGGGCTTCGGCCTTTTCCGTGGCCTTTCCCAGCGCCTTCATATTCCGACCGATTTCTTCGAAGAATCTACTCGCTGGATACGCTTCATGCTTCACCCTTTTTCATGAGATTCGGTCAGGCCCGGGAGACCGCCGAAGGAACGATTAGAAGTATCAGCGGCCTGCCGTCCGTCTTATCGTATGAAGATAATCGGGGCGGTGACCTCCCTATTTGCTTGTTGCAGCCACGCTTAGACGTCCTGCATAGTGAGGTAGTAATGCCACAGGGGAGCGACACGAACAGGGCTATGCATTCTTTTGCCATGATTGAAAGGGGAGGATAATTCGTGCCGCAATACGGTGAGGGCCAGTTATTCTCAGCCAGACAGGAGGTACGTGTCCTGCGCTGGCCGGTCGAGGTGCAGGAACTGGAGCAGTTGCGGCGCAGGGGGATCCTCCGCCTCCTCGTGGTCGAGAACGGCGCGACTCCGCCGATACCGAGCGACTCGCGGGAGGACTGGGTCCGGGCGCCGGTCAGCAGAGCGGACTTCGCCGCCCGGGTCGCGGCACTGCGGGCCAGAGCGGACCTGGACGTGATCCCCGTCCTGGATCAGGACGGGCTGCTCCGGTACGGCAGCCGGATGGTGCCTGTGTCACCCACCCAGATGGAGCTGCTGCAGCCGCTGGTCGAGAGGTTCGGCACTCTCGTGGCCCGGCACGAGCTGATCGCGGTGCTCCGTGCCCGGCGTGGAACGGCAAGCCAGAACGCCCTGGACCTGAACATCATGAGAATCCGGCGCAAGGTGGTCTCCCTCGGGCTGCGCATCCGGACCGCCAACGGACGGGGTTTCCTCCTCGAATCGAGTGAGTGACCTCGACAACAACCGCTGGAACGAGCCCTGTTGAGCGCGATGCGCCCAACGGGGCTCGCGCGGGGCACCGCAGGCTCACTGGAGCACCCCCGGAGCGCTCCGGCCGCTCCGCGGGCAACTCACGCCGAGGGGCTGACTCATGAGCCGTACGGAGAGTGTTCGTCGGCCCGCCGAGGTCTGTCGGGCCGCCATGGTCCGTGATCCGGGGCGGGCGACGTCATCAGGCCCGTCCGATAGGCATGGATGACCGCGTGCACTCGATTGCGCAGGTTCAGTTTCTCCAGCAGTCGCTGCACATGTGACTTCACCGTGTTCTCGCTCAGCACCAGCAGCTCGGAGATCTCCGTGTTGCTCAGCCCCTGGGCGAGCAGCCGGAAAACCTCCCTCTCCCGCCGGGTCAGCAAATCGAATCCCGTGCCATCCGCCGTCGGGATGCTCTGGATTTCCGCTGCTTCGGGGAACCGGCCGTCGCCGCGCCCCGGAAGTACGCCCTCGTCGAAGAAGATCCGGTAGCCGGCCGCCACGACATGGATGGCCGAGAGCAACTGCCCCGGGGTGGCGCGCTGGAGAACGACGCCTTTCACGCCGGCCCGGAAAGCGCGCCGGACACACAGGCTCTCCTCATAGGTCATGAGCAGGACGCCGGGACCGCTGCCGCCGCAGCGCGCGGACAGTTCATCGACCAGTTCCAGGGCATCGGCCGTGTCCGTCGGGGCACCGACGAGCAGCAGATGCGGTCGCAGTTCACTGCTCTTTCCCACCGCGCTCGTACGGTCGGACGCTTCGCCGACCACCTCGATGCCACCGTCCTCGTCGAGGACGGACCGGATTCCGGTGCGGGCGATGGACCGGTCGTCCACCAGCAGGACTCGGATCGGTGAGCTCACCGCTTTTCCCCCTTCTCCGGACGGCCCAGGTGCGTTTCTCCCACACCTGCGACGGGTGAGCCCTCACACCAGGTCGCCCACGCATCCCGGCTCGGCCGGTTCTGGTTCGGCGGACGGGCCGCCGCGGGGGCGCCGGGGTGCCAGCAGGACCGCCAGTGCTCCGCACGCGATCAGCGCGACACCGGTCCACACCGCCGGAATCATGCCGTCCGTGAACCTGTCCGCCGTAGTGAGGTCTCCGTGCGCGGAGAACACCGAGGCGAGCACCGCGATACCGAGCACACCGCCGAGTTCGCGCAGCGCGTTGATCGTCCCGGACGCCATGCCTCGCTCCTTGGCGTCGACCGCGCTCATCACCATGTTCGCGGTGGGAGAGAAGTAGAAGGTCATGCCCAGACCGCACAGGACCAGTGCGGGGATGAGCGACGGATAGGGGACGTCGGGCGAGACACGGGCGGCGATCCATCCAAGTCCGATCGCCTGGAAGGCCAGACCGAGCGCGACGATGGTCCGGCTGCCCACGCGGTCGGAGACCAGCCCCACCAGGGGCGCGACGAAGATCGGCACCGCGGTCCACGGGAGGATCCGCAGACCCGCCTCCAAGGGCGTGTAGCCGCGCGGCCCCTGGAGGAACTGGGTGAGCAGGAAGACCGAGCCGAACATGCCGGCGAACATCAGCAGCCCGGCGGCGTTCATCGCGCTGAAGGTCCGGTGACGGAACAACTTCATCGGGAACATGGGCAGTTCGGTATGCAGCTCCCAGATGGCGAAGGCGGTCAGCACGACCGCGCCGCCGGCCAGCGACACCAGGACGCGCCAGCTGGTCCAGTGGTCCGCATGGCCGTGGATGATGCCGAAGACGATCCCGAAGAGTCCGACACTGGCCAGGGCGGTGCCCACCAGGTCCAGCCGTGGGCTGGGTCCATGGCTCTCGGTGAGCTTCCACCGCGCGATCGGCAGCACCACGGCACCGATCGGTACGTTGATCCAAAAGATCCACTGCCAGCTCAGATGCTCCACCACCGCTCCGCCCAGGAGCGGGCCCATCGCGATGGCGACGCCCTCCACGGCGCTCATCGCGCCCAGCAGGGCACCGCGTCGCCGCACGGGCGCTGCCTCCGTGAGGATCGTCAGATTCAGCGGCATCAGCAGCGCGGCGCCCAGACCCTGCACGGCGCGTGCGGCGATCAAGGCGCCGATACCGGGGGCCAGCGCGGCCGCGGCCGACGCGGTGACGAAGAGGCCCATTCCGATACCGAACATCCGGCGTCGGCCGAACCGGTCGCCGAGAGCGGCACCCGTCAGCATGAACACCGAGTAGCTGAGGGTGTAGGCGTTGACGGTCCACTCCAGTTGCTGGATGCTCCCGCCGAGATCCAGCCGGATCGACGGTAGGGCCGTGATGACGACGAGATTGTCGAGCGACACCATGGCCACTCCCAGGCCACAGCAGAGGAACGTCCACAACACGTTCCGCGTCGGAACACTCATGTCCACCTCCGTGATCGGAATGCCTCCGCGGTCCGGGTCCGCTCCGGGATTTGCTGGTCGGCGGTCCGGGTCCGCTCCGGGATTTGCTGGTCGGCGGTCCGGGTCCGCTCCGGGATTTGCTGGTCGGCGGTCCGGGTCCGCTCCGGGACTTGCCGGTCCGCACGCCGGGTCCGCACCGCGGCCCCGGCGGTCCGCAGCGGGCCCGGCTTCGCCCGGCGCGCGGTCAGGTGGCCGCGCGTCCTCGCCCGGCTCGTCGCCGGTGAACGCGTGGCCGGGGTCGTCACTTCAGTGCCGGGAGGTCAGGGCGCGTGGCCGGCGCGCCCAGCCGCCGGTGCCCGGCCCGCGCCGGGATTCCGGAGCAGCCGCAGAAGTTCCGGCAGGAGTGCCCCCAGTTCCACCGGCCGGCGCGCCCGGGTGCGCCACTGTTCGCCGCGCGGCCTCGCCTTCTGGTGCACATCGAGACGGACCTCGTGCCGCACCCGCTGCCCGGCCAGCAGCCGCACCACCATGTGGGAGCTGATCACGCCGAACGCCATGGCCGTGTAGGCGACCTGAGGAAAGCTGTAGTCGGCCCGGGTGTGGTTCGCCCGGATCTCGGTCAGCATGTCGGTGGGCACGTGCCGCAACGGCACCGCACGGCGGAGCAGTTCCCACATGCCGAGGCGGTCCGCGTCCCATGAGCTGATGGCGCCCGCGAACGGTTCGCGGATGCGGCGGTAGTCGTAGCAGCGGACGTACTGGGTGCCCGCCATGTCCCATCCGGTGATCAGGGGCAGCCGCCGCCGGACGGCGTGGCGGTGCAGCAGGTGTTTGGCCTGCCATCCCTCAGGGGTGGTGACGTCCACCCCGTCGATGATCACCTGGCAGGAAGCCGTCAGCTTCTCGACGGTCTGGCCGGTGACCCCTTCGGTGAAGACCTCGACCGAGGCGTGGGGATTGATCGCCCGTACCCGCTGCCCGGCCAGCGAGGCCTTGTTCCTGTCGAGGTCGGCGGCGGTCGCCGACTGCCGGTTGAGGTTGTTCAGTTCGTACGTTCCCGGGTCGGCCAGGACGAACTTCTGTACGCCCAGTCGCGTCAGCGGCTCGACGACGGCACCGCCGATCGACCCGCAGCCGGCCACCAGGACGGTGGCCGCGCACAGGGCCCGCTGGTCGGCTTCGGCCACCACGCCGGCGTTACGGGCGGTCAGCTCGGTGTAGAACTCGGCTTTCGCCAAGGGCCCTCCGATCGCCTCGGACAGCGGATCCATGTCGTGGTTCGTCACTTGTGCGCCCCTCCTCGTGACGGGCCGGGACGGTGTCCCGTGTGGCTCTTCCGTGCGGCCAGAGTGGTGATCACGGCCTGCCACGAGGCCAGGTCGCTCGTGCCGTCGAGGAAGGAGCGGATCACATCGCGGTACCAGGGGATGTCCGCCGGCACCGGGGCGACGAACGGCTTGGCGACCACCGTCTGCCGGTAGATAGGCGACATGGGGTCCGACGCGGCGAGGCACGGCGACGTGCCCTCGACGACGTGCAGATCGAAGCCGACGAGCCGCAGATGGCGCAGTGCGACATGCTCCTTGGCATCGCCCAGCACGATGCGCACGCCGTCGCCCAACCCGAGCACCGCCTCGCCGATGCCGAGCATGAGATGCCAGGGGACGCGGGTGTACTGCTCATCCCGCGGCATCGTCTGGTCACGCAGGAAGCGCTTGAACTCGAAGGCCTGGTGGCTTCCCAGGCCGGGCCGCGCGTACCCCTTGAGCAGGTCGATGCCGTGGGCCGCCTCCGTCGGGAACGGGGTACGGCACGCGGAGTCGAGGGGCAGGCTCTCCGGGTCCGCCGAGCAGGCCAGCCCCACGTATCCACGGATCTTTCCGGAGCGCGCGCACAGGGTGACGGTGTGGATGTTCTCCACGGCGTGCGCGTGCGGCAACGGTTCGTGGAACGCGGCGGTCCGGTGGACCGCGTCGGCGGAGATCCAGTTCAGCCCGAGGTACTGGGCAAGACGGAACCCCAGAATCCCCTTGAGGTAGCGGGAGGGGAACTGGCTGTCGCGGCCCGTGAGGGTGACCAGTGCGCCGTGCGGGTCCTCGACGAGGGAGAGCGGCTCGCCCCTGAACTCCGTGGGCAGCCGCCGGTAGCTGAGCCGCTCGTGGAGCCTGATGATGTCCCGGGCGTAGCGCCGCGCGCGGGGGTCCCGGGTGCCGGCTTGCTCCCGGGCCGGGGAACGGCGGGAGGCGGCGCCGGCGGCGTGGCCGGCGGCGCTCACCACTCGTCCTGCTCGGCGTAGAGGCTGTCGGTGATGGCGAGGGCCAGGACCTCGGGGGTGCCCTCGTAGATCCGGGTGCCCAGGGCGTCGCGCATCATCTTCTCCACGCCGTAGGAGCGCAGATAGCCGCGTGCGCCGATCAGGGAGAGGGCCGTCTCGGCGACGTCGATCGCGGTCCGGTCGGCGAACAGCTTGGCCGCGGCCGGTTCGTAGACCGGCGGCGGCAGCTCGTTGTCGACCTTGTCCGCCGCGCGCAGGTACAGCAGGCGGGCGGCGTCGACCCTGGCGGCCATGCCGGCCAGCTTCGCCGCCGTGAACTGCTGGTCCTTGAGGTGACGCCCGCCCTGGACCCGCTCACCGCACCAGCTGATCGCCCGCTCCAGGGCGCTGCGTGCCACACCTGTGGAGATGCCAGCCACCGCGGCGCGAGCCATGTTGCTCTGCGCCATGTTGATGGCCATGCCCTCGCCCTCTCCCCCGATCATGTACTCGGCGGGCACCCGCACGTCGTGGAACTCCAGCTCGCTGCCCAGACAGGCGCGGTATCCCATCTTGTCCGCCACGGGTCCGCGGACCACGCCGGGAAGGTCGAGAGGGACGATGAAGGAGGTGAGCCCGGTCGCTCCAGGGCTGCACTCCATGTTCGCGAACACGGAGGCGAACGCGGCGACCTTCGCATTGGTGATGAACCGCTTCCGGCCCGTCAGAACGTAGTGGTCGCCGTCCCTGCGCGCGGTCGTGACGTTTCGCGCGTGCTCGGCCTGGGACGGGATGATCAGGTCACAGCCGGCGTCCTCCTCGGTGACCGCGTTGCAGGCGAGTACGGGCTCGTCGCCGGAGAACAGGGGCAGGAAGCGGGCCTGCAGCCGCGGATCGCCGGACAGCAGGATCGGTGCCTGGCCGAGCAGGGTGGCCCCGAAGACCAGTGCCGTGCCCGGGCAGACGGCGGCCACCTCCTCGAGTGCGGTGGCGACGCCCAGCATTCCGACACCCATGCCGCCGTATTCCTTCGGGACCGCCGCGCGGGTGAGGCCGATCCGGTGGCCATGGCCGACGAGTTCCCAGTCGAAGTGCGCTGCCGGCGCCTGGTCCAGTTCCTGGACGCGGGGCTCGACGACGTTTCGGGCGAAGCTTTTCGCGACGTCCCTGAATTGCTCGACCTCGTACGGCAGTACGTCGAAGTTCAGTGCCGCTTCGGAGACGGATTCGGAGAGAGCGGTGTTCACGTGGGATGTCACTCCTTACGTGTTGTTTCGGTGGGCGGGACCAGTGCTCTGCGGCAGTTCACGCGCCGATGCCGGAGGCGGCCGCGATGTCCGGGTACCGGTCGAACGCGGGCCGCAGCATCGGCACCAGTTCCAGCACCTTGGCGACCTTGCCGCGAATCCTGAGCCGGCCGGTGGCGATGGCGACGGGCACCATGAGTTGCCCCAGCCACAGCGCGTGGGCCGTGTCGCAGGACATCCTGAGAGTGATCGTCGCCGTCCGCGACGCCTCCTCGCCGACGAAGACACCGTGCGGCGCCACGAAGATCTCGCAGTCGGGCTTCGTGTGGACGAGCCGGACGGACAGCCCCTCCTGCCCGGCCCTCGCCACAAAATCCTCGTCCTCCAGCAATACCGTAAACAAACTGCCGAAGACATCGGCGGCCATTTCGCTGGACGGAAAAATGGACATCTTCCCCCTCGATCGCTTTTGTTGTACGGGAGTGCCTAAGACAGAACGATAAGGGCCGTTCCGCCCGGCATCTGCCGCGTGGACATAAGCCCGAAGGGAAGCGGAAAGGACAGCGAAAGAAGCCGAGATGACCGGTCGACCGGTATCGGATGGCGGCGAGGGTGATTCACCCGCAGCGTTCGTCGCCAGTTTATTTATGCATCAGCTGCAACACTCGGCATTTCCATCGCAATGAGCACTCCCGAGGGTTCGGGAGAAATCTCGCAGCCGTACGACAGCTGAACGCCGCGTCCGTGGGCGTCGTGCGAGCGGACGCGGCAGGCGTCGGCCGAACGGGGGGTCGTGGATCCGTCGGGCCGAACGTCGCGGCCGGGTCAGAGGTTCGTCCCGCCCAGGGAAAATCACCGTAAAGGGGCTGTGAAGTAAACCGAAGTCAGGACTGAGGCCGCATGTGGGGCAACATCTTGGTTAACGGCTAGTGTCGCGTGTCAGGGCGCGGACACCGCCGTCGGCTGGATGGGGTGAGGGGCATGGCGGAGCCGAGGATCGCCGTCGCCGTGGTGACCATGGGGAACCGGCCCGACGAAGTCGACGCCCTGCTCAGGTCCATCGCCAAGCAGGACCTCGCCCCCACCCGCATCGTGGTCGTCGGCAACGGCTGCCGGCTCCCCGAGTTCGCCCGCCGCCTCGACCTGCCCGGGGAGGTCACCACCGTCGACGTGGAGGACAACCTCGGCTGCCCCGGCGGCCGCAACATCGCCCTCGACCGGCTGCGCGCGTACGGCGACGTGGACGTCGTCGTCGAACTGGACGACGACGGGGTGCTCGTCGACGTCGAGGTGCTCCGGCAGGTCCGGGATCTGTTCGCCGCCGATCCCCGCCTCGGCATCGTCGGCTTCCGTATCGCGGACGAGCAGGGCGAGACCCAGCAGCGGCACGTGCCGCGCGTCGGCAACGCCGATCCGTTGCGCGGGGGTTATGTCACCGGGTTCCTCGGCGGCGGACACGCCCTGCGCATGGCCATGCTCACCGAGACCGGGGACTGGCCCGCCGAGTTCTTCTTCGCGCACGAGGAGACCGACCTGGCCTGGCGGGCCGCCGACGCCGGCTGGAAGATCCTTTACGCGCCCGAGCTGCTCCTCCAGCACCCCCGGACCTCGCCGGCCCGGCATGCCGTCTACTTCCGGGTGACCGCCCGCAACCGGGTCTGGCTGACGCGGCGTCGGCTGCCCCTGCCGCTGATCCCGGTCCACCTGGCCGTGTGGACGCTGATCACCCTTCTGCGCACCCGTTCGACGGGCGGCCTGCGCGCCTGGTTCGGGGGCTTTGTGGAGGGGGTGCGCGAACCTGCCGGTGAGCGCCGACCCATGCGCTGGCGCACGGTCTGGCGGCTCACCCGGCTCGGGCGCCCGCCCGTCATCTGAGTCCGGCGACCTTCGTCCGGCAGCCTTCCTGAAACGGGACGAGGGTTCCGGTCGTTCACCTCCGCCGACCGGAACCCTCTCGCGTCCCCGGATGGCGAGGACAGCGCGGCCCTGCTGCGCGCGGTCAGCGGGCGGGAGGAGATCGACGCCGGTCACCCGCTCGTCGGCCTCACCGGCCGGCTGCCGCTCGCCCTACGGGTGGTCGCCGCCCGGCTGGCCGCGCGCCGCGCCCTCACCCCCGACGTGCTTGCCGGTCAGCTCGCCGCCACGGAGGGCAGGTTGCAGCACCTGGAATACGACGACCTGAGCGTCCGGCGCTCCCTCGCCGTCGCCCATGACGCCCTCGCCGCCTCCGACCGGGCACCCGACCGCGACGCCGCCCTCGCCCTGTGCCACATCGGCGCCCTCGACCTGCCCACCTACGGCGCCCCGCTGATCGCCCGCCTCACCGGCACCGACGCGCGCTGTGCCGAGGCCGCCCTGGACCGGCTGGTCGACGTGGCCCTCCTGGAGGAGACCGCGTTCGGCCGTTACACCCCGCACGACCTGGTACGGGACTTCGCACGGGAACTGGCCGCGGGGACCGACCGCACCGAGGCCGCACTCACCGCCCTGCGCTGGTTCGCCGCCGTCGCCGAACTCGCCCTCGTCGCCATCCTCGAACCCGGCCTCGAACAGGGCGACCGCCGCCGGCCCACCGCCGCCCAGCCCCCCGAACACCAGCCGTTCACAGCCGCCTTGCCCCCTTTCGAGGCGCCGAGCACGCCTTCGCCTGGGGCGATCTGGAGCTGGAGAACATCGTCGCCCTGGTGGAGCGGTACGCCGGCACGGCCGACCCGCGCATCAGCGCCTACCTCTCCACGCTCGTCCGGCTGCTCTTCCCCTACGTTCTGCGCAGCGGGCGGGTTGCCGAGATGGAGGTGCTCGGCACGGCCGCCCTGGCCGCCGCCCGGCGTCTGGGCGACGAGGCCGCCGAGGCCTACGCCCTGGGCGATCTCGCCGGGCTGCACTTCCTGACCGGCCGCCAGCGGGAGGCCCTCGCCCTGACCGACCAGGCCCTCGCCCTCTGGCGGCGGCTGGACGTGGTGTCCTGGATCCGGCGCAGCCTGAACAACCGGGGGCTGCTGCTGGAGGACTCGGACGGTACGACGAGTCGGGCGAGGCGCTGCGGCAGAGCCTGGAGTACTCCCGGCAGCTGAACGACCCCTATGGCGAGGCCGTCACCCACAGCCACCTCGGCAACCTCTACGAGCACACCGACCCCCGCGCCGCCATCGAGCAGCACCGGCGCTCACTGGCGATCGGGGACTCCATCGGCGCCGTCATCGTGCAGCACTCCGCGCACTGCAACATCGGCTACGCCCATCTCGCCCTCGGCGAACCGGCGGCGGCCGCCACGCACTTCGAGGAGAGCCTGCGCATCCTCGGCCGCCACGGCGACTGGCACGGCGAGTCCCAGACCCGGCTCGGTCTGGTCCGCGCCCTGCGCGGCCTCGGCCGCACCGACCGCGCCCACCACGAGTGCGCCGAAACTCCTGGACCGCGCCGACGCCCGCGCCGACCGCTACAGCGGCGGTCTCGCCCGCCACCAGCTCGGTCTGCTCCTGCGCGAGCAGGGGCGTATGAGCGAGGCGTACGACGTCTGGCGCGCGGCCCTGGCCGCCCTGGACGGCACGGACGAGCCCAACGTCCTCGTGGAGCTGCGCGAGCTGCTGTCGGCCGGTGACTGATCACTTCGCGTCGGCATAGCACTCCACCACCGCCGTCGTGAACGGGAAGCGGACCGGCGTCTCCCCGAACGTCAGCCGTCCCGCCAGGTCGGCCGCCTCCCGGATCGCCGCCACGACCGCCCCGGTCTCCTCCTCGGGACAGTGCACGATCACCTCGTCGTGCTGGAAGAAGACCAGCTCGGCCGCCATGTCCGCGCAGGTCCGGCGCAGCGCCGCGAGCATCAGCAGAGCCCAGTCGGCAGCGCTGCCCTGGACGACGAAGTTGCGTGCGAAGCGGCCTCTGGCACGGGAGTTGGTGGACGCGTAGCCCGGCACCCAGCCGTCGGCCGCATGCTCTTCCGGCTCCCCCTGGGGCATGCCCCCCTCTTCCGCGCCGTCGCTCGCACCGGCCGCCGGAGGGCAGGTCCGGCCCAGCCAGGTCCGCACCAGCCGGCCCTCCTCGCCGGCCCGCGCCGCGTCGTCGACGTAGGCCACCGCTCTGGGGAACCGGCGTCTGAGCGCGGCCAGGTTCTTCAGGCCGTCGCCCGAGGTCTGGCCGTATACCGCGCCGAGGACCGCGAGCTTGGCCTGCTGGCGGTCGCCGGAGAAGGCGCGGTCCGAGACGGACTGGTAGAGGTCGGTCTCCCGCCCCGCGACCTCCATCAGCCCGGGGTCGCGGGAGATCGCCGCGAGCACCCGTGGCTCCATCTGGTCGGCGTCCGCGACGACCAGCCGCCAGCCGGGGTCGGAGACCGCGGCCCGCCGGATCACCTTGGGGATCTGTAGCGCGCCCCCGCCGTTGGTCACCCAGCGCCCGGTGACCGTGCCGCCCGCATGGAACTCGGGCCGGAACCGGCCGTCGCGCACCCAGTCCTGGAGCCAGGTCCAGCCGTGCGCCACCCAGATCCGGTACAGCTTCTTGTATTCGAGGAGCGGTTTCACCGCCGGGTGGTCGATGCCGGAGATCTCCCAGCGGCGGGTGGACTTCACCTTGATCCCGGCCTGGGCGAAGGCCTTGATCACATCGGCCGGCAGATCCGGGCGGACCCGCCTGCCGAACGCGGCCGACACCTCGTCCGCCAGCTCGGCCAGCCGGCGGGGCTCGCCGCCGCCCGCGTACCGCTCGCCGAGCAGTTCGCGCAGCACCTCGCGGTGCACCTCGGCGCTCCAGGGCAGGCCCGCGCGGTTCATCTCGGCGGCGATCAGCATCCCCGCCGACTCCGCGGCCGTCAGCAGCCGCATCCGGTCCGGGTGTTCGGCCCGGTCGTGCCGGCGCTGCTGCTCGGCGTAGACCACGAGGAGTTCGTCGAGCGTCAGGCGGGCGGTGCCCTGCGGCTCGAACAGCGGGGACTGCGCGCCCGGTTCGGCCGAGCGCGGTGGTGGATCGGACGGTACGGGGCCGCCGCGGAGGCGGGCCAGGGCGGCGGCGGCCGAGCGCGGCTCACCGGACCGTCCCTCGTGGCCCAGCAGGAGCGTCTCGGCGTCCTCGATGTCGTAGCACCGCTCTACTCGCACCCCCGTGGCGAGCAGACGCGGGTAGACCTCGGCGGTCGACCGCCACACCCAGCGTGTGACCTCCGGGCGGCCCCTGACCGCCCCGGCGAGATCGGACTCCCGCCGCACCGGCCCGGCGGGCAGCCCGTCCGGACCGAGGGGGGCGACATCCACGCCACCGTCCTCGGCCGGAGCGAGAGCCCACCGGTCGGTCATGCTGCGAGTGTGGCACCCGGCACTGACAATGGCTCTGACCTGCGGATTTAATGGTGTGCGGCCCTCGCCCCCGCTCAGCCCGTCCCCTCCTCCTTCACCCCCTGCGTCCCCTCCGCCTTCGTCTCGTCCGTCTCCGCCGCGCCCGCTGCCTCCGTCACCGCGTTCCGCTGTTCCATCCACACGCCCAGCGCCTTGGCGATGTACTCCTCGGTCGCCGGCTTGGTGATGCCGAGTCCGTTGAGGACGCCCTCGCCGTTCTCGTGTTCGAGGAGGGCCAGCAGCAGGTGTTCGGTGCCGATGTAGTTGTGGCCGAGGCGCAGGGCCTCGCGGAAGGTGAGTTCGAGGGCCTTCTTGGCCTCCGGGCCGTAGGGGATGAGGTCGGGGACGTTCTCCGCGGCCGGCGGGAGGGCGGCCGTTGCCGCCTGGCGCACGGTGTCCAGCAGGACGCCCTGCGCGACGATCGCCTTCGCCGCGATGCCGTCCGGCTCGGACAGGAGGCCGAGGACCAGGTGCTCGGGGCGGCCCTCGGGGTTGCGTGCCGCGAGTGCCTCGTTGTGGGCCGCCATGACCGCGTTCTTCGCGCGCGGGGTGTAGCGGCTGAAGCCCTGGCTGGGGTCGAGGTCGGTCGACTCCTTGGTCACGAAGCGCTTCTGGGCCGCCTGCCGGGTCACGCCCATGCTCTTGCCGATCTCGGTCCAGGACGCGCCCGAGCGCCGGGCCTGGTCGACGAAGTGACCGATCAGGTGGTCGGCCACGTCGCCCAGGTGATCGGCGGCGATCACCGCGTCCTGGAGCTGGTCGAGGGGTTCGGGATGAACCGTCTTGATCGCCGCGATGAGGTCGTCGAGGCGTACGGATGCCGTGATGTTCGGGTTGGTCGCCATGTGTCAACCGTAAGTTGACAGCGTGGGGATGTCAACCATCGGTTGACACCTCTGTTTCGGGGCTGCCGCCAGCCGGACCGCCAGCCCCGCGAACACCGTCCCGCTGAAGTTGTCCAGCCCCCGGGACACCCTCCGGCTGCGGGCGAGCAGCGCGCCGAGCTTTCCGGAGAGCAGTCCGACCGAGCCGTCGACGAAGACGCCCATCACCGTGATCGTGCTGCCCAGAAGGAGGAACTGCTCGCCCGCGTGGCTCAGTTCCGGGTTCACGAACTGCGGGAGGACGGAGGCGTTGAAGAGGATCACCTTGGGGTTGAGCGGGTTGGTGACGGCGCCCCGCCAGAAGGCCCGCCGCCGCCCCGAGTCCGCCGTACCGCCCGCCCCGACCGGACCGCCGCCGCTCCGGAACGCACGAACGTCGCGCACACGACGCCCACGGCGGCGGTCACCCCGGTCAGGGGGCCGCCCCGGGCGCCGACCGCCACTGTGAACATCATGTCCGGGCCAGGAGTGACACAGAGCGCGAGGCAGCGACGAGGAAGGCCCCGTAGAGAGACATGTCCACCATGCCGGCCATGCTCCGGGCGGCTACGCGCGCGTGCGAGCGAATTCCGGTGCCTGGGACGACGGCCGCCGGACGGTTGTCCACAGGGTGTGGACGGCCGCTGAAACGCTGTCGGTGCCGCGTGGCACGATCGACATGTGACCAGCAGCCAGCCCAGCACCGTCGACCGAGCCTTCCGGAGCGCCCTGTACGACGGCACCGACTCCGGCCTCGACACAGGCGCGTCCCTCCTCGCGGCCGACTCCGGCGCGGACACGGAACTCGGACGCCGGGGCCGGGAGTTCATCGCGGCGGCCTGGCGGCGCGGCTGGCAGCCCGCCGACGTCGTACGACTGGTGCGGCGCGAGCTGGACGACCCGCACGTCCGGCTCGCCGCCGGGCTGATCCGGGCGCAGGCGCCGGACGACCGGCCGCGCGGCCGCCGCTGGAAGGCGCAGCTGGACGCGCTGCCGGAGGGCCACGCGCGCGTGGGCGACCGTTTCTCGCACGCCACCACTGTCCTGGAGCTGTACCGGCTGCTGCTGCGGCTGCCCACCCTGGAGCCCCTGGACGACCCCGGGCCCCGCGCGGACGCGCACCGGCCGGAGTCCCGCATGCTCACCCGGATCCGCGCGCTGCTCGCCAAGGCCGAGGCGACCGGCTACCCGGAGGAGGCGGAGGCGCTCAGCGCCAAGGCGCAGGAGCTGATGGCCCGGCACAGCGTCGACGAGGCGCTGCTGGCCGTGGGGGCGCCCGCGCCGGACGCGCCCGGGGCCTGCAGAATCGGGGTCGAGCCGCCGTACGAGCAGGCCAAGGCGGTGCTGCTGGACGCGGTCGCCACGGCCAACCACTGCCGGGCGGTGTGGAACGAGCCGCTGGCCTGCTCCACGGTCGTCGGCTTCGAGGCGGACCTGGAGGCGGTCGAGCTGCTCTACACCTCGCTGCTGGTGCAGGCCACGCACGCGATGACGAAGGCGGAGGCGGCGCAGCGGGCGGGCGGCCGGAAGCGTACGAAGACGTTCCGCCAGTCCTTCCTGGCGGCGTACGCCCACCGGGTCGGTGACCGGCTGACGGCCGCCGCGCGGGCGGCCGTCACCCAGACCGAGGCGCCCCAGGACCTGCTGCCGGTCCTGGCCACGAGGGAGATGGCCGTGACCGACCGCATGGAGCGGATGTTCCCGGAGACCACCACGACCCGCCTGCGCGGAGTGACCGACGAGGCAGGCTGGACAGAGGGCACGAGAGCAGCGGACCGGGCCCAGGTCCGCTCGCGCTCCCAACTGCCCTAGGCCCATCGCGCGGCCTAACCCACCCGGCCGCCCAGGATCAGTCCCCCGCCTGCTGGAACGCCCCCACCGTCGCGTTCGGCTTGTCGGCGGAGCCCTTGCCCGCCACCGGGCCGTACTTCCACGGGAAGCTCTGCGTCGCGTCGTTCCCCGGCAGGGACACCGTCATCGACGTGGCCGCGAGGCTCGCCTTGTCGCCGTCCTTGGCGCGCACGTAGGTGATCGAGAACGTCGCGGAGTCGCCCTTGGCGAGCTTGAGCTTGTCGGACTTGGCGCCCGACTGGGTGGGCACCGTCGCCGAGGTGCCGCCCGCCTTCAGCGTCACGCCGGCGAAGCCGTCCAGCGTGCACGGCGCGCTCTGGTTCGTGAGGCTCACCGGCACCTCCCCGGTGTCCCCCGCGGCCGGCGCGACGCTCGCGGAGCCGACCTGGACGGAGACCTTGCCGATCTCGCAGGCCGAGCTGTTCTTGCCGCTGGAGCCGGCGTTGCCGTCGTCGCAGGCGGTCAGGGCGAGGGCGGCGGCGAGGGCCGTGACGGTGAGCGGAATGGCGCGCATGAGCAGATCCCCATCGAGGTCGTGGCGGTGTCCCACGCATCATCACGCCCCCGCCCGGGTGTCGCGCGCCCGCCCCCGCCCTTGACCCCTTCACGGCGCCTTCGCAGCGGCCCGCGACGACCGGCCGGAGCGCGCCTCAGCCGCCGGACACGGTCCCGCTGCCCCTATTGCCCAAGGTTCGCCGTCGGCAGCCCCGACGGCAGCTTGCCGCCCTCCGCCTTGGTGTAGGTCTCCTCGCCGGATTTTCCGGACCAGGTGACCTGCATGCCGCTCTTGCTGACCGAGTCGACCATTCCGGTGACCCGGTCCTTGCTGCCGCGCGTGCAGCTGAGGTGGATCATCCGCATCCCGGCCTTCTCACCGGCGGTCCCGCTGCACATGGACCCGCCGGTCTCGAAGAGCCCGGCCTGCTTGCCGGTGATCACCAGGGCGACGATCTTGCCACCGCTCGTGGTGATCCAACTGCCCTGCAGCGCGTCGGACGATGCCGTGGCGCCGTCCGATCCGGACGTGGCAGTCGCCGCCGCGGACGACGTGCCCGATGGGGTGGTCGAAGAGCCGCCGCCGGAGCCGCCGCCGCTGCCGCAGGCGGTCAGAGCGAGCGCGCCCACCAGCCCCGCGGCGGCGGCCATGATCCGTACGGCCGGCCGCACGGCCGATGCGCCCCGCGCCGCAGCAGTCTCCATGTGCACCCCAGCCGTAGCCGTCTCCGCGTGCCGCGCGGCCGTAGCCGTCTCCGCGTGCCGCGCGGCCGTAGCCGTCTCCGCGTGCCGCGCGGCCGTAGCCGTCTCCGCGTGCCGCGCAGCCGTAGCCATGTGCGTCGTAGCCGTTCTCGCCGTAGCCGTGGTCACCGCAACGCTCCCAAGCTCTAGGGGGGTCGAGCTCTAGGGAGGTCGGCCGCCCGTTCGCCCGATCGACAGCGGCAAGCTACCAGGACTCACCAGGAGGACTTGCGTACGCCAGGCAGGTATCCGCTGTGGGCCTGCTCCCGCAGATTCACGCGGGACAGACCGAACGTGCGGAAGTAGCCGCGCGGTCGGCCGTCCACCTGGTCGCGGTTGCGCACGCGCGTGGCGCTCGCGTCGCGCGGCTGCCTGCGCAGCTCACGCTGGGCGGCGAGACGCTCGGCCTCGGTGCTGGACGGCCGCCGGACGATCTCCTTCAGTTCGGCCCGGCGGGCGGCGTACCGGGCGACGGTCTCCTGCCGCCGCTCGTTCTTCGCGATCTTGCTCTTCTTCGCCATATCGGTGCCTCGCCCCCGTCAGACCTTCACGCCCCGCGCGCGGATGCGCGCCACGGCCGCCTCCACGCCGATCGTGTCGACCGTCTTCACCGCGCGGGCGCTCAGCCGGAGCCGTACGTGCCGGTTCTCGCTCGGCAGCCAGTAGCGCTTGGTCTGGATGTTCGGGTCGAAGCGGCGGGAGGTCCGCCGGTGGGAGTGCGAGATGCGGTTGCCGAAGCCGGGCTGGGCGCCGGTCAGCATGCAGTGGGCGGACATGGTGACGTACCTCTCGTGTCAAAGATTAGTGCTAATGGGATTCATTTTCAGTAATGTAGCAGTCATGGCACGCAACGAACTCCGTCCGGTCATCAAGCTCCGGTCCACCGCAGGGACCGGCTACACATACGTGACCCGCAAGAACCGCCGGAACGACCCGGACCGTATGACCCTGCGCAAGTTCGACCCGGTCGCCGGCCGGCACGTCGACTTCCGAGAGGAGCGCTGAAACGCCGCCATGCGCAAGGGAATCCACCCCGCCTACGGCCCGGTCGTGTTCCGTGACCGTGCCGCGAACCATGCCTTCCTCACCCGCTCGACGATGACGAGCGAGAAGACGATCGAGTGGGAGGACGGCCAGACCTACCCGGTGGTGGACGTCGAGATCTCGAACGTCAGCCACCCCTTCTACACCGGCACCGCCCGCGTCCTGGACACCGCCGGGCGCGTGGAGCGCTTCGAGCGGCGGTACGGAAGGCGGCAGGGCTGATGCTCCCCGACGCCCCGCTCCCCACCGCCCCGCTCCCCGTCGTGATCGTCGGCGGGCTGCACGCCGACGCCCGCAGGCAGACCGTCGCCAGGCTGCTCGCCGACGTCCCCGGCGCCGTCGTCCTCCACCACGACCTCTCGACGGCCGCCGACGGCATGGTCGTACGGACCGTCCGGGACGCCACCGGTCCGTTGTCCAAGGGCGAGACGCCCCTGGTCAACGACTGCGCCTGCTGTGCCCTGCGCGAGGACCTGGTGCCCGAGCTGCGCAGGCTCGCCGCCGACGGCGTCAACCGGCTCGCGATCGTCGAGCTGTGGGACTCCGTCGAGCCCAAGGCGATGGCCGAGGTGGTCGTCGCGGGCGGGCTCACGGTCACCGGTGTGATCACCGCCGTGGACCCGGCGCTCCTGCTGCCGTACCTCGGCAACGGCGACGACCTCGCCGACACCGGCCTCGCCGCGGCCGCCACCGACCAGCGTACGGTCGCCGACACCTTCGCCCGGCAGCTGGAGTACGCCCCCGTCCTCGCCGTCGTCGACTCTCCGGAGGCCGACGACGAGGACCGCGAGCTGCTGGCGCAGCTCCACCCGACAGCCCGCCGAGTCCCCCTGCCGGGCGGCATTCCGGGGGACTCGGCGGGCCCTGCGCCCGACTCCCCGCTGGCCCGGGCCGCCCTCGCCGGCTTCGACGTGGAGGCGGCCGCCGCCGCCCAGCACCCGGCCTGCGCCCTGCTGCCCGCCGAGGCCGACGCCCACGGCGTCACCACGCTGGTCTGGCACCGCAGGCGGCCCTTCCATCCCGAGCGGCTGTACGCGGCCCTGGAGGACGTGACCTGCGCGGCCGCCCGCAGCCGGGGCCGGTTCTGGCTCGCCGACAAGCCCGACGTGCTGCTGCACTGGGACGCGGCGGGCGGCGCCCTCTGTGTGGAGAGCGCCGGGCCGTGGCTCGCCTCGCTCCCGGACGCGGCCTGGGAGCTGGTCCCGCCGGTGCGCCGGGCCGCCGCCGCGCTGGACTGGCACCCGGAGCACGGCGACTGCTGCCAGCACCTCGTCTTCACGTCCCCCGGCCTCGACCGCGACGGGCTCGAACGGCTGCTGGAGTCCTGCCTGTTGACCGATGCCGAGTATGCCGCCGGGCGCGCCGCCTGGAAACGGCTGCCGCCCGCCTTTGACACCCTCCTGGAGGTCTGACCCCGCCATGCCCCGCTCGACCGACCGCAAGCCGGCGAAGAACCGGCCGAACCCGCTGGACCAGGCGGGCGTGACCTATATCGACTACAAGGACACCGACCTCCTGCGGAAGTTCGTCTCCGACCGGGGGAAGATCCGCAGCCGCCGCGTCACCCGAGTCACCGCCCAGCAGCAGCGACTGCTGGCCCGGGCGATCAAGAACGCGCGCGAGATGGCACTGCTGCCATACGGAGTCGCCCGCTAGGACGCGGCGGTATAGGTAGGCGTTTACCTACGCTTGACTGGTAGAAAAGTGCCTACCTATTGGCTTGCGCATGAGCACCCACATCACCCACGCCTCTTTCGTCACCCTCCCCGTCACCGACCAGGGCCGGGCCCTGCGCTTCTACCGGGACGTACTCGGATTCGAGGTGACCGCCGACCTGGACCTGCCCCAGGGACGCTGGCTCCAGGTCGCCCCCGCGGGCGCGCAGACCGTCTTCACGCTCTCCGGGCCGGGGATGGGTGATTTCGAACCCGGCTCGGCTAGGGGGATCATGTTGGTGACGACCGATGTCGACGCCGACTGTGCGCGGCTCGCCGAGGCGGGCACCGACGTGCAGGGCCCGGACGAGTTCCCGTGGTCCCGGATGGCCTCCTTCCGGGACCCGGACGGCAACGGTCTGATGCTGCTCACGGAGGCTCACGGCTAGGAGACCGGGCATGACCACGACTGGCGCCGTCGAGGACCGCGTCTTCGCCGCGCTCGCCAACGCCACCCGGCGTGAGGTGCTGAGGCTGCTGCGCGACGGCGGGCCCCAGGCGGTCCAGGCCCTTGCCGACCACTTCGACATGCGCCGCCCCAGCCTCTCGGAACACCTCAGAGTGCTCCGGGAGGCCGGCCTCGTCTCCGAGCAGCGCTCGGGCCGGCAGCGCATCTACCGGCTGGAGGCGGCCCCGCTGGCCGACCTGCAGGACTGGCTCCATCCGTACGAGCGGTTCTGGCGCGACCGGTTGCAGGACCCCGGCGCGCTGCTCGACCGCATGCCCGACGATGAGCGGCCATGACGACCGGCCTGCCCTCCGACGGTGACGACGACCTGACCACCATCCGCGTGGACCAGTTCCTTCCGCATCCGCCCAGGAAGGTCTGGCGCGCCCTCACGGAGCCCGATCTGCTCGTGCAGTGGCAGATGCAGGGGGCCGAGACTTCCGCCCCAGGGTCGGTCACCGGTACCGGATGACATCGGTTCCGCATCCCAACACCCGCTTCTCGGGCGTCGTCGACGTGCAGGTTCTCGCCTGCGACCCGGAGCGGATGCTGTCCGTCCGGTGGTCCGATCCCGATCCGGCCAATCTCGCTCACTGGACCATCACATGGACGCTGGAACACGAGGGCCGCGATACGCGTCTCTTCCTAGTGCACGAGTGGTTCGATCCGGACGACCCGGCGCAGATGATGGCGCGCAAGATCATGGACGGGGGCTGGCGGTCGCATGTCTGGGCAGCTCTGGGGCAGACGCTGGAGCAGCTCGGGTAAAGCGTGCGTCAAAGCTGTAACCGGAGGAACACCGCGCGTGCACGTGCATCTGCTCATGCACCTGCACGTGAACAGGGCTATGATCCGGATCAGTTGACCAGAGCATCAATGGCCACATCAGCCAGCTAGTGCACCAGCGGGGAGCGACCTGTGGACCTCGACGTTGACGGCGTGTACGGGGGGTTTGACGTGTACAACGGCATGGCTGCGACGCAGCTGGACGGAGTGGCCTGGCAGAAGAGCAGGCACAGCAACTCGCAGGGTTCCTGCGTCGAGTTCGCGCGGCTGCCGGGCGGTGATGTGGCGGTGCGCAACTCGCGCTTCCCAGACGGCCCGGCGCTCGTCTACACGCGCGCGGAGATCGAGGCGATGCTCCTCGGCGTCAAGGACGGTGAGTTCGACCACCTGATCGCGAGCTGACGCCGGGCCCACCAGGAGGAACTCGGCGTATTCACCGCACTGTGAGTAACGCGCGTAGAAACCCGGCGTCCGAAGACGCCGGGTTCCCTATTCGGCGGGCTGGAGCCGGAAGAGCGCCCATACGACCTTGCCGCTGAGGGCGCCAGCCAGCGGGTGCCAGCCCCAGCTGTCGCTGAAGGAGTCGACCAGGAACAGCCCGCGGCCCGACTCCGCCGAGAAGTCGTCGGAGTCTCTGGGGGCGGGGGTGTCGTGGCTCGGGTCGCGCACCGCGCACACCAGCCGCTCGGTCCACCGCATCAGATGCAGCCGCACGGCCGGTGTGTGCGGGGCTGCGGGGCGCTCGGACTCGCCGGGCACCGCGTGCCGCAGGGCGTTGGTGACGAGCTCCGAGACGACCAGACAGATGTCGTCGAAGCGGTCGCCGACGTCCCACTGGTCGAGCGTTCTCCGGGTGAACAGCCGGGCCTCGCGCACCGCTTCGTAGCGGGCCGGCAGGGCGCAGGAGGCGGCGTTGGACACGGCCGCGGGATCAAGCGGCGGAAGGCCCTGCCGTAATGGCTTGAGCATGGTCGATCCATTCGTCCCCATGCGAGGCACTCCCGGGAATTCGCGGTCGTTGCGATGCAGCGGTGGCGCGGGACCATGGTTTCGGATGCGCACAGCAGATGCAAGGGCAGATGCACGTGCACGCGACCGAATTGGACCCTCCCGTACCGCTTGTTGGCCATTTTTTCCGCCAACTTGCCGCGCTTGGCTCACTACCTGCTTGCAACTTCCTGTGCTTAGACTTTGTCCGCTTTCCGTTTCCGTAACCGGACGAGTACTGCTCGGAGTGTTTTAGTGGCAGACTGCGGGCCCTGGAGACGGGTTGGGGAGGCTGGCGAACGTGAGCGCGGGAGAGCCCGGATCGGTGGTGCGGCGAATGCTGCTCGGCTCGCAACTCAGGCGGCTGCGTGAGGCACGGGGCATCACCCGTGAGGCCGCCGGGTACTCGATCCGTGCCTCCGAATCGAAGATCAGCCGTATGGAGCTGGGCCGGGTGAGCTTCAAGACAAGGGACGTGGAAGACCTGCTGACGCTGTACGGCATCACCGACGAGGCCGAGCGCGAACAGCTCATCTCCCTCGCCCGCGAGGCCAACGTGGCGGGCTGGTGGCACAGCTACTCCGACGTCCTGCCGAGCTGGTTCCCCACCTATGTCGGCCTGGAGGGCGCGGCACATCTGATCCGGGCGTACGAGGTGCAGTTCGTCCACGGCCTCCTCCAGACCGAGGAGTACGCGCGCGCCGTGGTGCGGCGCGGCATGAAGGGTGCCGGCGAGGCCGACATAGAACGCCGGGTCACCCTGCGCATGGAGCGGCAGAAGTACCTGGTGGCCGAAAACGCCCCCGACTTCCACATCGTCCTCGACGAGGCGGCCCTGCGCCGGCCCTACGGCAGCCGCGAGGTGATGCGCGGTCAGCTCCAGCATCTCGTCGAGATCTCGGAGCGGTCCAACGTACGGCTCCAGATCATGCCGTTCAGCTTCGGCGGCCACTCCGGCGAGGGCGGCTCCTTCACGATCCTGAGCTTCCCGGAGTCCGACCTGTCCGACGTGGTCTACCTGGAGCAGCTCACCAGTGCGCTCTACCTCGACAAGGGCGAGGACGTCGCCCAGTACGAGCAGGCGCTGAAGGAACTCCAGCAGGACAGCCCCGGACCGGACGAGAGCCGGGACCTGCTGCGCGGCCTGCTCCAGCTCTCCTGAGCCCGGTAGAGGGTTTTCCCTCGGTCCTGCGCGGAGATCGCCGGTGGATGTCCCAACTCCCAGGTCACGCAAGTACGATGACGTGCGATCAACCGTGATGTGGATGTGGATCGGGTGTCTGCATCGACTGCCGACGCAGCAGGGGATCGAGGGATCACATGTCGTCCTATTTCACCGACCTGGCCCAGCAGTACATCGACGGTGAGTGGCGCCCGGGGACCGGTTCCTGGGACATCATCGACTTCAACCCGTACGACGGGGAGAAGCTGGCGTCGATCACCATAGCCTCGGTCGAGGAGATAGATCAGGCCTACCAGGCCGCCGCGCGCGCCCAGAAGCAGTGGGCCGCCACCAATCCCTACGCCCGCCGTGCCGTCTTCGAGAAGGCCCTGCGCCTCATCGGGGAGCGCGAGGCGGAGATCACCGACGCGATCATCGCCGAGCTCGGCGGCACGCATCTGAAGGCCGCCTTCGAGCTGCACCTCGCCAAGGAGTTCCTGCGCGAGTCGATCCAGTGGGCGCTGCGCCCCGAGGGCAAGATCATGCCCTCCCCGGTGGACGGCAAGGAGAACCGCCTCTACCGCGTGCCGGTCGGTGTCGTGGGCGTGATCAGCCCCTTCAACTTCCCCTTCCTGCTGTCGATCAAGTCGGTCGCCCCGGCGCTCGCTCTCGGCAACGCCGTGGTCCTCAAGCCGCACCAGAACACCCCGATCGTCGGCGGCGCCCTGGTCGCGAAGCTCTTCGAGGACGCGGGCCTGCCGGGCGGCCTGCTCAACGTCGTCGTCACGGACATCGCGGAGATCGGCGACGCCTTCATCGAGCACCCCATCCCGAAGGTCATCTCCTTCACCGGCTCCGACAAGGTCGGCCGCCACGTGGCCACCGTCTGCGCCTCGCTCTTCAAGCGCTCGGTGCTCGAACTGGGCGGAAACAGCGCGCTGGTGGTCCTGGACGACGCCGACATCGACTACGCGGTCGACGCGGCGGTCTTCAGCCGGTACGTCCACCAGGGCCAGGTCTGCATGGCCGCCAACCGTGTGCTGGTCGACCGCTCGATCGCCGACGAGTTCACCGAGAAGTTCGTCGCCAAGGTGAAGACCCTCAAGTCCGGCGACCCGCGCGACCCCCAGACCATCATCGGCCCGGTCATCAACTCCCAGCAGGCCGAGTCGATCTCGGCCACGGTCGAGCAGGCCATCGCCGAGGGCGCCACGGCCCTGGTGCACGGCACGACCACCGACAACCTGGTCGAGCCCTCGGTCCTCACCGACGTCCCGGCCGGCTCCGAGCTGCTCCGCCAGGAGGTCTTCGGCCCGGTCGCCTTCCTCATCCCGTTCGACGGCGAGGAGGAGGCCGTACGCCTCGTCAACGACACCCCGTACGGCCTCAGCGGCGCCGTCCACACCGGTGACATCGAGCGGGGCGTGTCCTTCGCCAAGCGGATCGACACCGGCATGTTCCACGTCAACGACGGCACGGTCCACGACGAGCCCGTCGTCCCCTTCGGCGGGGAGAAGCACTCCGGCCTCGGCCGACTGAACGGCGAGACCACAGTGGAGTCCTTCACCACCCTGAAGTGGATCTCGGTCCAGCACGGCCGGAGCGGCTTCCCGTTCTAGCCGGTCGGAGAGGCGGTCACTTCCGGGCCCATTAGGACGTCATCTGTCCTAGTGGGCCCGTAGCTTCGTCGGTGTCAGGGCAACACGACCCGAGGAAAGGCGGCCGGTCATGGTCACTCACGTTCCCGCGGAAGCACAGGGCGACGAGCGCGGAGCACTGCTCTCCTTCATCGAGGAACAGCGCGGCGGCATCCGCCGGGC
Organism: Streptomyces sp. NPDC096040; assembly: GCF_040303265.1. Taxonomy (NCBI): domain Bacteria; kingdom Bacillati; phylum Actinomycetota; class Actinomycetes; order Kitasatosporales; family Streptomycetaceae; genus Streptomyces; species Streptomyces sp. NPDC096040. The sequence goes on from NZ_JBEOTA010000046.1 coordinate 27,732, forward strand.
GCTGCTCGGCCTGACGGACGAGCAGGCGTCGAGCAAGCCGAGCGCGAGCGAGCTGTCCCTGGCGGGCCTGCTCAAGCATGTCACCGAGGTCGAGCAGAGCTGGATCGCCCGCGCCAAGCAGGAGCCGCCCGCCGTGGAGCGGGACCAGTCGAACTGGCACGAGACCTTCCAGCTGGTCGGCGAGGAGACGGTGGCCTCGCAACTCGCCTACTGGGAGCAGGTCGCCGCCGAGACGGAGAAGTTCATCAGCTCCGTCCCCAGCCTCGACGACACCTTCCCGCTCCCGCCGCAGCCGTGGTTCCCCCCGGAGGGCCGGGTCTCCATGCGCTGGGTCTGCCTCCACCTGATCCGCGAACTCGCCCGGCACGCGGGCCACGCCGACATCGTCCGCGAGTCCCTGGACGGGAAGACGGCCTTCGAACTCGTGGCCCTGGAGCAGGCCTCCTAGACACCCCGTAGGGGGCGTCCGGCGGATCACGCCGGCGTCGCGGACCCTGGCAGGCGACTTGATCCGCCGGACAGGTCCTAGTGGTGGAAGCTGGTGGCCGCTTCCTTGTCCCTGGTCGACGGGTGCGGCTGCCGGCGCAGTTCGGGCAGCAGCCGGCTCAGGTCCTCGAGGAACAGCTCGGCCAGGTCCTTGGAGAAGCCGTTGCGGCACACCACCCGCAGCACGGACAGGTCCTCCCGGTTCGCCGGGAAGGTGTACGCCGGCACCAGCCAGCCGCTCTCGCGCAGACGCCGGGAGACGTCGAAGACGTCGTACGACGTCACGTGGTCGGCGACGGTGAAGGCGAACACGGGCAACTCGTCGCCCCGGGTGAGGAGCCGGAAGTCGCCGAGCGCCTCGATGCGTTCGGCGAGCCCGGTGGCCACGTCCCGCGACGCCTGCTGCACCGCGCGGTAGCCGTCCCGGCCGAGCCGCAGGAACGTGTAGTACTGCGCGACCACCTGGGCGCCGGGGCGGGAGAAGTTGAGGGCGAAGGTGGGCATGTCGCCGCCCAGGTAGTTGACCCGGAAGACGAGCTCCTCGGGCAGTGCCTCCTTGTCGCGCCACAGCGCCCAGCCGACGCCCGGGTAGACCAGCCCGTACTTGTGCCCCGAGGTGTTGATCGACGCCACCCGCGGCAGGCGGAAGTCCCATACCAGGTTCTCGTCGAGGAAGGGCGCGATCATGGCGCCGGACGCGCCGTCCACGTGGACCGGGATGTCCAGGCCGGTGCGCTCCTGGAGGGTGTCCAGGGCGGCGCAGAGGTCGGCGATGGGCTCGTACGACCCGTCGAAGGTGGAGCCGAGGATGCCGACGACCCCGATGGTGTTCTCGTCGCACAGCTCGGCGGCGGCCTGCGGGTCCAGGTGGTAACGGTCGCCCTCCATCGGCACGAACCGGGCCTCCACCTCCCAGAAGTTGCAGAACTTCTCCCAGCAGACCTGGACGTTGATGCCCATGATCAGGTTCGGCCGGGCGGTGCCCGGATAGCGGTCGGTGTTGCGCTGCGCCCAGCGGCGCTTCATCGCCATCCCGGCCAGCATGCAGGCCTCGCTGGAGCCGGTCGTCGAACATCCGATCGTGCCGGCCGGATCCGGCGCGTTCCACAGGTCGGCGAGCATCGCCACACAGCGCCGCTCCAGCTCGGCGGTGCGCGGGTACTCGTCCTTGTCGATCATGTTCTTGTCGTCGCACTCCGCCATCAGGACCCCGGCCTGCGGTTCCATCCAGGTGGTGACGAAGGTGGCGAGATTCAGCCGGGCGTTGCCGTCCAGCATCAGCTCGTCATGAACCAGTTGGTAGGCCGTCGAGGGCGGCAGCGGGCCGTCCGGCAGCCGGTGCGTGGGAGGGGCCTCCACCATGCCGGCGACCGGGCTCGCCTCACCGAAGAACGGGTTGACGGACATGGGTCGCTCTCGGTGGTTCCCGGATCCTTTGTGGAGCGGCATGACAGTGCCTCCTAGAGCAGTTTCACAAGGTTCAGCGCAGGGCCGTGCCGTCCGCCCGCAACTGCATCTTCGGCCGTCCGGTCACCAGCAGCCACGCGGGCAGCGACGCGATGCACAGCAGGGCGAGGATCACCGGCGAGGCCACGAGCACGGCGGCTGTGAACAGGCTCACCCAGCCCTGTCGGGTGATCGCCAACAGCATGCCCAGCACACCTGCCGCCACGCCCACCGAGGGCTGGACGGCGGGCACCAGGGCATGGGCGCACAGCCCGAGGGCCGCGCCGATGAACACCGAGGGGAAGATCCGGCCACCGCGGAAGCCGCAGGCCGCGGCCACCAGCAGCGCGGCCAGCTTCACGACCGTCATCACCGCGAACTGCCCGGCCGACCAGCTCTGCGGGTCCTTCGCCAGGACCGTGACCTCGTCAAGCCCCTTGAAAAGCGTCAGATGGCCGCCCAGCGCGCCCAGAAGACCGAGGACGACACCGCCGGCCGGCAGGGCCAGCATGGGATGCCGGAGGCGCTGGAAGGCCCCGTGGACGTACGGGAAGGCGCAGACGGCGAGCATACCGAGCAGCGCGGCCACGGGGGCGATCAGCAGAGCCGACAGCAGATCGGGCCAGCGCAGCCGGCCGACCGCGGGCAGCCCGAGGTCCAGGGTCGGACGGGCCACCAGGGCGGTCGTCATCGCGCCCGCCCCCGCGGCCGTCAGCGGCCCGAAGAGGTTGTCCCACAGCGCCCCCTTCAGCGGCTTCCCGGCCAGCGCCTCCGAGATCACCAGGGCCGCCGCCACCGGCGTACCGAACATCGCGCCGAGCGTCGCCGCGCCGGCCAGCGCGGGCCACAGCGAGCCCGGCAGCCGGGGCATCGCGAGGCTCCCGAGCCACAGCGCCAGCCCCACGTTCACCGCGATGATCGGGTTCTCGGGACCGAGACTCGGCCCGCCCGCCAGCATCAGCACGGTCGCCAGCAGCAGCCCCGGCAGCACGGCGGGCGGCAACGCCACCGCCTCCAGGCCCAGGGTGGCCGGATCGGGCCCCGCGTGCCCGGGCACCGTCCACACCACCAGGCCGACCGCGATGCCGGTCGCGGTCAGCATCACCAGCATCCACAGCACCGAGTACCGCCCGATGCCGAGCGCGTCCGGCAGGTTGTTCCAGAGAACGTGCTGGAACCGCCCCGCCAGCGAACTCACCAGCAGGTACAGCAGGCTGCTGGCGACGCCGACGACGAGGGAGGGCAGGATCAGCGGCAGCAGGGCACGCGCGGGGGCCGAGGGTGGGGTGGGGAGCGCCTGCCGCGCGGTGTCCTGGGCCACCGCCCCACCATAAGCGGGCAAAACCGACACAACATCCTGAATGAACGGGCGTCAGAAGGCTCCGACGCACCGGGCTTGCACCTCACGTGACGTGAGGACCCAGGGTGGAGCGCGGAAAGGAGCGGAAGTGAGCTACTCCGTCGGACAGGTCGCCGCGTTCGCCGGCGTCACCGTGCGCACCCTGCACCACTACGACGAGATCGGCCTGCTGGTCCCCGGCGAGCGCAGCCCCGCCGGGCACCGGCGTTACGGCGACGCCGACCTCGACCGGCTGCAGCGGATCCTGTTCTACCGGGAGCTCGGCTTCCCACTCGACGAGGTCGCGGCCCTGCTCGACGACCCGGACGCGGACCCGCGCGCGCATCTGCGCCGCCAGCACGACCTGCTGACCGCCCGGATCGAGAAGCTGCAGAAGATGGCCGCGGCCGTGGAGCACGCCATGGAGGCACGCAGGATGGGCATCAACCTCACCCCCGAGGAACGCTTCGAGGTCTTCGGCGACAAGGACCCCGAGCAGTACGCCGAGGAGGCCGAGCAGCGCTGGGGCGGCACCGAGGCCTACGCCGAGTCGCAGCGCCGGGCCGCCCGCTACACCAAGGCCGACTGGCAGCGCATGAAGGCCGAGGTCGACGACTGGGGCGAGCGTTACGCCGCCCTGGTGAACGAGGCCGAGCCGCCGACCGGCGCACGGGCAATGGACATGGCCGAGGAGCACCGGCAGCACATTTCGACCTGGTTCTACGACTGCCCGTACGAGATGCACCGCGGTCTCGCCGGGATGTACATGTCCGACGAGCGCTTCAAGGCGTTCTACGACTCGATGGCCCCGGGCATGGCCAGGCACCTGAAGGAGGCGATCGAGGCGAACGCGGCACGGCACACGGCGTAGCCGGACCTTGTCGACGATGACAGCCGTGCCGTACGCGCACACCTCGGTCCCCGCGTCCGCCGCCCCGGTCACATCGAACCGGAAGGCCGGCACGGCGTTGGCGCCACGCGCGCGTGCCTGTTCCACCAGCCGCTCCATGGCCTGGATGCGGGTCTGTACGAGTGTTTTCGTCAGCCCCTTCAGCTCACCGCCGATCATCGACTTCAGACCCGCGCCGATCTGACTGCCCAGGTGCCGGGAGCGCACGGTCAGCCCGAAGACCTCGCCGATGACCTCCCGCACCCGGTACCCGGGAACGTCGTTCGTGGTGACCACCGGTACATCGGGCCGGGGTCCCCGACCGCCGCCGTATTCTTCGATACCCGTGTCCACAGGTCTTCCCCAGCCCGGCCACAGGGCACCCTGGATCCACCGGTGGAACCTGGGGCGGACACATTGCGTTGATAGCTTTGTGCGGCCGCACCAGGACGCCGTAGTGCCCCCACCCTCAGGAGCCCGGAACCGTTATGACGCTTGCCCTCGGCCCGAGCTGGCTGGATCCGAACCAACTTCTCGACTCGTTCGGCATCTGGGGCCTGCTCCTGGTCGTCTTCGCGGAGTCGGGCCTCTTGATCGGCTTCTTCCTCCCCGGTGACTCCCTCCTGTTCACCTGCGGCCTGCTGATCACCTCGAACCAGCTGGACTTCCCCCTGTGGGGAGCCATCGCCCTGATCTGCGTCGCCGCGATCCTCGGCGACCAGGCGGGCTACATGTTCGGCAAGAAGGTCGGCCCGTCGCTCTTCAACCGCCCGAACTCCCGCCTCTTCAAGCAGGAGAACGTCGCCAAGGCGCACGAGTTCTTCGAGAAGCACGGCCCGAAGTCCCTGATCCTGGCCCGCTTCGTGCCGGTGATCCGCACGTTCACGCCGATCATCGCCGGTGTCAGCGGCATGGCCTACCGCTCGTTCCTGGTGTTCAACGTCATCGGCGGTGCCCTCTGGGGCGCCGGTGTCACCCTGCTCGGCTCTTGGCTCGGCAAGATCGACTTCGTCAAGAACAACATCGAGGCGATCCTGATCCTCATCGTCCTCGTCTCGGTGATCCCGATCATCATCGAATTCCTGCGGGCCCGCTCGAAGAACAAGAAGGCGGCGCCGGCCCAGCAGCCGTTCCAGCAGCACCCCGCCCCGCCGGTGCTGGACGACGCGACGACCCAGCTCCGCAGGATCGACCCGACGTACGGCGGGCAGCAGGCTCCGCAGCAGCAGTACGGCGGGCAGCAGGCTCCGCAGCAGCAGTACGGCCAGCAGCAGGCTCCGCAGCAGCAGTACGGCGGGCAGCAGGCTCCTCAGCAGCAGCAGCAGCAGTACGGCCGGCAGCCCCAGCAGCAGCCGTACTACGGCCAGGGCGGCTACAGCCAGCACGGCTACGGCCAGCAGCAGTACCCGCCCAGCGAGGACCACTACCGAGCGCCGTAAGCGAAAGCGCCCCGGAAGGGGCGCGGGAAACTGCGCGAGCAACCACAACGCACCCGCAGTCGCCGTCTCACCCGAGCCCCCTGCCCTCCAGGCGCTCAGAACCCCCGCGTCCGCTTCGCGGCCCGCCGCTTCCCGGCCGAACCGACCCGCAGCCCCAACCGCGAGATCTCCGACCCCAGGTTGACCCCGATGGCGATGGCCATGGCCAGCGACGCCGCCTTGGCCAACGACACCAACCCCTTGTCGACCTCGTTCTGGGCCATCGACAACAGCCCGAAATAGGTCGCCGACCCCGGCAGCAACGGCCCGATCGCCGCGGTCGTGTACGGCAGCGCGGAAGCGAACCGGTACCGCGACAGCAGCTGCCCGAACAAGCCCACGAGGCCGGCCGCCGCGGCCGTGGAGGCGACCGGCGAGATTCCTCCGGTGTAGTGCATCGCACCGTAAACGCACCACGCCACACCGCCGTTGAGGGTCACGGCCAGCACGGTGGACCGCTCCTGCTGGAGCAGCACGGCGAAGGTCAGCGACAGCACCATCGACGCGGCGATCTGCAGCAGCGGCCGCTCGGAGCCGATCAGCGTCGCGTCGGGGTTGAGCCGGCCACCCAGCTTCACGCCGAAGTACAGGACCGTCAGCACCCCGATGACGATGCCGACGAAGAAGTACATGACCTCCAGCAGGCGCGCGGAGGCGGTGATGTAGAAGCCGGTGAGCCCGTCCTGGACGCCCGCCACGAGGGCCCGTCCGGGCAGCAGTGCGAACAGCCCACCGGTGACGACCGCGGACGCCGCGACATCGACGTGGGCGAGCGCGAAGGCGACCCCGATCGCGGCCGGCGGCATCGCGGCGATCATGAACTGGTAGAACTCCGGCAGCCCTCGCCCAGCGCACAGCCACGCCAGCCGGTCGCCGAGCATCGCGCCGATCGCGGCCGCCACGAACACCAGGAAGTCACCGCCGACGAGCACCGAGGCGGCCCCGGCGAGGAGTCCGCTCGCCCCGGTCAGCGCCCAGCCGGGGTACGGGTGCCGGTTGCGGCGGATCTCCGCGAGCCGCCGGTAGGCCTCCTCCAGGGAGACATGGGTCTCGGGGTCGGTGAGGTCGTCCACGAGCCGGAAGACGGCGGCCAGACGCGTGTAGTCGGTGCCGCGCCGCCGTACCGTCCGGGACGCCGTCACCGGGTCGTCGACGAGCGAGGGCTGGTAGGAGATCGCCAGCAGTGTGAAGGTGACGTTCGGCTCGCAGCGGTCCAGGCCGTACGACCGGCAGACCGCGAACATCGCGGCCTCCACGTCCTCCGCGCCCTCGCCGCCCGCCAGCAGCAGCTCCCCGATACGAAGGGTCAGGTCGAGCACGCGCGGGACAGCCGGCCCGCCCTCCTCGGCCTTCTGCACCGGCTCCGGCGCCGGCCGCTCGGCCACCGGCATACGCAACATCGTGCGCATCCGGTCCTGCCAGGGCGCGTCCTTGATGAGACTGACCGTGGGGAATCCGGAGGCGGGGGTGAAGGCGGCCGGGGCGTCGTAGGCGCTGAAGGTGCTCGGCATGCTGAACGCCGAGCCCTCCGACTCGCCGGTCGCGGGCTGCGGCGCCGCAAGCCCCTTCGGCACCACGAACTCGGACGTGGTCTCAGGCTCGACGCCGGCCTCGGGGACCGCGATGCCCGCCGGAACGGCGAACTCGGACGTGATCTCCGGGTCGTACCGCGCCTCGTCCGACCGGGGCTTGCGGTCCTCCTCCTCCGTCACCGTCGTAACGCTCCCTGAACGACAACTTCACTTGAGCCCCAGTATGAGCATGAACCCACAGCGGACACGAAAAACGGGCCTCACGCGTGCGTGCGGCCCGTTTCCCGTGCTCGGACAGGGTCAGTGACCGCCCTGCTCCTTGAAGCGCTTGTACGACCGCTCGATCTCCGCCTCGGCGTCGGTGCGGCCCACCCAGTTGGCGCCCTCGACGGACTTGCCGGGCTCCAGGTCCTTGTAGACCTCGAAGAAGTGCTGGATCTCCAGGCGGTCGAACTCCGACACGTGGTGGATGTCCCGAAGGTGCTCCACCCGCGGGTCGGACGCCGGGACGCACAGCAGCTTGTCGTCGCCGCCGGCCTCGTCGGTCATCCGGAACATGCCGATGACGCGGCACTTGATGAGGCAGCCGGGAAAGGTCGGCTCCTCCAGGATGACCAGCGCGTCCAGCGGGTCGCCGTCCTCGCCGAGGGTGTTCTCGACGAAGCCGTAGTCGGCCGGGTAACTGGTCGAGGTGAAGAGACGACGGTCCAGGCGGATCCGACCGGTCTCGTGGTCCACCTCGTACTTGTTCCGCGAACCCTTCGGGATCTCGATCGTGACGTCGAACTCCACCGGTGGCTCCTCCATGATCAACACATAGTTCTGATGGTTAAGTGTCCCTCACGCAGGTGTGTGATCGCGAAAGGGGCTGGTGGTCGTGCCAGAGCTGAGGCCTTGGCAGTCCGCGAAACCGCGTGTGCGGAAGCTCGCGGGTGCCGTGCGACCGCGTCTGGCACGCGTGGTGACCGCCACGAAACCGCAGGTCACACGGGCGGCTCGGGCAGTCGGGCCGCGGCTGGCCCGCATCACGCGCGCGACGGGACCCCGGCTGGCCACCCTGGTCCGCTCCCCTCGTCCCCGGACCTTCAGGACCTGGCAGTACACCGCGGGCGCCGCCACGGCCGGGCTCGCGCTGGCCGCCGGTGTGGTGACCGCGGCGGGCCCCTGGGACGCCAACGGTCAGCGTACGGCCGAGCGGGACCGGGCTGTCGCCCTGGAGCGGACGGGTGGTGCAGATCACGGTTCCGGCACCGCCGCGGGAGAACCCAGCCCCGCGCCAAGCGCCGGATCCGTCCTGACGGGCCTGGGCGGCGCCACGAACACCGTGAAGTCGGCGCCGACCGGAGCACCCGCCGGAATCTCAGGAACGGCCCTCACGGACCTCCTGGGGCCCCTCCTGCGCGACTCGGCGCTCGGCAGCACCCGCACCGCCGTGGTCGTCGACGTGGCCACCGGCAGGCGCCTCTACGGCTCCGGCGCCGACACGGCCCTCACCCCCGCCTCCACCACCAAGATCGCCACTGCCGTGGCCGCCCTCTCCGCCCTCGGCCCCGACCACCGCATCACCACACGCGTGGCCCTCGAACCCGGCACCAGGGAGGTCGTCCTGGTCGGCGGCGGCGACCCGACCCTGACCGCCCGCAAGGACGCAGGCGAATGGGCCAGTCTGCGCACCCTCGCCACCGAGACGGCCGGATCGCTGACCGAGCGGGGCATCAAACAGATCACCCTCTCGTACGACACCACGCTCTACACCGGCCCCGACCTGCACTCCATCGGCGCGAACGCCAACCTCGCGCGCGTGAGCCCGCTCATGGCCGACGAGGCCCGCACCGACGGCTCCAGCAACGGCCCGGCGGTCCGGGTGAGCGACCCGGCGGCCGACGCGGCACAGAAGTTCGCCGGCTTCCTGGCGGAGGCCGGCATCAAAACCTCGTCGCCCGGCACCTCCAAGGCGAGCAGCCGGGCCGACACCCTCGCCACCGTCTCCTCGCCCCCGCTGTCCTCGATCGTCGAGCGCATGCTGACCAACAGCGACAACGACATCGCCGAGGCCCTGGCCCGCCAGACGGCGCTGGCGAGCGGCGAGCCGGCGAGTTTCGCCGGGGGAGCGGCCGCGATCCGCGCCCAACTGACCAAGCTGGGCCTGCCGATGACCGGCGCCACCTTCCACGACGGCAGCGGCCTGAACCGTGACGACCGGCTGACGGCGAACCTCCTCACCGCCCTGCTCGTCATGGCCGCCGACGCGGACCGGCCGGGCCTGCGCCCGGTCCTCACCGGCCTGCCCGTGGCCGGCTTCACGGGCACCCTGACCAGCCGTTACACGGACGGCGCGGCAGGCGTCGTACGCGCGAAGACGGGCACCCTGACCGGCGTCAACACCCTGGCGGGCACGGTCGTCGACAAGGACGGGCGCCTGCTGGTGTTCGCCTTCCTCGCGGCGAACACCACGAGCCCGCCGGCGGCCCAGGCGGCACTGGACCGGACGGCGACGGCGCTTGCGGGCCTGTGAACGCCCCGTCCATGCCGACGCAAGCCCCACCGACCCCACCCACCGCACAAACCAGCCGCACCTTCACCAACCTCCACGGTCTGCCCCAAGTGGGAGCGCTAACGTACGGTTGACGCATGACGAGCATCGGTGGCGCTGCTTCTTCTGGGATGGTCGACTGGAATCTCGCGGTGGCGACCGCGACCCGGCTCGTGCGGCCGGGCCCCGAGGTGAGCCGCGACGAGGCCCGGGCCATCGTCGCGGAGCTGCGGCGGCACGCGAAGGCCTCGGAGGAACACGTCCGGGGCTTCACTCGTATGGGGAACGACGACGTCTTCGACACCCCCGTCCTGGTGGTGGACCGCCCGGGCTGGGTGAAGGCGAACGTCGCCGGCTTCCGGGAACTCCTCAAGCCGCTGCTGGACAAGATGCAGGAGCGGCGGGCCGGCAGTCCGGGCGGCGCGGTCCTCGGTGCGGTCGGCGGCAAGGTCACCGGCGTGGAACTCGGCATGCTGCTGTCGTTCCTGTCCTCCCGGGTCCTCGGCCAGTACGAGACCTTCGCCCCCGCCTCCCGCGACCTTCCCGCGGACGAGCACGGCGGCGGACGGCTGCTGCTCGTCGCCCCGAACATCGTCCATGTGGAGCGCGAACTCGACGTACAGCCCCACGACTTCCGCCTGTGGGTGTGCCTGCACGAGGAGACGCACCGCACCCAGTTCACGGCGGTGCCCTGGCTGCGCGCCCATCTGGAGGGCGAGATCCAGGCGTTCCTGTCGGAGACCGACGTCGACCCGATGACCGTCCTCGAACGCGTCAGGGACGCCGCCCAGTCCCTCGCCGGGAGCCGCCCGGAGGCCGAGGAGGACGACGGCGGACGGTCGTTCGTCGAACTGGTGCAGACCCCGGCCCAGCGCGAGATCCTCGGCCGGCTCACCGCCGTCATGTCCCTCCTGGAGGGCCACGCCGACTTCGTCATGGACGGCGTGGGGCCGGCGGTCGTACCGACCGTCGCCGAGATCCGCGAGAAGTTCCAGCAGCGGCGCGCCAAGGGCGCCTCCCGGCTGGACATGACCCTGCGCAAGCTGCTCGGCCTGGATGCCAAACTCCGGCAGTACCGGGACGGCGAGCGCTTTGTGCGGGCCGTCGTCGAGCAGGTCGGCATGGACGGCTTCAACCGGGTGTGGACCTCCCCGAACACCCTGCCGACCAAGGCCGAGATCGCCAAACCGGCGGACTGGGTCGCTCGGGTGCACCGCAAGGCCGAGTCGTGAACCGACGGGGACTGTGGTGAATCGGATCCTGCATACGGCAGGCGAACGCCCCTCCAATCACCCGTCCGAGGGACCGTGAGCGATGGGTAGGCGTGCGATGCTCGGGGAACGGCCCGTTTCTGTCACCATCTACACACTCTGAGTGACCGATCTCGGGTTCACCCCCCGAAAACTTCATGAAGGGAACCGGACATGGGTCCCCATCCTGCGGTCGCGGCGATACGCCTGGCGGTCCGCCGCGTCCTCCACGACATCCTCACCGACAACAGCCGCCACAGCCGTACCACTGGTGAACGCACCGGCGGACGCATCGTCGCGCGCCTCACGCGCCCCACCGGAGACATCCCGGAGCAGTCACCGAACGAGCGGCCCCCCTCCCCGCTCGTCCTCGTGGCGTGCTCCGGCGGCGCCGACTCGATGGCGCTCGCCTCCGCCCTCGCATTCGAGGCACCCAAGCTCGGCGTGCGCGCGGGCGGCATCACCGTCGACCACGGCCTGCAGCCCGGTTCCGACCTGCGGGCCGAAGAAGTCGTCCTGCGGCTGCGCGAACTGGGCCTGGACCCGGCCGAGTCGATCACCGTGACCGTCGGCCGCGACGGCGGGCCCGAGGCCGCGGCCCGGGACGCCCGCTACGCCGCCCTGGACGCCGCCGCCGAGCGGCACGGCGCCACCGCGGTCCTGCTCGGCCACACCAGGGACGACCAGGCCGAAACCGTCCTGCTCGGCCTCGCGCGCGGCTCAGGCATCCGCTCCCTGTCCGGAATGGCCGCGGTCTCGGGGGCCGGCGGCCGTTACCGTCGCCCGTTCCTCCAGCTGGACCGGCAGACCGCCCGCAAGGCCTGCCTGGTCCAGTCCCTGCCGGTCTGGGACGATCCGCACAACGCGGACCCGGCCTACACCCGCTCCCGGCTCCGCCACGAGGGCCTGCCGGCCCTGGAGAAGGCCCTGGGCAAGGGCGTCGTCGAGGCCCTCGCCCGCACCGCCCAGCTCTCCCGCGACGACGCCGACGCCCTCGACACCTGGGCCAGCCAGGCCGAGGCCTCCGTACGGGACGCCGCGGGTCTGCTGGAATGCGCCAAGCTCTACGCCCTGCCACCCGCCGTCCGCCGCCGGATCCTGCGCCGTGCGGCCATCGAGGCGGGCGCACCGGCCGGTTCGCTCTTCGCCCGGCACATCGAGGAAGTCGACCGGCTGATCACCGGGTGGCGCGGTCAGGGGGCCATCAATCTCCCCGGCAAGGTCGTCGCCCGTCGCCAGGGTGGCAGACTGGTGATCCGGCAAGGCTGAATCCGCACCCCCTCGGGGGCCGGGCTCCGCCGGTGGGACGACCGAAAGTGATGCGGGTGGACGCGAAAGACATGGGTGCCGACCTCCAGCGGGTACTCATCACCAAGGAAGAGATCGACGCGAAGCTGGCTGAGCTGGCCGCGAAGATCGACGCGGAGTACGCGGGCAAGGACCTGCTCATCGTCGGCGTCCTCAAGGGCGCCGTGATGGTCATGGCGGACCTCGCCCGGGCGCTGTCCACCCCCGTCACCATGGACTGGATGGCCGTGTCCTCCTACGGCGCGGGCACCCAGTCCTCCGGTGTGGTGCGGATCCTCAAGGACCTCGACACCGACATCAAGGGCCGGCACGTCCTGATCGTCGAGGACATCATCGACTCCGGACTGACCCTGTCGTGGCTGCTGTCCAACCTCGGCTCCCGCGAGCCCGAGTCGCTCAAGGTCTGCACCCTGCTGCGCAAGCCGGACGCGGCCAAGGTCGCCATCGACGTCGAGTGGGTCGGTTTCGACATCCCCAACGAGTTCGTCGTCGGCTACGGCCTCGACTATGCCGAGAAGTACCGCAATCTTCCGTTCGTCGGTACGCTCGCGCCTCACGTCTACGGCGGTTGAACCCCGGCTGATACGCCGGAGGGTCCACTTGCGTAAGACGATCGGGAACCCCAGCGGGTTTCGCGCCGTTGGAGCATGCAGAGACGGGTTTACCAGCCGTCCGAGACGCTCCGTGCGGCTTCGGGCACTCAGGCTGGGGTACCGTCAGAAGAACTGTCTTATCAAACTCACTATGGCAGGAGGGACGGGGCGACACGCTCCGTATGGATGGACGTGAAGCGATACTTCCGTGGGCCGGTCATGTGGATCGTGCTGGCCGTCCTTGCCGTGGTCGTGTTGATGCAGGTCGTCGGCTCGTCCGGCGGCTACAAGACGGTGGACACCGGCCAAGTCGTGGCGGCGATCAACGACAACAAGGTGGAATCGGCGAAGCTGACCACCGGTGACGAGCAGACCATCAAGGTCACGCTCAAGAACGGCGACAAGGTCGACGGCAGCTCGAAGATCCAGGCGAGCTACATCGGCGACCAGGGCGTGACCATCGCCAACACGCTGCAGACCAAGTACCAGGACAAGCAGATCCCCGACGGTTACACCGTCTCGCCGACCAAGCAGAACGCTTTCGTCGGTGTCCTGCTCTCCCTGCTCCCCTTCGTCCTCATCGTGGTCGTCTTCCTGTTCCTGATGAATCAGATGCAGGGCGGCGGCTCCCGGGTCATGAACTTCGGCAAGTCCAAGGCGAAGCTCATCACCAAGGACACCCCGAAGACGACGTTCTCGGACGTCGCGGGCTGTGACGAGGCCGTCGAGGAGCTCCACGAGATCAAGGAGTTCCTCCAGGAGCCGGCCAAGTTCCAGGCCGTCGGCGCCAAGATCCCCAAGGGCGTGCTCCTCTACGGCCGTCCCGGTACCGGCAAGACGCTGCTCGCGCGTGCCGTCGCCGGCGAGGCCGGGGTGCCCTTCTACTCGATCTCCGGTTCCGACTTCGTCGAGATGTTCGTCGGTGTCGGTGCCTCCCGGGTCCGTGACCTCTTCGAGCAGGCCAAGGCGAACGCCCCGGCGATCGTCTTCGTCGACGAGATCGACGCGGTCGGCCGCCATCGCGGCGCCGGCCTCGGCGGCGGTCACGACGAGCGCGAGCAGACCCTGAACCAGTTGCTCGTCGAGATGGACGGCTTCGACGTCAAGGGCGGTGTGATTCTCATCGCCGCGACGAACCGGCCCGACATCCTCGACCCGGCGCTGCTGCGCCCGGGTCGTTTCGACCGCCAGATCGCGGTCGACCCGCCGGACCTGCAGGGCCGTCTGGAGATCCTCAAGGTCCACCAGAAGGGCAAGCCGGTCGCGCCCGACGTCGACCTCGCGGCGGTCGCCCGCCGCACGCCGGGCTTCACCGGCGCGGATCTGTCGAACGTGCTGAACGAGGCGGCGCTGCTCACGGCCCGCAGCGACCGCAAGCTCATCGACAACCAGATGCTCGACGAGGCGATCGACCGGGTGGTCGCGGGCCCGCAGAAGCGGACCCGGATCATGTCGGACAAGGAGAAGAAGATCACCGCGTACCACGAGGGCGGCCACGCCCTGGTCGCGGCGGCCTCCCCGAACTCCGACCCGGTCCACAAGATCACGATCTTGTCCCGTGGCCGCGCCCTCGGTTACACGATGGTCCTGCCGGACGAGGACAAGTACTCGACCACGCGCAACGAGATGCTCGACCAACTCGCCTACATGCTGGGCGGCCGCGCGGCCGAGGAACTGGTCTTCCACGACCCGACCACCGGCGCCGCCAACGACATCGAGAAGGCCACGACCACCGCCCGTGCGATGGTCACGCAGTACGGCATGACCGAGCGTCTCGGCGCGATCAAGTTCGGCGGCGACAACACCGAGCCCTTCCTCGGCCGTGAGATGTCCCACCAGCGCGACTACTCGGAAGAGGTCGCCGCCCTGGTGGACGAGGAAGTCAAGAAGCTGATCGAGAACGCGCACAACGAGGCCTGGGAGATCCTGGTCGAGAACCGCGACGTCCTCGACAACCTGGTGCTCCAGCTGCTGGAGAAGGAGACCCTCGGCAAGGAGCAGATCGCCGAGATCTTCGCCACGATCCACAAGCGGCCCCCGCGGCCTGCGTGGACCGGCTCCTCCCGCCGTACGCCGTCGACCCGCCCGCCGGTGCTCTCCCCGAAGGAGCTCGCACTGACCAACGGGGCGAACGGCGCGACGCCGACGATCAGCACCGCGAAGTCCACGGCGGCCGAGTCGGCCCCGGCGGTCGAGAAGGCCCCGGAGGACCGTCCCGAGAGCTGAGTCACACCGGCCTCATCTGGCTGGGAATGGATGCCGCGCCCCTCAGGATCTAGCCTGGGGGGCGCGGCTTTTCGGTATGCCCGCATATGAGGCGCGTGACCCACAGGCGCCCCCCTAAGGAACGAGGCACCCCAGATGACCGATCCCGTGACCCTGGACGGCGAGGGCACCATCGGCGGATTCGATGAGAAACGCGCCGAGAACGCCGTACGCGAACTCCTGATCGCGGTCGGCGAGGACCCCGACCGTGAAGGGCTCCGGGAGACTCCGGCGCGGGTGGCGCGGGCGTATCGCGAGTTGCTGGCCGGGAACTACCAGCAGCCCGAAGAAGTCCTGACGACGACCTTCGACCTCGGGCATGACGAGATGGTTCTGGTCAAGGACATCGAAATCGTTTCCTTGTGTGAACATCACATGTTGCCGTTCCATGGTGTGGCTCATGTCGGCTACATCCCGGCGGCGACCGGCAAGATCACGGGTCTGTCGAAGCTCGCCCGCCTGGTCGAGGTGTTCGCGCGCCGGCTTCAGGTGCAGGAACGACTCACCACGCAGGTCGCCGACTCACTCATGCGGATTCTCGAGGCTCGTGGCGTGATTGTCGTTGTCGAGGCTGAGCACATGTGCATGTCGGTCCGGGGGATCCGCAAGCCGGGTGCCAAGACGACGACGTCGGCGGTCCGCGGCCAGCTCCGGGACGCCACGACCCGCGCCGAGGCGATGAGCCTGATACTGGCGCGCTGACCTCCCCGAACGGGGCTCAGGCGACCGGCTCGGCCCCGCTGTGGTGGTTGTCGTCGTCCTCCGGGAGCTTGCACACCCGCTCCAGGAACACCGCCGCCGCTATGACGCCGATGCCGGCCAGCACCGAGAAGGCCGAGTAGAGGGCCTGGTCGCGGCGGACGGGGAGGTCCAGGAGTTCCAGCAGGAAGACGCCCGTGCCGCCGTACATGCCGGCGACGAGGGCCGCGACCAGGGCGCTGGCCTGGCCGAAGACGACCGCGCGGGCGGCCATCAGAGGGTCGACGCCCTTGGCGCCCGGGCGGCGCTCGCGCTGGGCCTTGAGGCGAGCGCGCAGCGAGAGCGCCGTGGAGAGCAGGACCACGGCGATCAGGGCGAGGACGATCGGGGCGGCCACCGGCACGCTGGGCAGGGTCCCCACCGAGTTCCACAGGCGGGCCCCCGCCCAGGACAGCACTCCGGCCACGACGAACACACTGGCCAGCACCCTGATCCGCAGCTCTTTCACTGTCTTCCTTCAGCTCCCCCGCAGCGATGTGGTCGTGTCGACCTTAACGACTACTCGGGCAGTCGGAGTTCCAGGTCCGCACGCGCTTCCACACCGTGCCGGGTGACGGCCGCCAGCAACTCGGCGACCGTGCCGCGGCCGGGCAGCAGGGCCTCGGGGTCGACGTCGTACCAGGGCGCGAGCACGAAGGCGCGCTCGTGGGCCCGCGGGTGCGGAAGGGTGAGCTGCGGATCGTCGGAGACGACGTCGGCGTACGCGACGATGTCCACGTCGAGGGTGCGCGGGCCCCAGTGCTCGTCCCTCACCCGGTTGAACGCCTCCTCCACCGCGTGCGCCCGCTCCAGGAGCGAGGACGGCGGGAGGGTGGTCTTCAGCACCACGACCGCGTTGTAGTACGTCGGCTGGCTGCCGGGCTCGACGCCCCACGGCTCCGTCTCGTACACCGGCGACACGGCCTTGATGCGGACGCCCGGGGTGTCCTCCAGGGCGTCGATGGCGCCCTGCAGGGTCTCCAGGCGGTTGCCGAGGTTGGAGCCGAGGGCGACCACGGCGCGTTTGGGGTTGGAGAGAGTGGTGTCGGCGGCGTCGACCTGCTCGACGACGGAGGCGGGCACCGGCTGAACGGTCGGGTCGCTCGGACCCCGCAAAGAGGATGCGGTCATACTCGGCTCCGGGTGATGGTGACGGTGACGTCGTCGAAAGGGACGGTGATCGGCGCGTCCGGTTTGTGGACGCAGACCTCGACCTCTCTTACCCCTTCGTGCTTCAGGCAGGCCTGGGCGATCCGCTCGGCGAGCGTCTCGATCAGGTTCACCGGCTCCCCCTCGACCACGGCGACGACCTCTTCGGCCACCACGCCGTAGTGCACGGTCTTCGCCAGGTCGTCGTCGGCCGCCGCCGGCCGGGTGTCCAGGCCAAGGACGAGGTCCACGAGGAAGGTCTGGCCCTCCTCGCGCTCCTTGGGGAAGACACCGTGGTGCCCGCGGGCCTTCAGGCCGCGCAGCGCGACACGATCCACGCGAATCACTCCTGCAATCGTCGGTAACGGCGAAGTCGCATCGCGTGCGGGCGATGGACCGGCCTCAGACGAATCTACCTGCGGGCACTGACAGAACCGGGTCACGGGGCGGGTGCCCGCGCCGGGCGCGGCAGGGTTCATCGCACGTTTTCCCTGGAGAACCCGGCGGCTCACGGGCTGGTAGCCGCACCTACTGGCGAGTTCGTGATTCCAGCCACTTTTGCGCCACGCGGACCATACGGACCGTGCGGATCGGCGCGGCCGCTCAGGAGGGCGTGTCTTCCTCCTCGTCCTCGTCGCTCGCGGACAGCACCGGGGAGGCGTGGTGGGACCAGAGCTTCCAGCCCTCGGGGGTGCGCCGGAACACGTTCGTGGCGACGACCAGCTGCCCCACCAGCGGGCCGAGCTCCTGTCCGCCCGTGGGGGCCGGGCCGCCGCTGAGGATGTTCTCCGTACAGGTCACCAGGGCGGTGTCGCCGGTGACGGAGACATGTACATCGGTGAGGAAGAACTGGATGTAGTCGGTGTTCGCCATGATCAGCGCGTACGACCGCAGGACCTCGCCGCGGCCGGTCAGCACCGGCCAGCCCGGGTGCACGCAGGAGATCACGCCGCTGTCCGCCGGGTCGTGGTATTCCTCGTCGACGCCCAGATCGGCGGGGGTGAGCCAGAGGCCGGACACCGCCTCGAAATCGGCACGCTCCACCGCCTCGTAGAAGGCCGTGTTGGCGGCCTCGACCTGCTCGACGTCGGTGTGGGGGGCGCTCACCGGGCTCCTTCTGCGCGGTGGGGAGAGGTGCGGTGGGGAGGATTCTGCGAGGCCTGTGCGCCCGGCGCGTCCGTTCGTGTGCGTGCCCCCTCTATGGCCCGCGCGACCCGTACGGCGTCCGCCGTGGCGCGCACCTCGTGCACGCGCACCGCCCACGCGCCGGCGTGCGCCGCGAGCGCGGAGACGGCCGCCGTCGCCGCGTCGCGCTCCCGGGCCGGCGGGGGCGCCCCCTCGGGCCCGGCCAGGACCCGGCCGAGGAACCGCTTGCGGGAGGCGGCCACGAGCAGCGGGTACCCGAGGGCGTGCAGCCGGTCGAGGTGGGCGAGAAGGACCAGGTCGTGCTCGGAGTCCTTGGAGAAGCCGAGGCCGGGGTCGACGACGATGCGGTCGGGAGAGATGCCCCCGGCGAGGACGGCGTCCACGCGCGCGTGCAGTTCGTCGAGGACTTCGGCGACGACGTCCTCGTACACGCCCCTGACGTTGCCGCCCTCAAGGAAGCCGCGCCAGTGCATGACGACGAAGGGGGCGCTCGACTCGGCCACGACGGGGATCATGTCGGCGTCGGCGAGGCCGCCGCTGACGTCGTTGACGAGGGTCGCGCCGGCCGCGAGGGCCTGCTGGGCGACGGAGGCGCGCATGGTGTCGACGGAGACGACGACGCCTTCGGAGGCGAGGCCGCGGACGACGGGGATGACACGGCGCAGTTCCTCGTCCTCGTCGACGCGGCTGGCGCCGGGACGGGTGGACTCGCCGCCGACGTCGACGAGGTCGGCGCCCGCGGCGACGAGGTCGAGGCCGTGCTTGACGGCGATCGTCGTGTCGAACCAGCGGCCGCCGTCGGAGAAGGAGTCGGGGGTGACGTTCACGACCCCCATGACCGCGCACCGGTCCCATGCCGGAAGCCCTGTCACCTGGCCACGTCCGCTGTGGTTGCTCATACGTTCAGCGTAGGCCCAGGAAACGGCGGGCTCGCCGGGTGGCTTTCGGTGGGCCCGAGCGGAACCCCCGGGCTGGAGGGGGAGGGGCGTCCGCTCGGGCCGGTCACGGGGTCACGCCGCTCGTATGCCCTGTTCGGCGACGCCGTGGGAGCAGGGGCGGGCGGCCGGGGCGTTGCGGCGCAGGAAGCGCGGCAGCGGGAGGGCGAGGTTGACGAAGCCCTCGGCCTGCATGGCGGCGAGGCCGATGCGCGGGAGGTCGCCGGAGGCCCGGTAGACCACGAAGCGCGGCTCCCAGCGCGGCTGGAACTTGGCGTTGAACTTGTACAGCGACTCGATCTGGAACCAGCGCGACAGGAAGACCAGCAGTCCGCGCCAGGCGCGCAGCACCGGTCCCGCGCCGATCTTCTCGCCGCGTGCGAGCGCCGAGCGGAACATCGCGAAGTTGAGCGAGATCCGGGTGATGCCGAGCTTAGGGGCGGCCTGGAGGGCGGCCACGATGAGCAGTTCGTTCATCCCGGGGTCGGCCGCGCGGTCGCGGCGCATCAGGTCGAGGGAGACCCCGTCGGTGCCCCAGGGCACGAAGTGCAGGATCGCCTTGAGGTCGCCGTAGGCGCCGGGTGTCTCGTCCGCCTTGTGGGCGGTGGCGATCAGGCAGTCGCCGTCGGCGAGGTCGCCGATGCGGCCCAGGGCCATCGAGAAGCCGCGCTCGGTGTCGGTGCCGCGCCAGTCCTCCGCCGCCCGGCGGATGCGGTCCAGCTCCGCCTCGCCGAGGTCACGGATGCGCCGTACCCGGGTTTCGTAGCCGGCCCGCTCGATGCGCTTGACCATCTGTCGCACGTTGCGCATCGCGCGTCCGGCGAGCGAGAAATCCGCTACGTCCACCACCGCCTCGTCGCCCAGTTCAAGGGCGTCCAGGCCGGTCTCCCGGGTCCACACCTCGCCGCCCGTCTCCGAGCAGCCCATCACGGCGGGGGTCCAGGAGTGGGCCTTGGCCTCGTCCATGAAGCGTTCGATGGCACCGGGCCAGGCCTCGACGTCGCCGATGGGATCCCCGCTGGCGAGCATCACACCGGAGACGACGCGGTAGGTGACCGCCGCCTTGCCGCTGGGCGAGAAGACCACCGCCTTGTCACGGCGGAGCGCGAAGTGGCCGAGTGAGTCACGGGCGCCGTGCTTCTCGAGGAGGGCGCGCAGCCGCGACTCGTCTTCTTCGGTGAGGTGCGCGGCGGGGTGTTCGGGCCGGAAGGCGAGGTAGATGGTGGTGACCGCGGTGATCAGGCCGAGGGCGCCGAGCGAGAAGGCGACCGTCCAAGAGGTGGACCCCTCGTAGTCGACGGGGCCTTCGAAGCCGAACAGGCCGTAGAGGACGTGCGTGATGCGGTCGGCCAGGCTCGGGTCGCCGATCGTGCGCTTCGGGTGGGCGCTGACGATGACCAGCCCGAGGGCGAGCGAACCGGCGCTCATCAGCACGAAGTTGGCGAGCGCGCGCCACCGGCTGCGCGGGTCGGGCAACGCCTTGAACTCGTCGCGGTGGACCACCAGGGGCACGAACAGCGCCAGCGAGATCAGGGCCCCGATGACCGAGTGCCGGTACACGAACTGCGACACCGCGCCGGCCGGCAGCAGTGCGACCGCGGCCCTCCACGCCCGGCGCTTGCGCCGCTTGAGCCCGTGCGCGAGCAGCATCAACAGCACGCCGACGCTGAGCGAGAGCGCGGCGGCGAACGGCCCCAGCGACCCGGGCAGCACCTCGGCCATGGCGTGCATACGGCTGTGCCGGAAGCGCGGGAACACACCCGCGGCGATGTCCAGGACGCCTACGACCGCGCACGCCCTGCCGACCAGAGCGGGGACCGCCTCAGGGCGCGGACCACGGACTATGCGCCGCGCCCGGCCTGATCGGCTCGGAACCTCGCCCGACATTTCCCCATCTATCCTGACAGACATCGCATCCCGTAGTTCCGCGAGAGACCTTGACTCCGGTGCCGATTCGGGCATCCGGCGACATTGCGCCCTCTAGGACGGTGTCTCGGGGGGAGAGGTTCACTCCCCATCGGAAAGCCGGGTCAAAGGCCGAGGAAAGACCGGGGCAAGCCTCGCTGAAAGCGGCGGTCGCCACGAGGGAAAGCGCAGGCAGAAAGCAGCTCATGGGTCTCACGAGTGATAAGACACTGGCATTGGCGATCTTGTTCGCCGTACTCCTGTTCGTAGCCACGGTATGGCTGTGGCCTCGGCTGGCCCGCCGGAACTGGCGGGCCGTCAGCGGCCGCGTCGGCCTTCTGCTGGCCACCCAGACGGCACTTTTCGCGTGCGTCGGGGTAGCCGCCAACCAGGCTTTCGGTTTCTACGCCAGCTGGGCCGACCTGTTCGGGCAGGAGACCGACCAGGGTGTCGTCGTCGACCACGCGCCGGGCGGCGCCGCCGCGGGCCCGCTCCAGGTGCTCTCCACGGGCGACGTGCCCGGCGTGAGCGGTTCGCTGCCGCGGACGGCCGGCCGGCTCCAGAAGGTCGTGGTGGCCGGCCGTACGACCCACCTCGCCACGTCCGCGTATGTGTACCTGCCCCCGGAGTACTTCCAGTCGCGGTACCGCACCCGTACGTTTCCGGTGACGGTCGTCCTGACCGGCTACCCCGGCACCGCGCGTGCGCTGGTGGACAAGCTGCACTACCCCCGTACGGCACACCTGCTGGCCAAGGACGGGCGGATGCGGCCGATGATCCTGGTGATGCTGCGGCCCACGGTCGCGCCGCCCCGGGACACAGAGTGCGTGGACGTCCCGGGCGGGCCGCAGACCGAGACCTTCTTCGCCAAGGACCTGCCCGAAGCCGTGACCGCGCACTACAGAGTGGACAGGGAGCCGGGTGGTTGGGGAATCGTCGGCGACTCGACGGGCGGATACTGCGCGCTGAAACTCGCGATGCACCATCCGGGCGTGTACGGCGTCGGCGCCGGCCTGTCCGCCGACTACAAGGCGCCCGCCGACCGCACGACCGGTGATCTCTTCCGGGGCGACCGGAGACTGCGTGATCGCGCCGACCTGTCGTGGTTCCTGGGCCACGAGCCCGCTCCGGACACCTCGTTGCTGGTCACCAGCAGCAAAGTCGGAGAGAAGAACTACAAGGAGACGATGGAATTCATCGCGCGCGTGCAGGCCACGAACCTGACCCGGATATCGTCGATCATCCTCGACAGCGGCGGCCACAACTTCAATACCTGGCGACGCGAGATCCCCGCGACGCTCCAGTGGATCAGCGGCCGGCTGAACGACCGCTGAACCTGGATCCACCGCGTGATACTCGGTTTTTGGGCGATGAAAAGAGAAGAGGTGCCTGCTGACCTGGGATGATGGGAGTTCCTACGCCCAC
>NZ_JBEOTA010000047.1:0-49570 GCF_040303265.1 Streptomyces sp. NPDC096040
CACCGAAGCGCAACTCGCGCTCTGGTGACACCGTCACGGACCTTCTGGGCGGAAACGTCCAGGATGCTGACATCTGACTAGACGATCAGCAACGGCTACTGGTTGCTGAACGCGGCGTCGAAAGAGGCTTTCGGCACCGGCCACAGCAGCGAGCGTACGAAGGTCACCGCCTCCGCGGCGCCGTGCAGGCGGTCCATGCCGGCGTCCTCCCATTCGATGGAGATGGGACCGTCGTAGCCGATGGACTCCAGGGCGCGGAAGGCGTCCTCCCAGGGGACGTCGCCGTGGCCGGTGGAGACGAAGTCCCAGCCCCGGCGCGGGTCGCCCCACGGTTGGTGCGAGCCGAGGACGCCGGCCCGGCCGTTGCGCGGGCGCAGCCGGGTGTCCTTGCAGTCGACGTGGTAGATGCGGTCCTTGAAGTCGGTGATGAACCCGACCGGGTCGATGTTCTGCCACATCATGTGACTGGGGTCCCAGTTGAAACCGAAGGCCTCGCGGTGGCCGATCGCCTGCAGTGCGCGGACGCTGGTCCAGTAGTCGTAGGCGATCTCGCCGGGGTGCACCTCGTGGGCGAAGCGCACTCCCTCCGCGTCGAACACGTCGAGGATCGGGTTCCAGCGGGTGGCGAAGTCCTCGTAGCCGGCGTCGATGACGGTGGCCGGCACCGGCGGGAACATGGCGACGTAGGGCCAGATGGACGAGCCCGTGAAGCCGACGACGGTGTTCACGCCCAGTTTGCGGGCCACCCGCGCGGCGCGCTTCATGTCCTCGGCGGCGCGCTGCCGTACTCCTTCCGCGTCGCCGTCGCCCCAGACGTACGGGCGCAGGATCGCCTGGTGGCGGAAATCGATGGGCGCGTCGCAGACGGCCTGGCCCGCGAGGTGGTTGGAGATGGCGTACACCTTGAGGCCGTGCCGGTCCAGGATCTCCAGGCGTGATGCCGCGTAGGTGTCGTCCTCGTCGGCGCGCTCCAGGTCGAGGTGGTCTCCCGAAGCGGCGATCTCCAGGCCGTCGTAGCCCCACTGCGCGGCGAGGCGGGCGACGTCCTCGAAGGGGAGGTCGGCCCACTGTCCGGTGAACAGGGTGACGGGGTGGGTGGATGCGGTCATGTGCGGTCCTCCGTCGCGGGTGCGGTCTCGATCCAGGCGCCCCGCTCGGCGGCGGAGGCCAGGACGGCCTCGGTGAGCCGTGCGGCACGCAGTCCGTCGGCGAACGTCGGCATCCCCTCAGGGTGCCCGCCCTGTACGGCGCTGTAGACATCGGTGACGAACGCCGTGAAGGCGTCCTGGTATCCGAGGGCGTGACCGGGAGGCAGCACTGACAGGCGGGCGGAGTCCGGGGCGGCGGTGCCGGGATCGCGCAGGAGCAGGTGCGACCCGTCACGCCTGCCGATCCACAGTTCCTCGGGGCGTTCCTGTTCGAAGCGCACGCTCTGCCGGGTGCCGTGGAGTTCCAGGGTGAGGCTGTTCTTGCGGCCGGGGGCGAGCTGGCTGACGAGCAGGGTGCCCAGCGCCCCGTTGCCGAGTTCGACGAGGAGAGCGGCCGTGTCCTCGTTGGTGACCTCGGTGTCGCCACGCTGGGCGAAGACGGTTCGGGTGCGGGCGGCGAGGCGGTGGATGCGCTGGCCGGAGACGAACTCGACGAGGTCGCACAGGTGGGAGCCGATGTCGGCGAAGGCTCGGGAGGCGCCGCCCGCCTCCGGGTCGGCGCGCCAGTTGGTGTCGTCGGGGTCGAGGAGCCAGTCCTGGAGGTAGCCGGCGTCCAGCGTGAGGACGGTGCCGAGCTGTCCGTCCGCCACGAGGGAGCGGGCCTGCCGTGCCATCGGGTGGTAGCGGTAGACGAAGGGGACCGCAGCCACCCGGCCGGCCTCCCGCGCGGCCCGGACCAGTTGTTCGGCGTCCGCCGCCGTGGTGGCCAGGGGCTTCTCGCAGATGACGTGTGCGCCCGCGGCCAGCGCCGCCAGGGTGTGTTCGGTGTGGAGTCGGTTGGGGCTGCACACGTGGATGACGTCGAGGTCGCCGGCCGCGGCGAGGCGGTGGGCGTCCGGTTCGTAGCGTTCGACGCCGAGGGTCTCGGCGGCCTGTTCACCGCGTTCGGGGGTCGAGCTCGCGAGGGCGGTCGGGTGTGCGCGTGCGGCCCGGCTCGCGCGGGTGTGCACGGCCGCCATGAAGCCGCCGCCGATGAATCCGGCGCGCAGGGGGCGGTTCACAGGGTGGCCCCGAAGGGGTCTCGGTCCTCTGGGACGAGCGGTATCTCGCCGGCGGTGCTGGCGATTTGGACCATCTCGCCGGAGGTGACGGACTCGTCGATGGAGATCATGGCGTCCAGGACGTGGTAGCCGAGGTCTCCGGAAGCGATGTGGGGGCGTCCGCCGCGGATGGCGCGAGCCATGTCCAGGACGCCCAGTCCGCGGCCGGCCTCGATGCCGACGGGCGTGACCGTCTCCCATGCGGGATCCTGGCCCGGTTGCTGGACCCGGGTGATCCGCACGTCTCCCGCGAAGGTGTTGGGGTCGGGCAGGACCAGGGTGCCCTCGGTGCCGGTGATCTCGACGAAGCCGGTGCGGGTGAGCGGGGAGTCGAAGCTGAACACGCTCTGGCCGACCCCGCCGTGCTCGAACTGCGTGAGCGCGGAGACATGGGTGGGTACGGCCACGGTGAACTCGGTGCCCGCCCGGTGGCCGTTCCTGACCGTGCGCACCGCCCGGGCGGTGGAGCCGACCGCGGCGACCCGGCTGACCGAGCCGAACAGGCAGACCAGGGCGGTGATGTAGTAGGGCCCCATGTCGAAGAGGGGGCCGGCGCCCTTGGCGAACAGGAACTCGGGGTCGGGGTGCCACAGGTCGGGCCCCGCGTTCTGCATGACGGTCTGCGCGGACAGCGGGGTGCCGATGTCCCCGCGGGCGATGGCCCGCAGGGCGGTCTGCAGTCCGGGGCCGAGCACCGTGTCGGGGGCGACTCCGACGCGCAGCCCGGCCGCGGCCGCCCGGTCGAGCAGGGCACGTGCGTCGGCCCGGTCGACGGCGATGGGCTTCTCGGACCAGACGTGCTTGCCCGCGGCGACGATCGCCGAGCTGACCTCGGCGTGGACGGCGGGGACGGTCAGGTTGACGACTATGTCGACGCCCGGGTGGGCGAGGACGTCCGCGGCGGTTCCCCACTCCTCGACGCCGTACTTGCGGGCCTGGGTCTCGGCGCGCCCGGTGTCGAGGTCGCCTACGACGGCCACGTGCAGGTCGGGGAACCGGGTGAGGTTGCTCAGGTACTGGTCGCTGATGTTGCCGGCGCCGACGAGGCCGATGCCGACCGGGTTGTGTGCCGCCATCAGGCGATGCCCTTCCCGTTGAGGTAGGCGACGCCGGCCGCGATGCCTTCGAAGATGTCACCGTCGTAGTGGTCGAACTCGATGACGGCGTACTCGGCGTCCGATGCCGCGGCCAGCGAGGCGTCGAGCGGTATCTCTCCCCGGCCCGCCGGAACCTGGCGGGTGTCGGCGGGGTCGAAGGGGGCGCCGGAGGTGAACGGGTCGTCGATGACGGGGCCGTCCTTCACATGCAGGGCGCGCACCCGTGAGCCCAGGCGGTCCAGCAGCGAGACGACGTCGTTGCCACCGGCCGAGGCCCAGAACAGGTCTATTTCCAGGGCGACTTCCGGGTCCAGCAGGTCGGCGAAGCGGTCGAAGGCGTTGATGCCGGCGACGGTGTGGACGAACTCCTGCGAATGGTTGTGGTATCCGACGCGCAGCCCGTGGTCGGCCGCACGTTCCGCGGCCTCGTTCAGGAGCGCGGCGGTGCGGGCGATCTCCTGCTCGTCGGCCCAGCGGGCGGCGGGAACGAACGGATCGAAGAGGATCTCCACACCCAGTCGCCGGGCGGCCTGGAACGTCTCGTCCAGGGTGGGTGCGGGTGCCTCCTCGGTCGTGTCGCGTTCCGGGGAGAGGAAGCCCGCGTGTCCGGTCGGCGCGGACAGGCCGTGCCGGGCGAGCGCTTCGGCCAGTTCGTCGGCGCGATGCACGAATCCGAAGGCCTCGACGTTGCTCAGTCCCAGGGCGGCGAGGCGGCCGAGGGCCGCGTCTTCGTCGGCCTCAAGGGCCTGGCGGACGGAGTAGAGCTGAACCGACATCCGTGGTGTCGACATGAAGGACTCCCTCTTGGGGCGGACGGCCGGGAACAGAATACCGACAGGGGTGATGGTTTCTAGAGGGCGTCTAGCATCTCCGTATGGCAAAGGCGACGGCGCGGCAGGGGACGGCCCCACGGAACTACCCCAAGGGGGAGCGCCGGCGTGCCCAGATCATCGAGGCCGCGTTCACCGCGTTCGGGCAGGTCGGCTACCGCAACGCGAGCACGGTCCAGCTCGCCGCGGCCTGCGGTGTCTCGCGTGCGGGACTGCTGCATCACTTCCCGACGAAGGAGTCGCTGCTCGAAGCGGTTCTGGAGGAACGGGAACGCCAGGACGACGCGCACTTCTTCGGGTCGGGTGCGGTCAACCACGACGGCCTGGAGTACTTCGCCAGCATGATCCGGCTCGTCGCGCACAACCAGGCCAACCCGCTGATCGTGAGCCTGTTCGCCGTACTGTCGAGCGAAGCGACCGCGGCGGACCACCCGGCGCGCCCCTACTTCGTCGCACGCTACGAACGCACGCGCCGACAGATGCAGTTGGCCGTCGACGACCTGGTACGACGCGATCTGCTCCGCCCGCACGTGGACGCACCGGGCCTGGCGGCCGACCTGATCGCGTTCATCGACGGCCTGCAGATCCAGTGGCTGCTCAGCCCCGACGACATCGACATGCCGGACCACCTGCGCAAGCTGCTGCGCGGCCTCATCAGCGTCGAACTGCCGTGAAGAGGGTTCTGTCCCGGTGAGGTTGTTTGGTCAGGGCGCCGTTTTCGAGGCGGGCGCCGTGGTCGATGGCCTGGGTGCGGTGGTCGGCGCCGGCCCACGCCCTGGCCGCCGCCCTCGCCCAAAGGCATTCGGCACCGCCGGCACCATCACCGAACAGCCGCTCCTTCGCCACCGTTCACCGCACGGCACAGGACTCCGCCCGGGCCCATCTGCACGAAGAGGCCGCGAGCGGAGGCATCGACGGCTCCGCCCTGGCCCACCTCGGCATGAAGGGGGACCGTCTGCCCGCGCCACCCGCCGGCCTCGCCCCGCGCAGCGCGGAACCGGAGTACGTCGGCCCGCATGAGTTCGAGTGAATAGTCCCCTGGCCAGTCGCTTCGGCCGTGACCGCGAAGGTCGAGGGCATACACCCTGCGATTCTGGGCGAGGACGGGCAACGACCGCTCCCACCGTCAACCCGGCGAACTTATGCGGTCACAGCCGGAACAGCCGGGCCGCGTTGTCGTGGCACACCGCCCGCAGCCACTCCTGTCCGAGGCCCAGACTTTCCAGGGCGTGGAGCTGGTGCACGTAGGGGTAAGGGATGTTGGGGAAGTCGGTTCCGAGCAGGATGCGGTCGCCGAGGGCGGCGACCCGAGGCAGGGCGCTGCGGGGGAACGGCATGAACTGCTCGGTGAAGTCGGTGAACGCCATCGTCGTGTCCAGCCGCACCTCCGCGAACCGCTCGGCGAGGCCGAGGAAGTCCTCGTACTCGGGCATCCCCATGTGAGCGATGATCAGGCGCAGTCTCGGATGCCGTGCCAGCACCCGCGCGATCGGCTCGGGGCCGGTGTACTTGCCGGGCGCGGGGCCGGAGCCGCAGTGGATCACCACGGGGATCCCGGCGTCGGCCAGCAGTCCCCATGTCCGCTGGAGGAGTTCGTCGGCCGGGTCGTACGCCCCCACCTGGACATGCGACTTGAACACCCGGGCGCCTGCTTCGACGGCCTCGCGAACGTACGTCTCCACGCCCGGTTCGGGGTACAGGGTCGCGGTGTGCAGACAGTCCGGGGTACGGCGGGCGAAGTCGGCGGCCCATGCGTTCAGCCATGCCGCCATGCCGGGCTTGTGCGGGTACAGCATCGAGGTGAAGGCCCGGACGCCGAACTCCCGGAGCAGTACGGTGCGTTCCGCCTCCTCCTTCCGGTAGGTGATCGGCCATTCCAGCCCTCCGAGCAGCGGTCCGTTCGTGTCGAAGTAGTTCCAGACCTTGTGCAGGACACGTTCGGGCATGAA
Organism: Streptomyces sp. NPDC096040; assembly: GCF_040303265.1. Taxonomy (NCBI): domain Bacteria; kingdom Bacillati; phylum Actinomycetota; class Actinomycetes; order Kitasatosporales; family Streptomycetaceae; genus Streptomyces; species Streptomyces sp. NPDC096040. The sequence goes on from NZ_JBEOTA010000047.1 coordinate 6,125, forward strand.
GTGCGTGTGCACGTCGACCAGTCCGGGCAGACCGAGCCGCTCCCGGAAACGGCGAACCTCGGCGGCCTCCGCGTGGACGGGGGCGGGTTCGACGGGGCCGGTGTGTGCGGTGCGTTGATCGTTCATACCGCCACGATCGGTGCTGGTGAACGGTGAGTCCAGTCCCTCTCCGACGACGATCGGTACTGGTGAACGGTGAGTCCAGTCCCTCTCCGACGACGGTCGGTCCTCGGCGCGGCCGGGAGGGCGACACCTCGCGGTGCGGGGCCGCCGCCCTCCCGGGGCATCGGGCCAAGGCGTGTGCCGCCCTCAGGACAGGTAGCCCTCGACCTCGGACGCCGGGCGGACGTTCGCCTCCGCGGGATCCTGCCCCGCCGCGATCCTGGCCCGGCGCTGCCGGAGCAGGTCCCAGCACTGGTCGAGCTCGGTCTCCAGGTGTGCCAGGCGGGCCTGCTCGGTCGTCCCGTCGGTCTCCTCCTGCGCCAGGCGCTCACGCAGGTCCTTCTCCTGGCTGATCATTTCCGTGATGCGGCCGAGTATCCGCTTCTCGGCCTCGGCCTCTGGTCGTGTCATGGCTGCCTCATTCCGGACGGCGGAGTGGATCACAACTACGACGGGCGCTCCCCGTTTCGTCCGCCCCTCTCCCCCACCTTCTCCCACTCGGTCCCAAGCCGCATCGGTCAGTCGACCGCACCACTGTGGTCGTAGGGCGCCGGGTGTACGGTGACCGGCAGAAAGCGGTTGCCGCAAGCCGGGCGCGCAGGGAGGATCACCGTCGATGGCATCGACGTCGGAACGACCGCTCGACCACCGCTACCGGGGCGAACATCCCGTCCGCACCCTCCTCTACCTGTTGCGTGCCGACCGGCGCAGCCTGGCGGCGGCGGTCCTCGTCTTCACCGTCAAGCACAGTCCCGTCTGGCTCCTTCCGCTGATCACCGCCTCGGTCGTCGACACGGTGGTGCAGCACCGAGAGGTCTCCCGGCTGTGGACGGCCGTGGTGATCATCATGGTGATCCTGCTGGTCAACTACCCACTGCATGTGCTGTATGTACGACTCCTCTACGGCAGCGTCCGCCGTATGGGCACCACCCTGCGCTCCGCGCTGTGCACCCGCATGCAGCAACTGTCCATCGGCTACCACTCCCGGGTCAGCGCCGGCGTCCTCCAGGCCAAGGTCGTGCGGGACGTCGAGACCGTCGAGCAGATGGTCCAGCAGACCGCCGAGCAGGGTCTGGGTGCGCTGACCGTGCTGACCGGCGGACTGGTGATCATCGCCGTCCGCACGCCGGAGTTCCTGCCCGTGTTCCTGGTCGTGGTGCCGGGCGCGACGGTACTCGTGGCCCGGCTGCGGTCGCGGCTGCGGACCCACAACGAGGACTTCCGGCACGAGGTGGAGACCCTGTCCTCCCGGGTGACCGAGATGACGCGGCTCATCCCGGTCACCCGCGCCCACGGTCTGGAGGGCAAGGCGCTGCACCGCATGGACGGCACCCTGCGCCGGCTGCTCACCTCCGGGATGCGCCTGGACCTGGTCAACGGCCGCTTCGGTTCGCTGGCCTGGGTGATCCTCAACGTGATCGGCGTCGCCGTTCTCGCCGCCGCCGCGCTGGTGTCGTACTACGGCGTGTGGGGCGTCTCCCCCGGTGACGTCGTCATGCTGAGCGCCTTCCTGACCACGCTCACCAACTCCACGACCACGCTGACGAGCCTGGCCCCGGTCATCACCAAGGGGCTGGAGTCGGTGCGTTCGGTCGGGGAGGTGCTGCAGGCGCCCGAACTGGAGGACAACGAGGGCAGGGCGGAGGTCACCGCCGTCCGCGGTGCCGTCGCGTTCGACCGGGTCGGCTTCGCCTACGAGGACACCGACCGCGCGGCCGTTACGGACTTCACCCTCGACGTGGTGCCGGGCGAGACCGTCGCCCTGGTGGGCGCCTCGGGGGCCGGCAAGTCCACCGTGCTCAATCTCGTCATCGGGTTCATCCGGCCCACCACCGGCCGGCTGCTCCTGGACGGCACCGACATGAGCGGCCTCGATCTGCGCACCTACCGGCGGTTCGTCTCGGTCGTCCCGCAGGAGTCGATCCTCTTCGACGGCACGATCCGGGAGAACGTCGCCTACGGCATGGAGGACGAGGCCGACGAGGGGGCGGTGCGCGCGGCGCTGCGTGACGCCAACGCCCTGGAGTTCGTCGACGCGCTGCCCCAGGGCCTGGACACCGTGGTCGGCGAGCGCGGCGCCCGGCTCTCCGGCGGTCAGCGTCAACGCCTCGCCATCGCACGGGCGTTGATCCGTGATCCGCGGGTCCTGGTGCTCGACGAGGCCACCTCGGCGCTGGACACCCGTTCCGAGGCGCTCGTACAGCAGGCCCTGGCCCGCCTGCTGCGCGGCCGTACCACCTTCGTGGTGGCCCACCGGCTGTCCACGGTGCGCGGCGCCGACCGCATCGTGGTGATGGACGACGGCCGCATCCGCGAGATCGGCACCCACGAGGAGCTGCTGCGCCGAGGCGGTGTCTACACCGCGCTGCACGGTGGACAGGTGGCCTGACCGCAGAGGCCAACGGGCCTGAGGCGATCTCAGGCGTCTTGATCTCGGAATCGGCATACCGGTATGCGAGAGATGGAAGCGGCTGGGGGCACACTCGTAGCGCTGCCGGAGAGAGGGCGGGGCTCGGCCACGGCATGCTGGAAGCATGATGGTGCTCGCCGTGCTCTTCGCCGTCCTGGGTGCCGTCAGCAATGCGACGGGCACGGCCTTCCAGCGGAAGGCCGCGTCCACCCTGCCGGGCAGAGGCGGGGTGCGCCTGCTGCTCACCCTGGCACGGCGGCCCGCCTGGGCCATCGGGATCGCCGGTGTCGCGGGGGCCGCGGTGTTCCAGGCGCTGGCCCTGGTGAACGGCCCCATGGCCTTGGTCCAGCCCCTGTTCATGCTGGAGCTGCCGTTCGCCCTGCTGATCGCCATCCCGCTGCTGCACCGGCGGCCGAACCCGCAGGGGTGGCGGGCGATCGGGGTGGTGGTGGCCGGCCTGGCCCTCCTGCTGGCCTCGGCGGCCCCGTCCGGCGGACGGGAGCAGGCGTCCATGCAGCGCTGGATCCCGGCCCTGGCCCTCACCGTGGGGGCCATAGCCGGCACCGTGCTGCTCGAACGGTCCTCCTCGTCGCCGCTGTTCCGCGCGGCGGCCCTGGCATCGGGTGCCGCGATCGGCAACGCGCTGACCGCCGCGCTGATGAAATCGGCCACCGGCAGGCTCGCCGACGCGGGCCTGCCCGCCTTCCTCACCACCTGGCAGACCTACGGCTTCGCGCTCGCCGGGATCTCCGCGCTGATGCTCCTGGAGAACGCGCTGCAGGCCGGTCCGCTCGTCGCCTCCCAGCCCGCGCTGACGATCGGGGACGCGGCGGTGAGCCTGCTGCTGGGCGTCGCCCTGTTCGACGAGTCGGTGCGCACCGGCTGGTGGCTGCTGCCCGAGGCGCTCGGCGCCGGACTGATCCTGTGGGGCGTGGTCCGGCTGACCCGCGTCGTACCGAACCTCGTGGACGTCGTGCACTGAGGGGGCCGGTTCAGGGCCCGTCGGTGGTGAGTTTCGGGTCGGCGGTGACGATCGCGTGCACGGTCTCCGCGACGAGGCGCCGGTCCAGGGGGGCGTCGTCGAAGGCGCGGTGCATCGGCCACCCCTCGATGAGCGCGTCGAGCGCACGGGAGACCCCGGGGGTGAAGTGCAGGGCGAGGCTGTCCCTGCTGCGTTCGAGCCAGGTGCGGGTGGTCGCGGACACCGCCTCGTTGTGGTTCGCGTAGGCGTACATCTCGAAGATGAGGGTCATGTCGCGTTCCGTGGCGTAGGCCGGTCCGCAGATCAGCTCGACGACGGCCGCCTCGGCCTCGGCCGTGGAGGCGGCGGACTGCAGAGTCCGCCGGTAGAGCTGGGACATGGTGTCCGACAGGCGGGCGAAGGCCTGGGCGAGCAGGTCCGCCATGCCGTCGAAGTAGTACGTCAGTGAGCCCAGCGGGACCTGTGCCCGCGCCGCGATCTTCCGATGGGTGGTCGTGTGGACACCACCCTCGGCGATCACGTCGAGGGCGGCCTCCAGAATGCGCTCCTTGCGTCCGGGGTCGTTCGGAATCTCGCGTCGTGTGCCGGTCACGCGCTCAATCTGCCATGGGTTGACCGGCGAAGAGCGTGTACAGGCGTACAGCTGAGTGTGTACATTCGTACAGACTCATGCAGGAACACCTTTGGCACGTCTGGAGCCACCAGCCATGACCGCCGACCTCGCCCGGCGCCGTACCGCCGTCTTCGTCCTGTTCTTCGTCCCCGGCCTGACCATCTCCTCCTGGGTCACCCGCACGCCGGACGTGCGGGACATGCTCGGCGCCTCCACCGCGCAGATGGGTCTGGTCCTGTTCGGGCTCTCGGTCGGCTCGATGGCGGGCATCCTGTGCTCGGGCGCGCTGGTGGCCCGCTGGGGTGCCCGGCTCGTCATCCTGGCCGGAACGTCGGCGATCGCCGCCGGTGCCGCGCTGATCGGCATCGGGACCGCCGCCGGCGCGGACCTCGGCGTCGCCCTGGGCCTCGGTCTGTTCGGTCTCGGCATGGGCGGCGGCGAGGTGGCCCTCAACGTCGAGGGCGCGGAGGTGGAGCGGCTGCTGAGCCGCTCCACCATGCCCGCCATGCACGGCTTCTTCAGTCTCGGCACCGTCGTCGGCGCGGTCGCCGGCATGTGCCTGACGGCGGTCGGCTTCCCTGTCGTCGTCCATCTCGCCGCGGTCGCCGCGGTGGTCCTGGCCGCACTCGCCCTGGTGATCCGGCGTGTCCCCACGGAGGTGGGCCGACGGACCGCCGCCGTCGAGCGCCGCGAGCCGGGCACGGCGGGAGCCGCGGTGTGGAAGGACCCCACGCTGCTGCTCATCGGCTGCGTCATCCTCGCCCTCGCCATGGCCGAGGGCACCGCGAACGACTGGCTGCCGCTGGTCATGGTGGACGGTCACGGTTTCGACGCCGCGCTGGGCTCGGCCGTGTACGCGGTGTTCGCCGCGGCGATGACCGTCGGGCGCTTCGTCGGCGGGCGCTTCGTCGACCGGTTCGGGCGGGCGGCGGCGCTGTGCGGGAGCGCGCTCGTCGGGGCCGCGGGACTTGCCCTGGTGATCTTCGTCGACAACCAGGCCGTAGCGGCTGCCGCCGCCGTCCTGTGGGGTCTCGGGGCGTCGCTCGGGTTCCCCGTCGCGCTCTCCGCGGCGGGCGATTCCGGCGCCGATTCCGCCGCCCGGGTCTCGCTGGCCGCGACGGTCGGCTATGTCGCCTTCCTGGTGGGCCCGCCCTCCCTCGGTTACCTCGGTGAGCACTTCGGGCTCCGGAAGGCCCTGATCCTGGTGCTCGCACTGGTGGTGGCCGCCGTGTTCGCCACTCCTGCCGCCCGTTCGCCGCAGGCGATGAGGGACACCGAGCCGGTCCGCGGGTGACCTCTGCCGCCGGCGCGGAACCACCACCGTGGTCCAAGCCGCAGCCTGCCCTGTGGCGGCGTACGGCAGGCTACGCGGGCCGATGACCAGCGCGGGACGCCGAAACCAACCGGTAGCGCCGCCCCGCACTTGACGTCCACCTCGTAGGCGGTCTGCGTCGTCCCCGCCTCCGCGGCGTCGTCCTCGCCTCCGGTGTCGTCACAGGGCGGTTTGGTTGTGTGGCACGGCGGCTGACGCCACCATGGCCGCCGCCCGCAACAGGCCCTGGGATCGCCCGCCCCGAGTCATCGACTTCCTCCTCAGCAGATGTTGCGAAGGCCAGGACGCGCTCTGGCCTTCGTGTCAGAGGTGAACGAGGTCCGTGCGCGGTGAAGTTTTCGGGTCCCCTTACGCACCGGCGCTCAGGCCGTCCAGACGCGGTCCGCGTAGTCGAGGAAGTTGCGGCCGAGGATCTTTTCGATGCGTTCGGAGCGGTAGCCGCGTTTCTCCAGGAGGCGGATCAGGTCGTGGAACTGGTCCACACCGCGCAGGTCCACGACGAAGGGATAGGTGTCGGCGCGTTCGCCGGCCGCGCCGACGCCGGCCGCCCGGCGGGCGGCGACGTGTTCGGCGAGGGCCGCACGGTAGGCGTCGAGGTCGTCCACGGCGGTGACGGTGCCGTCGGTGCCGATGCCGACGTGGTCCTCGCCGCAGACGTCGACCGCGTGCACGATGTGGTCGACGACGTCGGCGGCGGTGGCGTGCCCGGTCGGGTTGAGGAAGGGCATGAAGTAGATGCCGACGAAGCCGTCCCGGTCCGCGACCAGGCGGAGCTCCTCGTCCGTCTTGTTGCGCGGCAGGTCGGCCAGGGCGCGACAGCCGGTGTGGTTGATGGAGACGGGCAGCCGGGAGTGCCGGGCCGCGTCCAGGCAGGTTTTCTCCCCGCTGTGCGAGAGGTCGACCATCAGGTGGTGGTCGCCGAGCGCCTCGACCACCCGGTGACCGAAGGGTGTCAGTCCCCGGTTGCCGGTGGCCATGGAGCCGTCGCCGAGGTGGTTGGCCTGGTTGTAGGTGAGCTGGACGACCCGTACGCCGGCCTCCGCGAAGCCGGCCACGCGGGTGTCGACGAGGGCGGGGTCCTCGCCGACGGCGACGGCGTTCTGGAAACCGTAGACGACGCCGATCCGCCGCTCCCGGTGGGCGCGCTCGATGTCGGCGGCCGTGCGGACCTTGAGCAGGTCGCCCGGGTGGGCGTCGATGATCCCGTCCCAGACCGCTATCTCGTCGAGTGTGTGCTCGTACGGCGGGAGGTCGCCCATGGTGTAGCCGAGGGTGATGTTGACGGCGGTCAGCCCGGAGGCGTGGGCGTCGGCGATCGCCCGGGCGTCAATGGCGAGTTGACCGCTGGAGGGGTTGAGCTGGGTGGCGGCGGCCCGGGCGGCGGGGGCGTTGGGGTTGTCGAGCTGCCCCAGCGCGTTGACGATCAGCGGGTGGGCGGCGGTGGCGGTCACTGGGCTTCCTTCTCGAAATCGGCACGGTCGAAGCGGCAGCCGCGTTTCACGGTGAGGGTGATGGTGCGCAGGTTGGCGATGTCCTCAAGGGGGTCCTCGTCCAGGACGGCGAAGTTCGCGAGCTTCCCGGTTTCGACGCTGCCCGTGTCCGCCTCGATGCCGGCGGCCCTGGCGCCGACGAGGGTCGCCGAGCGCAGGACGGCGGCGGCGGGGATGCCGCAGCGGTCGACGAGGAAGGCGAGTTCATCGTGGAGGGCGGGGAAAGGGTCTTCGGGGCCGGTCTCGTAATCCGTGCCGGTGCAGACGTCGACTCCGGAACGGTGTGCCTGGGCGGTGACGGCGGCGGCAAACTCGGCGTTGCGGCGGGCCTGTTCGGCGGACTCGGCGGTGTCTCCCCTGAGTTCGTCGCTGGTCCACATGGACGCGGTGGCGTCGAGGACGGTGCCGCGACGGCGCATCTCGGCGAAGAGAGCGGCCAGCCCCGGGTCGTCACCCGTGGCGAAACGGTCGTGGTCCACGCGGGGTTTGGTCTTGTAGCTGCTCAGCGGCTCGGTGGGGTTCTCGAAGGCGAGCAGGGTGACATGGGAGACGCTGTCCACGCCCGCGGCGACGACCTCGCCGGGTGAGGCCGGGAAGACGGTGGCGTGCGCCCAGACGGCGATGCCCTGGCGGTGCGCCTCGGCGGTGACGGCGGCGACGGTCGCGGCGTCCAGATCGGCGTAGACCTTGATCGCGGCGGCGTGGGTGCCACGGGCCAGGGCGACGGCGATCGGCAGGTCGGTGTCCGGGGTGACGGCCTGCATCCAGGGGACGGCGCCGGGTACGGCGCCCCGCGAGACCTCGTGGGTGCGCGGGTCGTCGAAGAAGGAGGGCCCGGCCATGAGCGCCGCGTAGCGGATGTCGGGGCCGGGGAACTCGCCGACCAGGGTGGCCCGGGACAGATCGCTGATCTGGCGCAGGTCATCGGCCATGTCACGGATGGTGGTGACACCGCTGTACACCAGGCGCCGGAGCACCGCCTCGGCGACGGGCCGGTCCGGCGGGGTGGCCAGGTGCTGGTGGGTGTCGATCAGGCCGGGGACGACGAACCGCCCGTCGAGGTCGACGCGGGGTGCGTCGGCCGCGAGCGGGGGCAGCGGGTCGCCGTCGCCGGTGACGGTGTGGATCCGGGCGCCGTCCGTGACGATCGTGGAGTTCGGGCGGGGCCGGTCGCCGGTGCCGTCGAAGAGGGTGGCGCCGCGGTAGACCGTGACGGTTCCGGCGGGCGGGGCGGCCCAGGGGGTCGGGGCACCGGGGGGCAGGTCGGTCATGGTCACCTTCGGTCCGGAAGACACTGTGTTGTTACGCTGTACGTAACAGCTGTATCGTGTGATGAAAACGCGGGTACTGTACTCCGCGGTCGGCGGATCAACGCAAGGGCGCGAACCGGACAGGACCCGAACCGGACCGAACACCGACCAGGCACCGGACCGGACACCTCGGTCCGTGGCCACCCCCGTGGACGAGAGGGAAGAGCCGCTGTCATGCCCGTCGCACCCCGTACCGCGGCGCCGCCCCGGTCTGCCGTGGACAAGGCGCTCGACCTGGTCGAGGCCGTCTCGCGCGCGCCGCATCCGGTGCGGCTGACCGATCTGGCCGCCGAGGTGGGCCTGCACCGTGCCACCGCCTACCGGATCCTGCTGGACCTGGTCCGGCGGGGCTGGGTACTGCGGGCCGGTGACCGCTATCTGCCCGGCGCCGCCGTGCTGCGGATGTCCGCCTCGGCCGCGGGCAACTCGCTGACCGCGCTGGCCCGCCCGGTGCTGGAACGACTGTCCGCCGCGACCTCGATGATGGTCAACCTCCAGGTACTGGAGGAGGGTGGCGCCCGGGTGATCGACGTGGTCAGGCCCGAACGGCTCGCCATGATCAGCCACTTGCGGGGCGAGCTGCTGCCGGTATGGCGGTTCGCCGGGCCGCTGGCCCTGGTCGCCGCGCTCGAACCGGAGGCGAGGAAGCGGTGGTTGGACGGACTGCCCAAGGACGCCGGGCATGTGGCGCGGGAGTTGGCCGAGGTGGAGCGGAGCGGAGTGGCCGTGGAGCGCGGCCGCAACGACAAGCTGGTCGCCTCCGTCAGCCGGGCGGTGATGCCCGGTCCGGGTGCGCCGGTGTGCGCGCTGACGGTCGTGGGTCCGGAGGCCGAGTTCGACGAGCCGAGACTGGCGTCCGTGGAGCGGGAGTTGCACGCGGCCGCGGACGAGCTGGTGACGGCCCTCACGGCCGACCCTGCCGAGGCCGGCCGGTGAGCGGCGTGCTGGTGCTGGACCGTCGGCAGACGGCCGCCGCACTGCGACCGGACGCCCTGCTCGACGCGGTGGCCCGGGCGCTCGTCGCCGTCGCCCGCGGCGAGGTCTCCGCCCCGCCCCGGATCGCCGCCCTGACACCGACCGGTCTGCTCGGCGCGATGCCCGGTTACGTGCCGGGGCTCGGGCTGGCCGCGAAGCTGGTGACCGTGACCGCCGATCCCCGGCACCCCGGTCGCGGTTTCCACCGTGGGCTGGTGGCCCTGTTCGACGAGCACGACGGGCGGGCGCTGGCGCTCGTGGACGGCGAGTCGCTGACCGAGGTGCGTACGGCGGCGTCCGCCACCCACAGCGCGCTGGCCCTGGCCGCCCGCCCCGGTCTCGGACGGGTGACAGTGGTGGGGACGGGCGCCCAGGCCCGCGCCCAGCTGGCGCTGCTCGCGGCGGTACGGCCACAGGCGGAGGTGACCGTGGCCGGCCGTGATCCGCAGCGGGCCGGTGCGGCGGCCGCGCTGTATCCCGGCGCGCGGGTCGCCGCCGGGATCGAGGACGCCGTACGCGAAGCCGATGTGGTGTTCTGCTGCACCGGCGCCACCGCTCCCGTCATCCGCCGCGCATGGCTTTCTCCCGGCGTCCATGTCTCCTCGGTCGGCGGCTCCCAGGGGCCCGAACTGGATCCCGGTACCGTCCGGGACGCGATCCTGTTCGCCGAGTGGACCGGCGCGGCCGGCGCACCGCCACCGGCGGGCGCCCATGAACTCCAGGACCTCTCCCCCGGCCGGCCGGTGACCCTCCTCGGATCCGTCCTGGCCGGCGACCATCCGGGCCGCGGCGGTGACACCGACGCCCTCACCCTCTTCAAGTCCACCGGTCACGCGGCTCTCGACGTGGCGGCGGTCCGGGTGGCCTATGACGTGGCGCTCGACCAGGAGTTGGGAGTACGCGTGGACCTGTGACGGGCGGGGCCGCTCGAACGGGCCGCCTCGACCCGGAGTTCGGAGGCGCGCCCCTTTGTTTCACAGCACAGCTAGATGCATAATGCCGTTATGGACAACCGGGTCGAAGATCGGGAGGTCCCCGCCGGGACGGCGAGCGCCGAGCACCCCGCGGGGTCGGCGGAGCAGTTGATGATCGCCGTGGAGCAGCTGGTGCGCCATGTGCGGCCCAGCGCCACCGCCGGCGGTCTGAGCACCACCGCCTCCTCCGCGCTCGCCCGGCTGGGCCGGGAGGGCCCGCTGCGGCTGACCGAACTGGCCCGTGCCGAGGGCGCCTCGCAGCCGGGGATGACCCAGCTCGTCGGCCGGCTGGAGCGCGCGGGGCTGGTGGCGCGCAACGCCGACAGCACCGACGGCCGGGGCGTTGTCGTGGAGATCACCGGGACCGGCCTCGAGGTCTTCCGGCAGCGGCGCGCCGAACGCGCCCACGCCCTCCAGGAACTGATCGAGGAGCTGACCGAGCCCGAACAGCGGGCCGTCCGGCTCGCCCTGCCCGCCCTGGCCCGTGCGATAGAGGGACGCCGGGCCCGCGACTGACCACTCAGGCCCTTCCCGCAGGGGCCGTTCCGTCCGCATCCGGAGAGAGGACCGTTGATGAGTGCTCCGCACCCGAGGACCGCGAGCCCGTTCAGGCAGCCGAAGGCCGTGTGGGCCGTGGCGTTCGCCTGTGTGATCTCGTTCATGGGCATCGGCCTCGTGGACCCGATCCTGCCCGCCCTGGCCACGAGCCTGCACGCCTCCCCCAGTCAGGTCTCGCTGCTGTTCAGCAGCTATCTCATCGTGACCGCGGTCGCGATGCTGATCGTCGGCTGGGTGTCCAGCAGGATCGGCGCCAAGCGCACCCTCGTCACCGGGCTCGCGATCATCGTGGTGTTCGCGGCACTCGCCGGCACTTCCGGCTCGATCAACGGAATCGTCGGCTTCCGTGCCGGGTGGGGACTGGGCAACGCCCTGTTCATCGCCACCTCGCTGGCCGTCATCGTCGCCTCGGCGAGCGGCGGTTTCGGCGGTGCGATCATCCTCTACGAGACCGCCCTGGGGCTCGGCATAGCCGTGGGCCCCCTGTTGGGCGGTGAGTTGGGCGCCATCAGCTGGCGGGGCCCCTTCTTCGGCGTCGCCGTCCTGATGGCGATCGCGCTCGTCGCGACACTGGCCTTCGTGCCGTCGCTGCCCAAGCCGGAACGCCGCACCTCACCGCTGGCGCCGATCACGGCGCTGCGCCACCGCGGTCTGCTGACCATGGGCATCATGGCCCTGCTGTACAACTGGGGCTTCTTCACAATGCTCGGCTACGCGCCCTATCCGATGGAGCTGGACGCCCATCAGCTGGGGCTCGTCTTCACCGGCTGGGGTCTGCTGGTGGCCGCGTTCAGTGTCTTCTTCGCGCCGCGTCTGCAGGCCCGGTTCGGCACCGCTCCCGTGCTGTACGCCAACCTCGTCGGCCTCGGCGCGGTGATGGCCGTCATCGCCGCCGGGGTCGACACGCCGACGGTCGTGATCGTCGCCGTCATCGTGAGCGGCATCTTCATCGGCATCAACAACACGTTGACCACGCAGGCGGTGATGGTGGTCTCGCCGGTGGAACGTCCCGTGGCCTCCTCCGCGTACGGCTTCCTGCGGTTCATCGGCGGCGGCCTGGCCCCGTACGTCGCCGGGAAGCTCGCCGACGCCACCGATCTGAGCGTGCCGTTCTACCTGGGCGCCGGCACCTTCCTGCTCGCGATTCCGGTCCTGGCCAGTGGGCACCGGCTGCTGCGCGAGGCGGAGGCCCGTCTCGGCGGCGGGGAGCCGGTCGTTCCGGCCCTCACTCCCGTCGGGCGGCGGGTGGCGGCCGGCACGGGCCCGGTCGTCGTGGCCGTCGGGAACCACGAGCGGGCCGCCGCCGTCGTCGACGCGGCCGCCCGGCTCGCCCGGGACACCGGCAGCCCGCTGGAGGTGGTGCACGTCCAGCGGACCGCCGTCGTCGAGGAGCAGGCGGCGGACACCGAGACCGCCGAGCAGGCCCGGGCCGCCGTGACCGCCCATCTGGACCGGCTCGCCGCCCAGGGGTTCGCCGCCACCGGCCAGATCCTGGACAGCGTCGGTGATCACGCGGCCGCGGGGCGGGTGCTGGCCCGGCACGCCGCCGAGGTCCACGCCCGTGCCGTCGCCGTCGGACGCTCGCCACGCGGTCCGCTCGCCCAGTTCGCCGACGGCAGTCTCACCACCGCGCTCGCCCACGCCGCGACCTGTACGGTCGTCCTCGTCGACCCGACCGACGCGCCCCTGCGGCTGACGGCGTCCACGCTCGTGGAACTACGGGACACCCCGGCCTGATCCGGCCGTTCGGCCAGGCCGCCGTGGCCGGCCCGCAGGCCAGGCACTGGTCGCCGCCGGCCCCACCACGCGAAGGCCCGGCGCCACACGGCCGACCCGGGTCGGGTCGCTTTCGCCGGGCTCGCCCACGGCCTGTGCCTGACCGCTCGGCCTACCCCACGACCTGCGCACCTGACCACCCGGGCCGGCAAGGACCTGCGCACCTGACCACCCGGGCCGGCAAGGACCTGCGCGCCTGACCGCCCGGGCCCGGCTACGGGCTCCGTCCGCCGGTCCGGCAGCACCGCACTCGGCGCGCACCGGCCGACAGCACGGCCCGGCCGGTGCGCGCCGGGCGCGCGGCTACCTCAGGTCGCGGGGCGCCGGTCCTCGACCGCGGGGTCACGAACGCCCTCGCCCGCGGCTGCGGAGGCGTCTGCGGCCACGGAGGCGTGGCCCGTCTCGCCGTTGCCCTGCGAGGTGACCACCTTCGAGGGACGGTTGCCGCGGTCCAGGATGCCGCCGGTGACGGCCAGACCCAGGCCGGCCATCGCGAGGGCCGCGCCGACCAGGTTGGGGGCGGCCCAGCCCCAGCCCGCCGAGATGACCAACCCGCCGAGCCAGGCGCCGGACGCGTTGGCCAGGTTGAAGGCGGAGTGGTTGGAGGCCGCCGCCATCGTCGGGGCGTCCTTGGCGTTGATCATCAGCAGCATCTGGACGGGCGTGGTGATGAGCGCGCCCATCGCGCCGATGATGGTGACCGTCACCAGGGCCGGCACCGTGCTGTGGACGGTGAAGTAGAACGTCACCAGCGCGGCCGCCAGCAGGGTGATCCCGGCGTACAGCGTCGGGCGCAGGGCCCGGTCGGTGAGGGGACCCGCGGCCAGGGTGCCGAGGGTCATGCCGACGCCGTACAGGGCGAGGACCCAGGTGGTTGAGGAGTCGGAGATGCCGGTCAGGTGCGTCAGCATGGGGACGAGGTAGCTGTAGACGGCGAAGAAGCCGCCGAACCCGACGACGGCGGTGCCGAGGCCGATGAAGACCTGCCGGTTGCCCATCGCCCGCAGTTCCCGCCGGATGCCCGCCTGCGGACCGCGCGGCTGGTGGGGTACGAGGAGGGCGAGCGCGGCGAGCGCCACCAGTCCGATGACGGCGACCGCGCAGTAGGCGTACCGCCAGCCCAGGTGCTGGCCGAGAGCGGTACCGGCGGGGACGCCGACGATGTTCGCGACCGTGAGCCCCAGGAACACGCTGGAGACAGCGCGTGCCGCGCGGTCCGGAGCCACCAGCCGGGAGGCGACGACGGCACCCACGCCGAACAGCGCGCCGTGCGGCAGTCCGGCCAGGAAGCGGGCGGCGAAGAGCAGGCCGAAGCTTGGGGCGAGCGCGGATGCCGTGTTCCCCACCACGAACAGCCCGGTCAGCAGGAGCAGCAGCCGCTTGTGGGACACTCGCGCGCCGATGCCCGTCAGCACGGGGGCGCCGACGACGACGCCGAGGGCGTAGGCCGATACGAGGTTGCCGGCGTGCGGCACCGACACACCCACCCCGTCCGCGATCTGGGGCAGCAGGCCCATGGTGGCGAACTCGGTGGTGCCGATTCCGAACGTGACGACGGCAAGGGCCAGCAGAGCCAAAGGCATGGTGGGTGAGCGAACCTTTCGGGGACGGCGGTCCGGGGACGGGGAGCGGGACGGGACCGGGAGGTGTCTTCAGCCTCCGGGGCCCGCCGCGCCGAGCGCCCTTGCCCAGCACACCCCAAGAACGTTGCAGCGAGATGGACCGGGTGTGCATTCCGCGATCGGTTCAAACAGCGGGGTGACGTGTGTCACCACGGCGGCGGCCGGTGCTCGCTGCCGGTGCCGCTACGTCCGTTCGCGCAGGGGCGGGACTGCGGGGACCTCCGGGGCGTTCGACATCGCTTCGGGGGTCAGACGGAAGACCTCGGGGTAGGCGTCGGCCCTCGTGCGGCGAACGGGCTCGGTGGTGCGCCAGGTGTAGAGGCAGCGGCGGCACTGCAGCACGTCCCAGACTCCGGGGTCGGGCGAGGTGTACAGGCTCTCGACGGTCTCGTGGGTGCAGCGGGGGCAGAGGTGCATGACGGGTTCTCCTTTTCGGTGGTGCGAGACCGGGCCGGTTCACGGTGGTGCGGGCCCGGAGCGCGCGGTCGGTGCCGGTCAGCCGCGGGCTTCGGACAGCAGCCGACGGATCCTGACCGCCCAGTCGGCGGCCTCGGGCAGGTCCCTCACCGGGGTGGAGAAGTTGCCGCGTTCGTCGGGGGCGACCGGAGTGGTGGCGTCGATGATCATCTTGCTGGTGATGCCGGCGGGCTGGGCGGCGGGCGCCAGCTCGACGACATGGAGGTTGGGAAGGATCACGACGTCCCCGGAGGGGTTGACCTTCGACGACATCGCCCACATGACCTGCGGCAGGTCGAAGGGGTCGACGTCCTCGTCGACGACGATGACCGTGGTGATGTAGCCGAGCCCGTGCGGGGTGGTCATGGCCCGCATCGCCACGGCCTTGGCGAAGCCGCCGTACCGCTTCTTGGTGGAGACGATGGCCAGCAGTCCGTGGGTGTACATGGCGTTGACGGCCTGGACCTCGGGGAACTCCGCGCGCAGCTGCTTGAGGAGGGGGACACAGGTGTTGGGGCCGACGAGGTAGTCGCACTCGGTCCAGGGCATGCCGAGGTAGAGGGACTCGAAGACGGGGTCGGTGCGGTACGAGATCCGGTCGATGCGGATGACCGGCATCCGGCGGCCGCCGGAGTAGTGGCCGGTGAACTCGCCGAAGGGGCCTTCCAGCCGGCGCTTGCGCCCCTCGATCACGCCCTCGATGACGACCTCTGAGCCCCAGGGCACGTCGAAGCCGGTCAGCGGCGCGGTCGCGATCGGGGCGGGGGCGCCGCGCAGGGCACCGGCCATCTCGTACTCGCTCTGGTCGTACGCCATCGGCATGCCGGCGACGATCGTGATCACGGGGTCGTTGCCGAGGGTGATGGCGATGGGCAGGTCCTCGTCCCGCTGCTCGGCCCTGTCCAGATGGAGGGCGATGTCGTGCACGGGGACCGGCTGGACCGCGAGCCGGTTCGGGGCGATGACCTGGAGGCGGTAGGTGCCGACGTTCTGCTTGCCGAAGTGGTCGGGATCGTCGGGGTCGCGGGAGACGACGGCGGCCTTGTCGAGGTAGAACCCGCCGTCCCCGTCGTTGAGGCGGAACAGGGGCAGCACCGAGAAGAGGTCGACGTCGTCGCCCTCCTGGGTGTTCTCCCGCCACGGGGCGTCCTCGCGGCGCTCCGGCGGCACCGGGAAGGCGTCCCAGCGCCGGGCGAACTCCTCCACCTGGTCCTTGACCGGGGTGGACTTGGGCAGGCCGAGGGCGAGGGCGTGGTTGGCCCAGGAGCCGTGCACGTTCATCGCGATGCGGGCGTCGGTGAAGCCCTTGACGTTGTCGAACCAGAGGGCCGGTGCGCCCTCACCGATCCGGCCGGCGGCGTTGGCCGCCGCGGCGAGGTCGGGTTCGGGGAGGACCGGCTCGGTGATACGGAGCAGTTGCCCCTCCGTGTCGAGGGCGTCGAGAAAGCTGCGCAGGTCGTCGTAGGCCATGAAGGTTCGTCCTTGATCGGTTCTTAGGTTCCGGGGGTGAGGTGCGCGCGGTCAGCCGGCGGGACGCAGTTCGCGGGCCGCGCGCATGCCCTCCCAGCGACGGGCGGCGGGGGCGGGGAGGTCGAACTGGTCGAGGACGCGGGACACGATGTGGTCCACGATGTCGTCCACCGACCGCGGATGGTTGTAGAAGGCGGGCATGGGAGGCACCAACCGCACTCCCATACGGGCGAGTTGGAGCATGTTCTCAAGGTGGATCTCGCTCAGGGGTGTCTCCCGTGGCACCAGCACGAGCCGGCGCCGTTCCTTGAGCACGACGTCCGCGGCGCGGCCGACCAGGCCTTCGGCGTATCCGGCACGGATGCCCGCGAGCGTCTTCATCGAGCACGGCACGATCACCATGCCGTCGGTGCGGAAGGAGCCGGAGGAGATGGCCGCGCCCTGGTCCTCGGGCCGGTGGGTGACGTCGGCGAGCGCGCTGACCTCGGCCACCGTGAGGCCGGTCTCCAGCTCGATCGTGGTGCGGGCCCAACGGCTGAGAACGAGGTGGGTCTCCACCTCGGGCAGTTCGGCCAGGTTCCGCAGCAGCCGGACGCCGAGTGCCGCGCCCGTCGCCCCGGTCATGCCCACGATGAGTCGCACGGTGATCAGCTCCTTGAGTGACGGTCGCCCCAGCGGGCGCACCAACGGGCGCGGACGGACTGTTTCGGTCGCCACGTCGCACAGAAGGGCACAGGACGGTCCAGAGACCGCGGCCCTTCGCGGCCGCCCTTCGCATTCCACGCTAGGTGCCGTACGGGCGCCGAGGGCCGTAGGCTGGCGACAGGCCATGAACAGAAACGGACATGTCGAGGTCACGGATCTCCATCTGCGGACCTCGGCGGGAGCGCCCCCGGGTGCCGAGGTGCTGACCCTCGGTGCGCTGCACGCCCGCGCGATCAGGAACCGCCGGGGTCTGTACGCGCCGGTGCGGCCGTCGTTCCATCATCTGATCGCGGTGCGTTCCGGGCGGCTGGCGTGTTCCGTCGACTTCGCCGAGCACACACTGGACGCGGGTGCCTGGTTGTGGGTGCGGCCCGGGCAGGTCCTCCAGTTCCGGTCGGGCCTCGACACCGCGGACGGCAGCGTGGTGCTCTTCCAGCCCGGTCTGCTCAACGCGGCCACCGCGAGGGCCGCCGGGGTCCACCGGCCCGCCGCGCGCACGGCACCGCTGCGTCCCGGGGACGACGACGCGCCGAGGCGCACCCTGGACCTGCTGGAGGACGAGTTCGGGCGGCTCGGGGACCTGCCCCTGGAGGCGCACATGGAGGTCGTACGGCATCTGCTGTCCGCGCTGCTGCTGCGGCTGACGCACGGGCGCGGCGGGGTCGGTGACGACGACCGGGGCAACGAGCCGTTCCAGCGCTTCCAGCAGGCGGTCGAGCGGGATTTCGCGCACTCCCGCCGGGTGGAGGACTACGCCGGGCAGCTGGGTTACAGCGTCCGCACCCTGACCCGCGCCACCCGTGACGCCGCCGGCTGCGGGGCCAAGCATTTCATCGACGAGCGGGTCCTGCTGGAGGCCAGACGGCTGCTGGTGCACACCGACTTCGCGACGTCCGCCGTCGGTGAACGCCTGGGATTCCCGGAGGCCACGGCGTTCACCCGATTCTTCCGCACCCGCACCGGAGAGACCCCGGCCGCCTTCCGCGCGCGCTACCGCAACGCGGATCGGTGACGCGCGCGGCGGCCGGAGTCCCTACCGCGCTCCTCCTGGGGAGGGCGCGACCGTGGTCGGTCGGGCCGGGGATCCCGGCACCGTGCCGGCCAGGATCCGACGGCGGCGCAGCACGGTCCACGCGACGAGGGGTGCGAGCACCACGTATTCCAGTTCCAGCGGCGGGGTGACCGCGGCGGCCGGGGCCACGGGCAGCGCGAACACCAGCAGGACGCGCGCCTGCGCCTCGCCGGTGAGCCCGATGCCCGGGACGAGGGACTGCGTCCGGTGCGCGCGGCGCAGGCGGGCGTCACCGGGCGGGTGCCCGTGCAGCCGCCGTCACACCCCGCCGTCTCGGTCCGCGGATCCCGGCGGCGGGGTGTCAGGTGGACGGGCCGTCCGTTCGGATGTGCCGGTCCTACGGATTGGCCGTCGGCTCCAGTGCGCCCACCGCCGCGGCGGCCGCGGACGAGTCCTCGCCGTAGAAGATGTCGATGTCGACCTCTTCGCCGCCCATCGTCAGTGTGTCCCACGCACCGCTTAGGACCAGCATGCGCAACGTGGCGGGTTGCAGGGTGCGCAGGCGCTCCAGGATCGCCTCGTCGTCCGGCATTCCCTGCAGGCGGAGAGCCAGCCGCGCACGGATGGCCTGCATCCGCTCCAGCAGCGTCTTGGTGTCCGCCTCACGGTCGGGTTCGTCGGGAATCCCGTCGATGCCGTGGCCGATGATGTCCTTGATGGCCCAGGTGACACCCCGGTCGTCGGTGGTGACCATCGCCTTCCAGGCCCGGCTCTTGTGCCGGTACTGGAGCATCGACATGGCCGCCTCGTGCCGCAGGAAGTCCGCGTCCCGGAACGGCCGCCCGTTCCACGCCCCGTTGAGGGACCGGGCCAGCGAGATCGCGGAGGCGAGACCGCTGTTGAGGCCGCGGCCCGGCCAGAAATGGATGGCGTTGGCGGCGTCACCGAGGATGAAGCCGTAAGTGCCTGGGGAGTTGGCGGTGGGGGGCAGCAACTCGGCCGAGAAACGCGGGCGTTGCACCATGTCGAGGCGGAAGCTGGTGACCGCCGTCAGGTCGTCTGACTCGACTCCGAACAGCAGCAGCCCCTCGCGCACCCGTCGCCACAGCGGCGAGCCCTTGACCAGCGCGGGCAGGAACAGCGTGCCGTGTGTCGCGCACTGGAAGTCGCCGTACTCGTCCCGGTCCATCAGGCACGGCCGGGAGGCGATGCACTCCTCGAAGACGCGGCGGACCGGGTCGAGGCCGATGACCTCCGCGGCCTCGGCGTCGGTCAGCCGCATGTTGAGGAAGCCCTCGCCGCGCAGCGAGTTGAGGAGGAAACGGTTCTGGGCGACCGTCAGCAGGACCGCCATGGGGTCGGTCAGGCCGGACTTCACGCGGAGGCCGAGGACGACGTCCCGCAGGTGGCGCCCGTCGAGGGAGTAGATCGACTCGTCGGCCTTGCCGAAGCGGGCGGCGAAGTGGTCCCGGGTGCGCGAGCGACCGCCGTCGCAGATCGCGAGCACATGCTGGGTGGCGAGCGCTTCCTGCTGTTGCTCCGCGTCGAAGCGGGCGGGTATGAGCCGTATCCGGTCCCGCTTCTCGTTCGCCAGCTCCAGCAGCCGGTCCTCGATATAGGCAATGCGCATGTTGCGCGGATGGTTGTCGCCGACCGAGTCCGGGCCGGAGGGCCACATCTCGGTGAAGTGCTCCGGCTCGAAGAGGCGCTCTTGGACCTCCTTCGGCCATGCGAGGTACTGGCGGCTCTGCACGGTCACCACCTGCAGGCGCCGTATGTTGCCCTCGTCCTGGCCCTTCCAGACGATGGTACGGCCCTGCTTTCGCCACCTGCCGTCGTAGACGGTGATCTGCGCCTGGGGTCCGAGGAAGTGCTCGAGCAGCAGGGCGAAGGAGAGGCCGACCGGGCCGCCGCCGGCCACGGTCACCCGCAGCACGGGCCCGCGTTCGCTCTCCTCCGGACCGTGCGTCACGGATCGGGGAAGGGAGAGCGCCATCAGCGTCTCCATGGCGTCCGCCACCTCGAAGCGGAACTCCTGGTCGCCCAGGGTGATCTCGTCACCGGGCTGCAGCAGCCGGGACTCCACCTCCTCGCCGTTGACCAGGGTGCCGTTGCTGCTCTCCAGGTCACACAGGACGTAACCCTTGTCCTCGTCGAAGACGATCTCCGCATGGAAGCGGGAGACACTCAGACTCGAGATGACGACGGTGTTCTCCGCGTTGCGCCCGAAGGTGACGCGGGTGTCCAGGACCGGGATGCGCTCCCCCGCCAGCAGACCTTCGAGTCCGACCAGCACCGGTGCCACGGCACTTCCTTCCACACGCTTGACATGTTGTTGAACCGCGACACCGATCATGCGCCACAGGGCGGCAGTTCCGAAGGCGGTATGCGGCTCTTTTCGCGAACCACCCCACGGGGGAGCATATACTTGCTTAGCCAAGTATTTCCAGTGTGTCCTTCGGTACAATTCCCTCTGTTCTGACGGGACTTCGTCTGTTTTCGGCCAGTGAGTCCCGCCCGCAGGGAAGCCCTGAAGCGGGCCGGGCAGCTGCCGCCCGGCCCGCGTTTCCATCGCTGGGCTCAGGATCAGTGGCCGTGGCCGTCCGAGCGCTTGCGGTGCAGGGTGAAGTTCTCGAAGACGGTCAGTTCGCCGTGCGGCTTGTTCACGTTGTAGTACGTGACGTGCATCCGGGTGGTGTCACCGGGGTGCCGGCCGGGGTCGACGGTGAAGGCGGCGAAGCCGTAGGGGTGTTCGACGTCGCGGACACCGGTCCACACCGCCTGCTCCTTCACATAGGCGGAGGTGCGCTTGCCGTTGGAGCCGGCGGTCGCAGACACGGCGGTGATCACCTTGGCCGTGCCGTCCTTGAAGAAGCTCTGGTTGGTGGTTCCCGAGACGCCTCCGCCACCGAGGATCATGTGCACGGTGCCGAGGCCGGCGTCGATGTCGTCGGTGGCCTGCGAGACCGGGTTGGGGGTGAGGGTCTCGCTGCCGGTCACGACACCGCGCACGGCCAGCGAACGCTCGTAGTTGTGCTCGTGGCCGCAGAGCACCAGGTCGACGCCGTACCGGTCGAACAGCGGGCCGTACTTCTCGCGCAGGCCCAGGTCCGCGCCGTTCGCGTCCGAGGAGCTGATCATGACCTGGTGCATGGCCACGACCACCCAGTCGATGTCGCTCGAGGAGCGTGCCGCCTTCAGTTCCTTCTCCAGGAAGGCGAGCTGGCGGCCGCCGGAGTAGCCGCTGATGTAGACGTCACCGCCGTCCTGCAGGCAGTTGTCGTCGTTCTGCAGCACGATCACCCGCACCGAGCCGGCCGTGAACGCGTACCACAGGCCCGCGAGTTCGGCGTCGGTCTCGGTGGACGGGAGGGAGAAGTAGGTCTGGTAGGCGCCGAGGCCGAGCGGGCCGTTGGCCTTCTCGATCTCGTGGTTGCCGGCCGCCGGCATCCAGGGGCGGAAGCGCGCCGAACGGGTGTTGTTGGTGAAGAAGTTGTTCCACGTCCGCACCCGGTCGACGTCCAGGTTGGCGTAGCAGAGGTCGCCGTTGAGGAGGTGGAACAGCGGGGCGACCTGCTCGATGCCGGTGACGATGTCCTTCGTCGCGGGCGTGGAGTTGGCGTCCAGGGCGACGGTGCCGTCGGCCGACCAGGTCACCTGCGGGGCGGACTGGTCGCCGAAGCTGGTGAAGGTGAGCGGCATCCGGCCGCGCGGGGCGGTACGGAACGTACCGCTGTCCGGGGTGGCGCCCTCATGGGTGGCCAGGTAGATGTAGTCGGTGCCCGGGGTGAGCCGGTTGAGCAGGGCGTGGTGGACGTAGACCGTGCGGTTCGAGGTGCCGTCGACATAGGTGACGGTCCGGGCGGCGGCGCTGGAACCGAAGCCGTGCTCCAGGGTGCCGTAGCGCACGACGGGCTTGGTCACCGGCCGGTCCGTGATCCACGACACCGTCATCTGGGTGCGCGGGTCCGCCCCGAACGTCAGGTGCAGGCCCTGGACGGGGGGCGCGCCGGAGGAGTCCGCGGTGAGGTGGAAGGCCGGGGCGGCGAACGGTGCGGCCTGTGCGGTACCCGCGCCGAGCAGCCCGGTGGCGGCCGCTCCCGCCCCCGCGGTCCCCAGCAGGCCCAGCGCGTGACGACGGCTGAAGCCCTCCGAACCTCCCGCCGATCTGTCCTCTGTTGAGTCTGCCTGTGTGGTCATGACGCCCTCCCGACGAACAGCTGAGCTGACAACGACCGCACCCTGGCCCAGTCCAACTTCCGCCACATGAACACCACATGGCGACACGGCCGGCACACGTCAGGCATCAGGCCGCCAAGACCGACACGTGGCCTCGCTTTTACCGGCAGCCGCCCCGGTCTTGACCAACCCGGCGCCCGCGACCCCGAGCCAATCGGGTGAGGCCCAAGTCACACATGGCTTCCTGTCACACATTGCCGACCGCTTCGGTCATTGGGGTGTATCCGCTACACGGCAAGGAGATCATTGTGGAATCGCGTCTCGACTACTTCGGCCACCCGCTCGCCGGGAAGGTGCTGAAGCACATCAACTCGGCCGGCAAGGCCGTTTCGGACTCGACGCTGCCGGCCGCGATCCAGGAGCTGGTGAAGATCCGCGCGAGCCAGATCAACGGCTGCGGTTTCTGCACCGACATGCACACCAAAGACGCCGCGCTGGCCGGGGAGACCGCGCAGCGCCTCAACCTGGTCGCGGCCTGGCGTGAGGCGAAGGTGTTCACCGAGGCGGAGCGCGCCGCCCTGGAGGTGACGGAGCAGGGCACCCGGATCGCGGACGCGGCCGGGGGCGTCTCCGACGAGGTGTGGGCCAATGCCGCCAAGCACTTCGACGAGGACCAGCTCGTCGCCCTGATCTCCCTGGTCGCCGTCATCAACGCCTACAACCGCATCAACGTCATCAACCAGCAGCCCGCCGGGGACTACCAGCCCGGCCAGTTCGGCTGACCGACACCCGCTGCCCGGCCGCGTCTTCTCCTCCCCGCGGAGGAGAAGACGCGGCCGGCCTGGCGTCTCGTCAGTCCGTGGTCGGGCCTGGGGCACGCAGATGGGCCCGCTCGGCCAGTTCACTCTCGTCGACCAGTTCCAGCATGGGCTTGCCCGGCGCGCACATCATGGTGACGACGAACCGGGTCCGCGCATCCGTGAGGGCGTTCCCGTCCTGGTAGTGGATCACATCGCCGCCCGGCTCCCAGAAAGTCCCGCCGGCCTCGACCAACCGCTCGGGCTCGCCCTCCAGCTCGAAACGGACGGCGCCCTCGATGACGTACCCGAACGCGGGTCCCGAGTGGCGTTGCGGCGGGGTACCCGGATCCCCGGGCTCCCACTCGACGTAGATGGTCATCGCCGAGGCACCCTCGGGGACGGGGATCGGTGCGGCGTCCTGCAACACCGTCACCGCCGTCTTCCACCCCTCCGGACGGGGCTGTCCTCCGGGCCCGCGCGCTGTGTTCCTGTCCGACATGGTCTGGCACCTCCACGGCTCGTCGTCCCTCGGCAACGGCCTTCCCACTGACCGGTACGCGGGTGGAGCTGTGACACGGTGCGGCCGGTACGTACCTCTCCGTGCCGTTCTGTGCGGCGCCGGCTTGTAGCATGATGATCCAACTCTGGAGGACATCGATGCGCGGCGGTGACAACGGGGACCCGGACTCCCTCGACCAGGCGACGAAGGAGTTCGTCGCGGCGCGTCCCCGGCTCTTCGGTATCGCCTACCGCGTGGCCGGCAGCGCGGCGGAAGCGGAGGACATCGTCCAGGAGACATGGGTGCGATGGCAGAACGCCGACCGTGCCGGCGTCCATGAGCCGGCCGCTTTCCTGGCCACGGTCACCACCCGGCTGGCGATCAACTTCACCCAGTCCGCCAGGGTGCGCCGGGAGTCGTACGTCGGCCCCTGGCTTCCCGAGCCCGTCAACACGAGCCTGGATCCGCAGCTGGGCGCGGAGCGCGCGGAGGCACTCGACCTGGCGGTGCTCCTCCTCCTGGAGAAGCTGAACCCCGTGGAGCGGGCCGCATACGTGCTGCGGGAAGCGTTCGACTACACGTACCGGCGGATCGCGGACATCGTGGAGACGAGCGAGGCCAACGCACGCCAGCTGGTGAGCCGTGCCCGCAGGCGCCTGGCGGCGGAGCGCCGGGAACCGGTGGACTCCGCCGAGCACCGGCGTTTGCTCGAGGTGTTTCTCGCAGCGGCGCAGCACGGCCATCTGTCGATCCTCGAAGAGGTCCTCACCGAGGACGTGGTCAGCTACACCGACGGCGGCGGAATGCGCGGCGCGTCCAGGATTCCGGTCGTCGGGCTCCCGCACGTCTCCCGGTACCTCGTCGCCTTCGCACCGCGTTTCTGGCCTCAGGCGGACATTCGCTGGGTCGAGGCCAACGGCAGGCCCGCCGTCCTGGTCTCGGCCGGCGGGAACGCGGTGGCGCTGCTGTCCGTCGATGTGTCGGAACGTGGTATCGAACGCATCATGTGGGTGATGAACCCGGCCAAGCTGGCCCCCTACGTGTCTTCGCTGGACGGGTGAGGCCCCTCCTCCAATAGGCCGCACTCCGGGGCGGCAACGGATGATTTTCCTCGAATTCCCGGACGGCCTGTCACAAGCGGAAGACCCGCCCGGTCTCTTCTGGTGCAGACACCAGAAAAACTCCGAGAGGAATTCCGTCATGAAGGTGGTCGTGATCGGTGGCACCGGGCTCATCGGCTCGAAGCTGGTCGGCAGGCTCGGCGAGCAAGGGCACGAGGCGGTCGCGGCCGCGCCCAGCACCGGCGTCAACACCCTCACCGGGGAGGGGCTGCCCGAGGTCCGCCAGGACGCCTCGGTCGTGGTCGACGTGTCCAATTCCCCCTCGTTCGAGGACCGTGCCGTCCTGGACTTCTTCCGCACCTCCACGGCCAACCTCCTGCAGGCGGAGGCCGACGCCGGCGTAGAGCACCATGTGGCGCTGTCCGTGGTGGGCACCGACCGGCTGCAGGAGAGCGGGTACTTCCGGGCCAAGAAGGCTCAGGAAGATCTGATCAGGGCGTCCGGCATGCCGTACACCATCGTCCATGCGACCCAGTTCTTCGAGTTCGCGAAGGGGCTGGCCGACGGGGTCACCGAGGGCGACACCGTGCGTCTGCCGGACGCCAGGATCCAGCCCCTCGTCTCCGACGACGTGGCCGCGGCCGTGGCCCGCGCCTCGGTCGGCGCGCCGGTCAACGGTGTGGTGGAGGTAGGCGGGCCGGATGCGTTCCAGCTCGAGGAGTTCATCCGTATGGCGCTGGCCGCGACGAACGATCCCCGTAAGGTCGTCACGGACCCGCAGGCGCGGTACTGGGGTGCCGAGCTGCGGGTTGACACGCTCCTGCCCGGTCCGGACGCGAGCCTGGGCGAGGTCAGGTTCACCGACTGGCTCGCGCGGCAGCAGTAGGCGTCGAAGTGTGGTGGCCCCCCGTCGGAGGAGCAGGGGGGCCGCTTGGCGACTGCCGAGCGCACTCTCCCGAATCACGAACTCCGGGCAGTGTGCTGACCGCCTGTTTCCTGGTATTCCTGCTCGTGCTGGGACAGCTGGTGGAGTTCCTGCCGGCTGAGCGGCTCGTGCACCTCGACGAACTCGCCGTGCGGCAGCCGTTTGACGATGCCGGTCTCGCGGCCGTGCAGCACCTGGTCGCGGTCCCTGCGCTGCAGGCCGAGGGCAACCCGTTTCGTCACCACGTAGGCCGTGCAGGGCACGACGAAGAGGCCGACACGGACCACCCAGGTCACGGATTCCACCGAGACGTGGAAGTGGGTGGCGATGATGTCGTTGGCGGCACCGGCCATCGCCACCAGATAGCAGGAGATCCAGGCGACGCCGAATGCCGTGCGCACGGGGCGGTTGCGCGGTCTGTCGAGAAGGTGCTGTTCACGGTCGTCACCGGTCACCCAGGACTCGACGAACGGGTACACGCCCAGGGCGAGGAACAGACCGACGCCCGCCGCCAGAGGAATCAGGTTGTCCAGGGCCAGCGTGTGGCCCCAGAAGGTGGCCTCCCAGCCGGGCATGACGCGCAGCAGGCCGTCCGCCACTCCCATGTACCAGTCGGGCTGGGATCCGGCCGAGACCTGGTCGGCGCGGTAGGGGCCGTACAGCCAGACGGGGTTGATCTGTGCGATCGCGGCGACGACGAAGACGGCACCGGAGACCAGGAAGAAGAGTCCCGCGGATTTCACGGCCCGCACCTTCGGCGGCAGGCCGACCACGTTCTGGTTACGGCGTCCGGGACCGGGATACTGCGTGTGCCGGTGCCGGAGCATCAGGATCAGGTGCGCCGTGAGCAGCGCCACCATCAACGCGGGGATGATCAGGACGTGGACCGTGTTGAAGCGCGCCACCGGATCGTCCCCGGGGAACTCGCCGCCGAAAAGGAACATGGAGACGTAGGTTCCGACGATCGGCACGGAGAGGATCGTTCCGTTGACGACCGCGAGCCCGGTTCCGGAGAGCAGGTCGTCCGGAAGGTCGTATCCCGTCAGTCCAGCGAACATTCCGAGGATCAGCAGCAGGAATCCCAGCACCCAGTTCAGTTCGCGCGGCCTGCCGAAGGCGCCGGTGAAGAACACGCGCATCATCTGGAGGAGCATGGCGCCGACGAAGACCAGCGCCGCCCAGTGATGGGTCTGCCGGATCAGCCGTCCGCCGCGGACGTCGAAGGAGATGTGCAGCGTCGAATCGAACGCCTCCGACACCGTCCGACCCTTCAGCGGCAGGTAACTGCCGTGGTACTGGACCTGGTTCATGGACGGGTGGAAGTACAGGGTCAGATAGACGCCGGTGACGATGAAGCTGTAGAGGCTGATCTCTCCCAGCAGGAACGACCAGTGGTCCGGGAAGGACCTGCGCGCTTTCGCTCTGACCACGCCGTACCCACCGAGGCGCCCGTCGAGCCAGTCGGCGACCTTCTCCCCCCGGGCGTCCTGCCGCACGTCCTTTTCCGGGCTCCGCTCCCCCATGCTCCTGCCACCCCATTCGTCGATCGCCTCAACGCGCGCCCATGTGACCGGGCACTCATACGACCGAGTAGGAGGCGCGAATGTGACATCGCCATGCCACTCGTTGGGGCTTGACGGGGAAGCAGGCGCGAGCTTACGACGCGCCGACCAGCACCACGGCGACGCACAGCGCCATCGCCACGGTGATCAGGATCATCGCGGTCAGCGTGCCGCGCAGCCAGTGTCCGAAGCGGGCGCGATGCCGCTGTTCCACCACGTCGAGGCTCGCGGCGATGTGTTCCGTCACCATGCGGGCCACATACGTCTGTTCCGCGAGATACCAGCGTTCGATGTCCGTCCGCTGGTCCTGCGTCAGCCCCGGCTCCTGCGCGGTGAAGTCCGCGACCCGCCGGCGTGCCGCTCGCAGATGAGCCTGCTGGTAGAGGAAGTCCTGGATGTCGGTCAGGCCGCGGGCGGCCTCCTCGTTCGTGTCCATGGTGTGCTCCCCAGGTGAGGCGGCGGCTGTCCGGCCGGTCACTGTGGTGTGGCGCGGTGTACGCGCGTCAGCGGCGGGGAGGAGAGCAGCGCGCACGAACGGTCGGGCCGGACTGATCGGGCCGGCGATCTCGCGAACGCCGCGCAGAGAGCTGGAGCCGGCAACGTGAACTACCAGCGTGACAACTTCCCGGTGAAGCCGCAAGGGCACCGACACCGCACCGTCCTGGACGCCTCCCCGCGTAGCCGACGCCGCGCAGCCGACGCCGCGTAGCCGAAGCCGCGCAGCCGACGCCGGTGTCGCCGCGAGCTCGCCACCGCACGCCGTGATCGTGAAGGCTTCGGCGGCGCTGGCCGCGGCAGCCGACGACGACGGGCGGTCGAGCTGTTCGAAGAGGCGCTGGCCGTGCCCACGGCTGGCCCTACTACGCCACCAGTCTCATCGTCACCCTCGTCCTGGGCCTGGCCGCCAACACCAGCTTCGGCGGGCTGCCGGTGCTGATGAGCCTGCTGGCCCGCGACCACCGGCCGCGACACCGGTCGCCGGCCGTTCGAACCGGCCCGGGTGCGGCTCGCCTACGGCGAAGGGCTCCGGAGGGCGAAGTCCGGAGCGGAGGCACGCGTCGAGCTCGGCGCCGCGCTGGACACCTTCGAGAGGGGCTCGGCGCCCGCCCCTGGGCGGCCCTCGCCGGCAATGGGCTGCGGGCCACCGGACTGTCCGTCGGCGCCGCGGGCACCACGGGTCGGCGTCCCTCACCCCGCAGCAACGTGAGATTGCCATGCTTGGCGGCGGGCACCAAGCCGACCGTCGAACGGCGCTTCCTCTCTCCCCGCACCGTCTCGGTGAACTGCGCCCGCCTACGATCCCCTGCCGAACCGGGCCTGCCACAGGTCGCGCAG
This sequence comes from Streptomyces sp. NPDC096040, assembly GCF_040303265.1. Taxonomy (NCBI): domain Bacteria; kingdom Bacillati; phylum Actinomycetota; class Actinomycetes; order Kitasatosporales; family Streptomycetaceae; genus Streptomyces; species Streptomyces sp. NPDC096040. The sequence continues at coordinate 34,334 of NZ_JBEOTA010000047.1, forward strand.
GAGCGCGATCTCGGCCATGTGGTGGACGAGTTCGAGGTTGGTCTCCCACAGCACGTCGACGAACGGATCGTCGGGGTCGGAGCCGGACGGGTACTGCGAGAAGCCGACCGTGTCGAGTTGCTCGTCGGTGACGGTGGCGACGCTCGAGCGCCAGCGGTCCAGCGTCGCCCAGAACCGGTCGAGTGCCGTCGCGGCGTCCGGGGTGAAGTCGACCAGCAGCTTCGGGTGCTGCCGCCGGTCGCCGAAAGCCCACTCCCAGCGGCCGGCGAAACCCGAGTGCAGATGCCCGAGCCGCCAGGCAATGGTGGTGACCGGTGTCCGGTCGGGCTCCGGCGGGCCGGTGCGGCCGAGGATCTCCTCGACCCGCTCGACGCTGACGCTCCAGTCGCCGGCGATCTTGGCGACGGACATGCCCGCGGCGGCCTGCCGGGCGACCTCGGCGTACTCGCCGGCCGGGATGTCGTGGGCGCCTTTGTCGAGCACCCAGTCACCGGGGCCGTACGCCCCGGGTGTCGTCGCCTCCTCCCGGCGCCGGATCGACCAGCTACCGGGTACCGGCTCCCACAGGTACTCCTCGTCACCAAGTCCCGTAAGCCGTACCTGGGCCAACTCCCTGGCGCGGTCGAACTGGTCGAGCAGCAAGCCCGAACGGCCGGTCCCCATGCGTCGCTCCCTTTGCGGTCTCCTGCCCTGCCATGCTCGGGCGGAGACTAACGACCCGTCGGCATGGGGCGCGACGGATTTCCGCGGCCGTGGCCGCGGGGCAGAGGCGGTCAGCTGTCGTAGTCGACCGTCAGCTTCTCCGAGACGGGATACGTCTGGCAGGTCAGCACGTAGCCCGCTTCCACCTCGGCCGGTTCGAGGGCGTAGTTGCGGCGCATGTCCGCCTCGCCGTCCGTGATCCGCGCACGGCAGGTCCCGCAGACGCCTCCCTTGCAGGCGAAGGGAAGGTCCGGGCGGATGCGGGCGGCGGAGTCGAGGATCGCGGTCCCGCGCGGAAGCCGGGCGGTGGTGGAGCGGCCGTCCAGGGTGACGGTGACCTCGCTGGCCGGACCCGTCGCCGCGGCCTCCTCGTGGCGGACGGGCTCGATCGGCTCGTCGGCGAAGAAGAGTTCCTGGTGGATCCGCCCGCCGGGGACGCCAAGACCGGCCAGGACCTGCTGGGCGTCGAGGACCATGCCGTGCGGGCCGCACAGCCACCAGTGATCGGCGGAGGGAACGTCGATCAGCCCCTCGATGAGGGCGGTGAGGCGGTCGCCGTCGAGGCGGCCGGAGAGGAGCTCGGCTTCGCGGGGTTCTCTGGAGAGGACGTGGGCGAGGTGGAAGCGGGTGCGGTACTCGTCCTTCAGGTCGGCCAGTTCGTCGGCGAACATCACGGTGTCGGTGCGCCGGTTGCCGTAGAACAGCGTGACCGCGGAGCGGTCGTCGGCGGCCAGGACCGACTCGGCGATGGACATCATGGGGGTGATGCCGGAGCCTGCCGCGATCAGCACATGGTGGCCGGGCACCGTGAGGTCGGGGACGAAGGCTCCGGTCGGGGCCATCACCTGGACGGTGTCGCCGGGCCGCACCTCGTGGACCAGCCAGGAGGAGAAGAGTCCGCCGGGTACCTCGCGTACGCCGATGCGGAGCGGTGCGCCGGCGGGCGAGCAGATCGAGTAGGAGCGCCGCTCGTCACGCCCGTCGATCTCGCGGCGCAGGGTGAGTGACTGGCCGGGGCCGAAGGCGAACTCCTCGGCCAGGGCCGCGGGGATGTCGAAGGTGACCGCGACGGCGTCCTCGCACAGGCGCTGGACCGCTGCGACGCGCAGGGGATGGAAGGCTGGGCGGCGCCGGCGTGCTGTCGTCGCGGGGGCACCGGCGGCCGGTGCCATCAGCTCTGCCATCAGATCTCCTTGACGTATTCGAACGGCTCGCGGCAGGCCAGGCACCGCCACAGCGCCTTGCAGGAGGTGGCCGCGAAACGGGAGGTCTCCTCGGTGTCCACCGATCCGCACCGCGGGCAGGCGACCGTGCGCCGGGTCGGTGACAGGTCCAGCGGGACGGGACCGGTGGGGTGCCGCGGTGCCGTCGTGGGCGGTGCGATGCCGTGTTCGGCGAGCTTGCGGCGCCCTTCGGGGGTGATCCAGTCGGTCGTCCACGGGGGGTCGAGCACCGTACGGATCTCGACGCTGTCGAAGCCGGCGTCCCGCAGCCGGGCGGCGACCCCGGCCCGCATCTCGGCCATGGCGGGGCAGCCCGAATAGGTGGGCGTGAGGCCGGCGACCACCGTGCCGTCGGCCTCGATCGTCACGGCCCGCAGCACACCGAGGTCGGCCAGGGTGAGCATGGGGAGTTCGGGGTCGGGGACCTGTTCGGCGATGTGCCGGGCCCGCCGGACGTCGGACTGGACGGTCACCATGTCGCCTCCGGGTGGGCGCGGGCCACGCTCTGCAGCTCGGCCAGGAGCGGGGCGAGGTGTTCGGTGTGTCCGCCGTCCCGGCCGTGGCCGGGCAGGGCCGCGGTGTGCGGCATGGGGAGTCCGGCGGCGTCGAGGACCTGCTGGAGATCGGCCAGGACCGCGTCGCGTACATCCTGCGCGGCGAACAGTTCCTCCCAGTAGGGAGCCTGCGACTCCAGGGCCGTCAGCATGCGCGCGCGGGACTCCTCCGTGCCGTCGCCCAGGCGTACGACCCATTCGGCGGCGTACTGCCGGTGGTAGGTGAGCTCCTTCACGCCCTTGGCCGCGATCGCCGCGAGCACCGGGTCCGGTGTGGAGGCCAGTTCGGTGAAGTGGGCGAGGCGCCAGCTGGCGAACACCAGCAGCCGCAGGACGGAGGAGGCGAAGTCGCCGTTGGGGAGTTCGGCGAGGCGTACGTTGCGGAAGTCACCGGTGTCGCGGAAGTAGGCGTAGGCGTCCTCCGTGCGGCCGGTGCCGTCCGTCTGGCCGCAGCGGGAGTACAGCAGCCGTGCCTGGCCCAGCAGGTCGAGCCCGACGTTGGCCAGCGCCACCTCCTCCTCCAGCTCGGGGGCCCGGGTGACCCATTCGGCGAGCCGCTGGGCCAGGACCAGGGCGTCGTCGCCGAGCGCCAGGCAGTGGGCGGCCAGTGCGGCGGCATCGACGCCCTCGGGTACGGCGGTGTCGACGCCGTGCAGCGGGTCCTCGAAGCCGGTGCCGAAGGCCCAGCGGGCGTCGCCGTCGTCATGGCCCTCGGCCAGGGTCAGGTAGACGTGGTCGTCGCTCATCACCGGCTCCTAGGGGGTGTCGTCTGGATCAGGTCGGCAGTGAGGAACAGTGCCTCTTGACCGAGCCGAGCGGGGTGTGGTGCGTGCGGCTGCAAGGCGGAGGAGGCGTGGACATCAGCCGCTGCCGCGGGGGGCGACGCGGTGGGGGCACCCCCGGCCGAAGGCTGGGGGACGTCGGCGAGTGACGACAACGCGGCTGGGGTCCCCCCTCTGGGGGAGTGCGTGCCAGACCCCGCGACGCCGGCATGATCCATGCGAGACCCCCTAGATGTGTGGGACATCGTCGGGGATGTCGTAGAAGGTCGGGTGCCGGTAGACCTTGTCGGCGCTGGGGGCGAAGAAGGGGTCCTTCTCGTCCCGGGAGGAGGCGGCGATGTGGTCAGAGCGCACGGCCCAGATGCTGACGCCTTCGTTGCGCCGGGTGTACAGATCGCGGGCGTGGGTGAGGGCCATCTCGTCGTCCGCCGCGTGCAGGGAGCCGACGTGCACGTGGTTGAGGCCGCGCTTGCCGCGGATGAACACCTCGTACAGGGGCCAGTTCTCCGAGTCGCTCATGCGACTGCCTCCTTACGTGCCCGGGCGGCCTGCTTGGCGGCGTGCGCGCTGGCGGCCGCACGCACCCAGGCACCTTCCTCGTGGGCGTCGCGCCTGCGCCGCATCCGCTCTGCGTTGCAGGGGCCGTTGCCGTTGATGACTTCCTTGAGTTCGGAGAAGTCGGGGGTGCCGAAGTCGTGGCGGCCGCGCGCCTCGTTCCAGCGCAGCTCGGGGTCGGGCAGGGTCACGCCGAGCTTGGCCGCCTGCGGCACGGTCATGTCCACGAAGCGCTGGCGCAGTTCGTCGTTGCTGTGCCGCTTGATCTTCCAGGCCATCGACTGGGCGGAGTTGGGCGAGTCGTCGTCGGGCGGACCGAACATCATCAGGGACGGCCACCACCAGCGGTCCACCGCGTCCTGCACCATCTCCCGCTGGGCGTCGGTGCCGCGCATCATGGTCATCAGCAGTTCGTAGCCCTGGCGCTGGTGGAAGGACTCCTCCTTGCAGATCCGCACCATCGCGCGCGCGTACGGCCCGTACGAGCTGCGGCACAGGGGCACCTGGTTGCAGATGGCCGCGCCGTCGACGAACCAGCCGATGACCCCGACGTCCGCGAAGCTGGGCGTCGGGTAGTTGAAGATCGACGAGTACTTCTGGCGGCCTTCGAGGAGGCGCTGGGTGAGGTCCGCCCGGTCGGCGCCCAGGGTCTCGGCGGCCGAGTACAGGTACAGGCCGTGGCCGGCCTCGTCCTGGACCTTGGCGAACAGGATCGCCTTGCGGCGCAGCGAGGGCGCCCTGGTGATCCACTCGCCTTCCGGCTGCATGCCGATGATCTCCGAGTGCGCGTGCTGGGCGATCTGCCGGACCAGCGTCCTGCGGTAGCCCTCCGGCATCCAGTCGCGCGGTTCGATCCGCTGGTCGCGCGAGATCGTCGTCTCGAAAAGGGACTCCAGGTCGTGCTCCGCGTCCCTTTCGGCCGCTTCAGTCATCTCCACCCACTCCCTACCGACCATTCGTTCGGTTCATCATAAGGTATTCCCTCCCTGATCTGGCAAGGGCCGCACCGGATCAGTGCCTGCAGAAGACGGCCGCCGCGCCGGCGAGGACGGCTCTACGGGCCCGCTCCGGTCACCAGGTGTAGAAACCCTGGCCCGTCTTCTGTCCGAGTTCGCCGCGGGCCACCTTGTCGCGCAGCAGCCGCGGCGGGGCGAAGCGGTCGCCGAGGGTGGCGTGGAGGTGTTCGGCGATGGCGAGCCGGACGTCGAGCCCGACCAGGTCGGTCAGGCGCAGCGGCCCCATGGGGTGCTTGTAGCCGAGCCGCATCGCGTCGTCGATGGCCTCGGGCGCGGCGACGCCCTCCTCGACCATGCGGATCGCCTCCAGCCCCAGGGCCAGGCCGAGCCGGCTGCTGGCGAAGCCGGGCGAGTCCTTGACGACGACGTCCTGTTTGCCCAGCGCCCTGGTCCACTCCAGAGCGGCCCGGACGGTCTGCTCGGCGGTGTCGGGGGCGACGACGATCTCGACGAGCGCGGAGGCGGGCACCGGGTTGAAGAAGTGCATCCCGAGGAACCGGTCCGGTCGCCTGAGGACGGCGGCGAGGTCGGTGACCGACAGCGAGCTGGTGTTGGTGGCCAGGACGGCGGTGTGGCCGACGGCTTCCTCGGCGGCCTTAAGAAGGCGGGCCTTGAGCGCCGCGTCCTCGGGTACGGCCTCCACGACCAGTTCGGTCCCCGGTGACAGGGCGTCCACCGTGGGTACGACGGTCACCCGGCCGGCCACCCGCTGCGCGGGCTCGCCCAGGTGGCCGCGCTCCTCGGCCCGCCGCAGACTGCCGCCGATCCTCTCCAGCGCCGCGGCGGCGGCGTCTTCTCCGCTCTCCACCACGGTCACGGCGGAGCCGGCGGTGGCGAAGGACTGGGCGATGCCCGTGCCCATCCGGCCGCCGCCGATGACCGCGACGGTGTCGGGTGCCGAGGTCATGCGCGGCTCCTCTTCTCGAGAAATCGTGTCATGCGGTCCTTCTTTTCCTCGCTCTCGAACAGCACGGCCTGGGCCAGGTCGTCGGCGACCGGGTGGGCCCCGGGCGAGTCGACGACGAGCTTGGTCAGCCGCAGGGCCGTGGCCGAGGACCGTGCCATGCGGTCGAGCAGCGCATGGGCCGTCTCCAGCAGTTCCTCGGCGGGGACGACGTCCATGACCAGACCGGCGGCGAGCGCCGCCCGGGCGTCGAGATTGCGGCCGGCGAGCAGGATCTGCTTGGCGACCGACTCCCCGACCAGTTCGGGCAGCCGCCAGCAGGCGCCGGCCGCCGCGAGGATGCCGAGGCCCGGCTCGGGGTTGCCGAAGACGGCACCGGGGCCGGCGATCCGCAGATCGCAGGCGTAGGCCAGCTCGGCGCCGCCGCCCAGGGCCCAGCCCTCCACGGCGGCGAGGGTGGGCATCGGCAGCCGCCGGACGCGTTCGAACAGGCGGCTGGTGATGCCCTGCAGGGCCTCGTCCCGGCCGCGTTGCAGCAGTTCGGCGATGTCGGCGCCGCCCGCGAAGGCCCCGCCGTGGCCGGTCAGGAGCAGCAGCCTGGGCTCGCGCTCCAGTTGCTCGCACACTTGGTGGAGTTCGCCGATCATGCGGCCGCTGATGGCGTTGCGGGCCTCGGGGCGGTGGAGGGTGACCACCACCCGGTCGGCTCGCTCCTCCACGAGCAGCGTCTCGTACGACCGGGAAGTGGTCACACCCGCTCCACCAGCAGTGCGACGCCCTGGCCCACGCCCACGCAGAGCGTGGCCAGGCCGCGGCGGCCGTTCTCCCGTTCGAGGCGGCCGAGGAGGGTCAGCAGGATGCGGGCGCCGGAGCAGCCGAGCGGATGCCCGAGGGCGATGGCGCCGCCGTCGGCGTTGACCCTGTCCTCGTCGAGCTTGAGTCGGCGGATGACGGCCAGGGCCTGCACGGCGAAGGCCTCGTTGAGTTCCACGGCGTCCAGGTCGCCGGTCTGCCAGCCGGCCCGGGCCAGCGCCTTCTCGGTGGCGGGGACCGGGCCCAACCCCATGAGGTTGGGCTGCACACCGGCGGAGGCCGAGGCGACGATCCGGGCCCGGGGAGTGAGGCCGTGGCGCTCCACTGCCTCGGCACTGGCGACCATCAGGGCGGCGGCGCCGTCGGACAGCGGGGAGGAGGAGCCGGCGGTGACGATGCCGTCCTCGCGGAAGACGGTCCGCAGGGAGCCCAGTTTCTCCAGGGTGGTGGCGGGGCGGGGGCCCTCGTCGTGGGTCACCTCGCCGTCGCGCACGGGGACGGCGACGATCTCGCGGTCGAAGCGGCCCGCTTCCTGGGCGGCCACGGCCCGCTGGTGGCTGCGCAGGGCGAAGGCGTCGGACTCGGCGCGGGTGATGCCGTCCAGGGCGGCCACCTCCTCCGCGGTCTCGCCCATGGACAGCGTGACCTTGACCGTCTCCGGTCCGGCGTCCCCGGGGACGGCACGGTCGGCGGCGGTGAAGCGCGGGTTGGTGAACCGCCAGCCCAGGGCGGTGTCGTGGACCTGCCCCGGCTTGGCCCACGGGGTGCCGGGCTTCTCCATCACCCAGGGTGCCCGGGTCATGGACTCCACTCCCCCGGCGACCACCAGGTCCGCCTCTCCGGCGCGGATCGTCTGCGCCGCCGAGGCCACGGCCGTCAGACCCGATGCGCACAGGCGGTTGACGGTGTAGCCGGGAACGGTGTGCGGCAGCCCGGCGAGCAGCACCGCCATCCGGGCCACGTCCCGGTTGTCCTCGCCCGCCTGGTTGGCGGCTCCGAGGACGACCTCGTCCACGGCCTCGCCGGGCACACCGGCACGCCGGACGGCCTCGGCGACGACGAGGGCGGCGAGGTCGTCGGGGCGTACGGCGGCCAGGGTGCCGCCGTAGCGGCCCTGCGGGGTGCGGGCCCCGTCGACCAGGTAGACGTCCGGCATCAGGTGGCCTCCTCGGCTGCGGTGGGGACGGGGCGCCGCGACTGCAGGACGGCGAAGCGGCCGGCGACGAAGGCGGTGTCGGACAGGGTGGCGCTGGCGGCCGGGTTGGCGGCGCTGCCATGGAAGTCGCTGAAGGCGGCCGACTGGTTGACGAAGACTCCGCCGGTGAGGTTCTCCGACAGGTGCACCCCGGCGTCCAGGGCCGCCTCCTCGGCGGCGGTCAGGACGTCCTCGCCGGTGGAGTGGACGGCGGCGGTCAGCGCCCCGTACCGGCGTACGGTCTCGCGGAGGATCCGCAGGCTGTGCTCGGTGGAGTCGGTGCCGATGACGAAGGAGACGGGTCCGAACCACTCACGGGTGTAGACGTCCCGGTCGGTGTCCGCGTCCAGCCGGGCCACCAGCGGGGTGCGTACGTCGGCCTTCGGATACTCGGGGTGCTGGACCGCCGCCGAGGGGCGGACCGTACGGCCTGCGCCGGCCGCTTCCGCCAGCCGTCCGCGCACCCCGTTGTTGACAATCGCGCCGAGCGTGCCGGCCGCGCGGGCCGGGTCGGCCAGCAGCCGGTCCAGGGCGGCCGTGAGATCGGCGGCGAACTCGTCGGCGTCACGCGGGCCCTGGTCGGTGGTGATGCCGTCTCGGGGGATGAGCAGGTTCTGCGGTGTGGTGCACATCTGTCCGCTGTAGAGGGACAGGGAGAAGGCGAGGTTGCCCAGCAGGCCCTGGTAGTCGTCGGTGGAGTCCAGGACGACGGTGTTGAGGCCGGCCTTCTCGGTGTAGACCGTGGCCTGGCGGGCGTTGGCCTCCAGCCAGTCGCCGAACTCGGTGGAACCGGTGAAGTCCACGATCCGCACGTCGGGGTGGAGTGCGAGCGCCGCCGCGGTCCGCTCCCCCGGCTCCTCGGCGGCGAGGACCACGACGTCGGGGTGGTAGCCGGCCTCGGCCAGGACCTGGCGGGCGATGCGCACGGTGATGGCGAGCGGCAGGACGGCGCCGGGATGCGGCTTGATCACCACGGGGTTGCCGGTGACCAGGCTGGCGAACAGGCCGGGGTAGCCGTTCCAGGTCGGAAAGGTGTTGCAGGCGATCAGCAGGGACACCCCGCGCCCGACCGGGGTGAACTTCTTGTCCATCACCACGGGGTCGCCCTTGCGCTGCGGCTTGCTCCAGCGGGCCGCGGCCGGGTGGCGCTTCTGCTCGGCCCAGGCGTAGGCGACCGCTTCCAGGCCCCGGTCCTGGGCGTGCGGGCCGCCGGCCTGGAAGGCCATGACGAAGGCCTGCCCGGTGGTGTGCTGCACGGCGTGCGCGATCTCGAAGCTCGCGGCGTTCAGCCGGGCGAGGATCTCCGCCGCCACACCGGCCCGGGCGTCGGGGGTGGCCGCGCGCCAGGGGCCTGCCGCGGCCTTCGCGGCGGCGACCGCGGCCTCGGGGGTGATACGGGGATAGCTGATGCCGAGGGCGAAGCCGTAGGGGGACGTCTCGGAGGGCGAGGTCCAGGCCTCGCCGGGGTGGCCGGGCAGGTCGAACGGTTCGTTGAGGTGTCCCTGGAAGGCCGCCTCCCCGTCCTTCGCGGCGTACTCGCCATAGACGGACTTGCTCGGTGACTCCGGGTACGGGGACCAGTGATCGCGGCTGGTGACGGCGTCCGCCGCACGCTCGATCAGCGTGCGGTGACGCGCGAAGCAGTCGGGTCCCTCAGGGGCCTTGTGCGGCATGCGGTGCACCTCTTGACATGCGGAGGGCTTGCTGGATTACTTGACCACACCGCACGCTAACCGAATGTTCGGTCGGTCCACAAGGTGGTGGAAATGGCGACCCGGGTACCGGATACGACGCCTGGCCCCGTCGAGACGATGTTCGCCGCGGACGAGGCGTCACAAGGGCTCGGCATCGAGCTCCTTGAGTACGGCGAAGGGACCGCCGTACTCCGGATGACCGTGACGTCCGCCCAGGTCAACGGGCACCGGATCGCCCACGGCGGCTATCTCTTCCTCCTCGCCGACACGGCGTTCGCCTGTGCCTGCAACAGCCACGGCCCCGTGACCGTCGCCGCCGGCGCCGACATCGACTTCATCGCGCCCGCGTACGAAGGCGATGTGCTGGTGGCCACGGCGCAGGAGCGCGTTCGGTTCGGCCGCAGCGGTGTCTACGACGTGAGCGTTGCGCGCGGAGACGAAGTGATCGCGGAGTTCCGCGGCCGCAGTCGCACCCTCCGCGCGCGGATCGAGGAGCCGTGATGAGCAGTGAAGTGATCGCGCCCGAGCCCAGGGCCACCCGCCGGGGGGAGCCGCTTCCCGAGGCACTCCTGGACGACGCCGAGCGGATGCCCCGCGAGGAGTTGGCGGCACTCCAGCTCACCCGGCTGCGCGCGACACTGCGGCACGCGTACGACAACGTGGAGCTGTACCGCAAGAAGTTCGACGCGGCCGGGGTGCGGCCCGACGACTGCCAGACCCTCGCGGACCTCGCCCGTTTCCCCTTCACGACCAAGGCGGACCTGCGGGACACCTACCCCTTCGGCATGTTCGCCGTGCCGATGTCCGAGGTGCGTCGCGTGCACGCCTCCAGCGGCACCACGGGCCGCCCCACCGTGGTCGGCTACACCGACAACGACCTGTCCATGTGGGCGGACGTCGTCGCCCGCTCCATCCGCGCAGCCGGCGGCCGGCCCGGGCACAAGGTGCACATCTCCTACGGCTACGGCCTGTTCACCGGCGGCCTGGGGGCCCACTACGGCGCGGAACGCGCCGGCTGCACGGTGATCCCCGCCTCCGGCGGCATGACCGCGCGCCAGGTGCAGATCATCCAGGACTTCCGTCCCGAGATCATCATGGTCACGCCCTCCTACATGCTGACCCTGCTCGACGAGTTCGAACGTCAGGGCATCGACCCCCGCTCCACCTCCCTGGAGGTCGGCATCTTCGGCGCCGAACCCTGGACGGAGGAGATGCGCCGTGAGATCGAGGAGCGCCTGGACATCCACGCGGTCGACATCTACGGGCTCTCCGAGGTCATCGGCCCGGGTGTCGCCCAGGAGTGCGTGGAGACCAAGGACGGGCTGCACGTCTGGGAGGACCACTTCCTCCCCGAGGTCGTGGACCCGCTGACCGACGAGGTGCTGACCGAGGGCGAGAGCGGCGAGCTGGTCTTCACCTCGCTCACGAAGGAAGCCCTGCCGATCATCCGCTACCGCACCCGGGACCTGACGCGGCTGCTGCCCGGCACCGCGCGTCCCGGAATGCGCCGGATCGAGAAGATCACCGGCCGTTGCGACGACATGATCATCCTGCGTGGGGTCAATGTCTTCCCCAGCCAGGTGGAGGAGATCGTGCTGCGGACGTCCGGCGTGGCCCCGCACTTCCAGATCCAGATCAGCCGGCGTGGACGGATGGACCATATGACCGTCCGCGTGGAGGCACGGCCCGACGCCGGTCCCGCCGATCGCGAGGCCGCGGCCAGGACGATCGCCCAGGGCATCAAGGACGGCGTCGGGGTCACCGTGGAGGTCGCCGTCGTCGATCCGGAGACCCTGGAGCGCTCGCTCGGCAAGCTCCGCCGGGTCAAGGACCTGCGCAAGAATTAAAACGCTGGCGGGTGAACGCCGGGGTACCTACTGTCCTCCTCGTGCCCGAGCTGCAACTGCTCCGTCCCGACCACGCCCCGGCTCTCCTCGCCTTCGAGCAGGAGAACCGCGCCTATTTCGCGGCCTCCGTCCCCGATCGCGGCGACGACTACTTCGCCCGGTTCGAGGAGCGGCTCCACGCGCTGCTGGCCGAACAGGAGGCCGGGGCCTGCTACTTCCATGTTCTGGTCGGTGATGCGGGCGAAGCGCTTGGGCGCGTCAACCTGGTGGACGTGGCGGACGGGGGCGCCGATCTCGGCTACCGGGTGGCGCAGCGGGCCGCGGGGCGGGGACTGGCGACCTCGGCCGTGCGGGAGATCTGCGGCCTCGCCTCCACCAGGTACGGACTGACCACCCTGCGGGCCGCGGCCACCCTCGACAACGCGGCGTCCCGCACCGTACTGGCCCGCGCCGGCTTCACCGTCACCGGTGAGACACGGCTCTCCGGCCGCCCCGGTCTGACGTTTCTGCGCCGTCTGTAGGGATTCGCGGGAACATTCCGGTGTGCCGCTTCGTTGGGCCCAGGCCGATCCCGTCCGCGAGCCTGGGAGCATCGTGCCCGAATTCGCGTCCGTCCTGTCGACGTCGACCGCTCTTCCCGCCCTCCGCGCACTCCCGTCCCTCGGCACGCAGGCCGAGCGGCTCATCGAGTGGGGGGTGCATGAGATCGCCGGGCTGTCCGCAGCCGAGGTCCGCGCCTTCGCGGCGGCCCCTGCCGTCGACGGTGCCCTGCTCGCCGTACACCCGCAGCACGCCCCTGCCTCCGCGCTCGCGCCGCTGCTGAGGCACGACGGCAGGCCGGGGTTCGTCGTCACCGACATGACCGACGTCGACCTCTTCGCCCCGCTCGACACGATCGCGCTGCCCGACGCCCCGCTCTACGTCCTCACCGGTCTCGACCGGGGCGACCGGATGGCGAACTGGAGCCCGGACGAGGCGCTGCCCGCGCTCACCGCGGAGGACCGCACGCCGCTGCTGCTCAGCGAGGGCATCCACTGGGTGCTGCAACAGCCCGCCGTCCTGGAGCGCAACCGCTGCTTCATGACCGTCGGTTCGCGGCTACGCAAGGCCAATGGAGCCCTGGACTCCCGCACTCCGGCGATCTGGATCAGCAACGGCACCGGACGGGACGGCCGTGAGCGCCGTAACGCGCCGAAGGTGGGCTGGTGTTGGGCGGGCAACCGGCACACCTGGCTCGGGTTCGCCTCGGCGGCGGGCCGACGGGGCCGGTAGGACGCGCCGCCGGGCCGCGGCGCACGGGGTGCACCGCGGCCCTCCGGGAGCCGGTCAGCCACTCACCGGCCTGCCGCGGCCCCAGGCCCAGGCGAGGCGGTCGGCGCCGGACTGGTTGGTGGTGGCCAGCCAGGGGCGGGACGCGTCACCGATCAGCTTCTGGATCGAGTACGTGTCGTCGGTGCGCAGGCCGGGCCAGTACACCGAGCCCATGCCGAGCTTGCGGAACAGGTCCGTGTCGGCCTGGATGAAGTTGACGGAGTTGTCGTCGGGCGTCGGCACGTTGTAGTCGAGGCCCGTGGTCATCGGGGCGCCGAACTCGTCGGCGACGGTACGGCCCGCGCAGTCGCCGAGCCGTTCCTTCAGGTCGGCCGTCCACTGGTCGTAGGTGGCGTAGCTCTTCCAGAAGCCGTAGTGGTGCAGGGAGAGGTAGGTGCCCTTCAGGCGGGGGTCGGCGCAGACGGTGGTGACGTGGTCGTTGTAGCCGGCGCCGCTGACGAATACCCGGTTGTGCGGGACGGACGGGTAGGTCGCCAGCCACTTCGCGGCGAGGTCGGCCCATTCGGCGTCGGTGTAGCCGTGCGGCTCGTTCATCGGCTCGAAGTAGACGTGCGGGTCGTGCCGGTAGGCATTCACCACGGTGTTCCACATGGGCCAGTAGGTGGCCTCGTCGTCGATGAAGCCGTCCTTGTTGGCCCCGGTCCCCTCCCAGTAGGAGACGATCACCTTGAAGCCCTGCGCCGAGGCCGCGTCGATGACCCCGCGGTACGACTTCCAGTAGGAGCCGTTCACCGTGTACGGGTTGATGGGCAGCCGTACGGTGTTGGCCCCGAGGTTGGCGCGGAACGCGGCGATCACCCGGGTCGCCTTGGCGTAGGTCCGGGCGTAGCTGTCGGAGAGCGACAGGCCGGACAGGACGACGGGGTCGTCGGCGTAGTTGTCGCGCGGGTCGGCCCAGTTGACGCCCTTGAACTGGCTGGTGCCGTGCCCGGGTACGGCGGCGGAGGCGGGGCCGCCGGTGAGGGTCGTGGCGCCGACCGCGGCGATCGCGACCGCCGCCAGGGCGGCGCGGGTTCGGGGGGTGATACGGGTTCCGGCGGGGGTCTTGCGCATCAACGTGCCCTTTCAGGAGACGGCGGCTCGGCGCAGCGGCTTGGGGCCCGGTCGCATGTTCACGTAAACATCGACAGAGCGTGTTTACGTGAACATCCCCCGCACGACAAGGCGACGGGATCTCCGTCCGGGCTGGTCACACGGCGATGTTTACGTAAACTCCAAAGCGTCGGAATCGTGGCATCCGCCCCTGCGGCCGTCAAGGTTTCCCGCGCCGTAACATCCGGTAGGTGAAGGAGACTTGAGGGGTGAGGCGATGGAGCTGAACGGGAAGGGGCGAGGGGTGCCGCAGACCGCGGGCGGTGCGCAGCGGGGCGGTTCCGGGGTGCCGGGCGGGCGCCGTAAGCAGCGGGTCTCCATGGCGGACGTCGCCAAGCTCGCCGGCGTCTCCTCCCAGACGGTCTCCCGGGTCTCCAACGGCCATTCCGGGGTGATCAGTTCCACCCGGGAGCAGGTGCTGGCCGCGATGCGGGAGCTCGGCTACCGGCCCAACAGCGCGGCCCGTGCCCTCCGTTACGGCCAGTTCAACACCATCGGCGTGATCCTGTTCAGCCTCTCCTCGACCGGCAGCAGCCGCACCGTGGAGGCGATCGCCACGCACGCCGCGGCCGAGGGGTACGCGATCACCCTCATCCCCATCGACGTGGCCACGCAGGACAACGTGCTGGGGGCCTTCACGCGGATGGGCGAGCTGGCCGTGGACGCCGTCATCGTCATCATGGAGATCCACCTGCTCGACACCAGCACGGTCCAGCTGCCGCCCGGCGTCCATGTCGTGGTCGTGGACTCGGACGCCGGGGACCGTTACAGCGTGGTCGACACCGACCAGGCCGACGGCGCGCGGAAGGCCGTACGGCATCTGCTGGAGCTGGGCCATCGGACCGTCTGGCATGTGACCGGCCCCGGGACGTCGTACGCGGGCCAGCGCCGCACCAAGGCCTGGCGGGCCGAACTGGAGGAGGCCGGACGCCCGGTTCCGGCGCCGCTGTACGGCGACTGGTCGGCCGAGTCCGGTTACGCGGCCGGACTCGCGCTCGCCCAGGAGCCCGACTGCACCGCCGTGTTCGCGTCCAACGACCAGATGGCCCTGGGGCTGCTGCGCGCCTTCCACGAACAGGGACTGTCCGTGCCCGCCGACGTGAGTGTCGTCGGGTTCGACGACACGCCCGACGCGGCCTTCTTCATCCCGCCCCTCACCACCGTCCACCAGGACTTCGCCGAGGTCGGCCGCCGCTGTGTCCAGGGCGTCCTGAGCCAAATCCGCACCCGGGACGACTCCCGTCCCGGCACCGATCTCGTCCCGGCCCGTCTGGTGGTCAGGGACAGTACCGCTCCGCCGCGCAGTTCACCGGGCTGCGGATAGCCCGCCGTCGCGCCGGCTCCCCGGTCGGCGGAGCGGTGGTGGCCTCCGGCCGCGGCCGCCGCCACGGCGGGCGCGGCCGGCCCGGCCGCGGCGGCCGCGGCGGCCCCCCCGCGCCGCCGGCGTCCGCCGCCGCCGGCGGGCGGGTAGGCGACGCCGGACTCGCGGGGGGCGCGGGTGGGCTCCCACGCGGAGCCGGACCAGATG
>NZ_JBEOTA010000048.1:0-42349 GCF_040303265.1 Streptomyces sp. NPDC096040
GCGCCGCCCTCGTCCTGCTCCAGATCGAGCACGGACGCACCACCTGAAACGAAGATCACGAACCGTCACGAGAGGTTACCGAGAAGGGTTCACTGGGTGGTCAGCTCCTTGACGCCGTCAGGCGGGAGCAAGTGTTGAAGGGACATTCCCCCTCCTCCTTGAATCCAGGGAGGTCACGTTGGGCGGGAAGGGGCACGGCAGCGTGGGGTGGAACAGGTTGGGGCAGGACACCACGGCGTAGGAGGCGAGCATGCGCGACTGCGTCCAGTAGCCCCAGACGATGTCAACCCCGCGGGGCAGCACGTCCAGGGCGTACTCGACCCTGAACTCCAGGGAGCAGTAAGCGGCCTTGCCGTCCTCCCGGACCATGGGCGGAGTCTCGGTGTAGCGAGCCTGGAGCCAGGCCACGGCGTCCTCCGCCCGGGACCAGGTGGCGGCCACCTGCTTGCCGCGCATCAGCCACTGCCCCGTCATCATCGGGGGCAGCATCTCCTCCAGGAAGGTGCGGGTCTGCGGGTCCTGCGGGCCCTCGCCCGGCCGCCGCCGTCCCTCCTGCCGGTGGGTGTCCCCACTCCCGATCCACGGCCCGAACGCGTGCCAATGCCCGTTCCAATTCTGGCTGGTCAACCTGCTACCGATGCTGCCGCTCACCCTGTGACCCCTTCCCAAAGGTCGAAAGGCGGGCCCCCACCCGCAGCGAACGGGGGCCCGCCCTGAAACGCTCCGAGGCTCGACGGCCTCAGACTGTAAACGGAGGCACCGACAACGCCGGTGCATTCGACTTACGCGCCGATGATGTCGCCGGCCTTGGCCAGCGCGGTGCGCAGCTCGGCGCCCGTGAAGCGCAGCACCGGGCCGTCCTCCACCTTGTTGTCGCGGATGGCGAACGCGTCCTCCGCGCCCGGGATGGCCGCGAGCTCCAGGCACTGCTCGTTGTCGCCGCCCTGGTTGCCACCACACAGGGCGGTGAACTCCGCGCCCTCCAGCGGCAGCGCGTACAGGTCCACGGCCTCGTTCTTCGGAACCATGACACTCCTCGGTGTCTCGCGCGGGAACCGCAGTCCCCGCGGTTGGCCCGCCCACCGGTTGGGGGCGGGGGTCTGGGGCGGCCCGGCCGACCGGGAAGGGATGCGGCCGGGGCCGTCGTCCCGGCTGCCGTCACTCCCCCACGGAGGTCAGGCCGGGACGCTGGAGCCCACCCCGAGCCGGGGCACCGCGGCGGATGCGGTGCACGGCGACCGAGAGCCGTGGTGCGCCACGGCCGGCCCGGGGCGGGTGATCAGTGGCGGGTCACAGCAGGCGCACCACGGCCGCCGCAGCCAGGACGCCCAGCGTGAGGGCGTAGGCGCCGGCGGCCAGCGCCAGGCGCGGGTGCCGTTCGCGGATGAGCCGCCACGCCTCCCGGCCGGTCCGGCCGTCGGCGTGGGCCCGGATGCCCAGGCCGGTGAACGACAGCGACACGACCTGTACGGGGACGGCGGCCTTACCGTGCTGGGGGTGCATGGTGCTCCTCGGTACGTGGGGGCGGCGGGCGTTGTACTCGCAGCCGGGGGCGGAGGTGGGTCGAGGGCCGCGGCCCATGACGTGCTGCCAGAACCTGCGCTCCACGGCGTCCAGGCACGGGGCGCACAGGTTGAGGGGGGCGTGCTGGCCCTCCGCCTGAATGGGGCCGACCCACACCACGGGCACGTCGGCGGCCTCACGGCGCCAGCAGTCGCCGGTGAACCACGCTGCGGTCACGGCGCGTCGGAGACGACGGCCAGGGCGAGCAGCACGCCGAGCGTGATCACTATGAGCACGTACAGCGCTTGGGCCTGGGGGGTGACGTATATCGGGACGGTGGGGGCCGGCTGTCCGGCCGGGGGCTGCTCGGGCTCCAGGTCGGCCCAGACGCGTTTGCCCCACGGCAGCAAGTCCGTGCCCCACTGGACCGAGACGGCGTCGATGATCGCCAGGCCCCGGCCGTCCACGGCATCCTCCGTGGGCGGCAGTAGCACCGGCATGGTGCGGCTCATGTCAACGACGGCCACCTGCACCTTTCCGCCGTCCAGGCGACGGACCGTCACCCGGATCGTCGTGGAGCGGGCGTGCCGCACGGAGTTGGTCACCAGCTCGGTGACGACCAGCTCGGCCACGTCGTCCAGGCCGGTCAGCTGCCAGTCGGCCAGGGCCTTCCGCACGAGGTGACGGGCGACCGGTACGGACTCCGCCAGGCGGGGCAGGCTACGGGTCGCGGTAGGCACCTCGGCCAGGGGCGCGAGGTCGCGAAGCACCAGCTCACCCATGGCGCGGTTTGTCACCGGCGAGCCGGTAGCGGCCCGTTTGGACGAGCTGTGAAACGGCGTCCGAAGCGGCCAGCTCTCCGGCGCTGTCCATCTCCACGCACCAGTAGTGGCGGCGCTCCGGGCTGGTGGCGTTCAACGCCGGCACGCCCAGGAAGTGGCCGCGCCCCATGAACTCCGCGTCGTCCCGGGCCTGCTCCCACTCCTCGCGCAGGCCGGTGGTGTGACCCACCAGCACGTAGTAGCGCAAGGTCGTCAGGTCCGCGAAGACGGGGCCGCCGAGCAGGGCCCGGTACAGGTACGCGTCCACGTCCTGGGGGACGTCCGTACCGGCCGCCGCGTGCACCAGGGCGGCACTGATACGGACAACGCCGAAGATGCCCCCGCAGCGCAGGAGCGCCACCCCGTCCGTCTTCCACTCCCGCCGGGCCCGGTCCCGGTCCTCGGTCGCCATGAGGAGCCAGTGCTCCACGGCCAGGCGACGCTCGGCGCCGCTCACAACGTCTGTTCTGGTATCTGGTGGTGACACCGACGGGTGGTGAACATGCTGAACGGAGCCCATGTCTCGCGGCCTCCCAAGTAGCCTGATTCAGGGATAGCCACGACCGTACGTAGTCGCGCGGCACCCCTGAAGTGACCGCGAGTACAGGTGGTTACGGGCAAACCACCAGGATTGGACTGCTCATGCAGCCAAGTTCTCGACAAACCCTGACCGGTAGTACGGGTCAGGCTGGGCGGCCTCGGACGGGCCTGCTCAGCGGGTACGTCCTGCGGGTGATCCGCGAGCAGCAGGGTTACACCCAGGACGAGACGGCCGAGCGGCTGCGGGTGTCCACGGACACGATCGCCGGGTGGGAGACCGGCCGCCGTCCCCTCACGGCCGTGCCTGTCGGCCAGATGCTCGCCTTACGCCACCGGCTCATGCAGATGGGCACCTCCCCCGTCCTGCTCCAGGCGCTGGAGCGGGCCCTGGAGGCGGACGTGCTGCTGGCCAGCGCCCTGGACGAGGACACCCCTGTCGAGGAGAGCCCACTGGGCGCCATGGTCATGCAGCGGGAGCTCGCGGAAGTCCTGGTGTGGCCACTCAACGGCGTCGCCCCCGGCCCCGTGCGCGCCCTGCCCCGGCCGGCCCGCGCCCGCCGAGGCCCCGCCCCGACCGGGCCCCAGCTCACCGCGGCCGAACGGCGCACCTTCTTCAAGACCATGCGGGCCACAGCCGAACAGGCACGCGACCCCGGACAGTTCCTGCTGCGCCGCCAGGCCCTCTACCTGTCCGGGTACGACCGGGAGGCGGACACCGCCGACTGGCTGGCCCACCAGCAGCGCACCGAACGCCCCGACGACTGGCTGACGGCCTGGCTCAACAACCGCTCCGTGGCCGCAGTCGCCGCTCGCCACGGCGACCGGGACCGCATGGCCCACTTCATCGACACCGCCCTGCAGGACGACGACCCCGGGGAGGCCGCCAACCTGGCGTACTGGGCGTACTGGGTGGGCGAGGCACCCGTGCCGCAGCTCTCGGACGACTTCATCGCGGACGACTCTCTGGGCCCCTGGCACGGTGACAAGCTCCTGGCCCACCTCGTGGCAGGGATCGCCCCCGAACACGGCTACGTGGACCTCAACATCCACAGCGTGTGGGCCCTGCTCCAGGTCCGCCCCAACCTGCTCCGGTCCGGCCAGGCCGCCCGCGCCCTACGCGAGAGGCTTCCGATCATGTTGGATAGCGGAGACCTCTCGCCGCGCGCGCGGCGAGAGCTGGAGAGCATCCGGTACGCGATCCGCCTCGCCGAGGCGTGAGAGGAGCCCGACCGTGTCCAACGACCAGGAGCTGACGGCGGTAGCGCGCTTCCTGTACGAGGCAGGGACGCTCAAGAACACCAGGCGCAGCGGCTGGTGGATGGCCGGCGTCAAGGACCCGGAGTCAGTGGCGGACCACTCCTGGCGCACCGCCCTCATCGCAACGATCATCGCCCAACTGGAAGGCGCCGACCCGGCCCGCGCCGCGTTCCTCGCCGTGTGGCACGACTCCCAGGAGACCCGCACCGGCGACGTGAACCACCTGGGCAAGAAGTACACCCCCGGCGAGGCGGACCCGCGCGCCATCACCGCTGACCAAGTCGCCGGTATGCCCGAGGGCCTGGCCGACGCCATCCGCGCCCTGGTCGGCGAGTACGAGGCGAAGGAGAGCCCTGAGGCCGTCTGCGCCCGGGACGCCGACAAGCTGGAGTGCATGATCCAGGGCATCGAATACCGAGACCAGGGCTACGCCAACGCACAGCGGTGGATCGACAACAGCCGCGGCCGGATCACCACCAAGAGCGGCCAGGCCCTGGCGGACGCCGTCCTGGAAACCGGCTCCCTGGACTGGCTGCGCGCCGCCCTCGGCGAGCAGCCGCGCTAACCCAAGATCACCGTACGGGCTGTGTCAGACCCCGCCCTTAACGTGGGTGTATGCCCAACTCCCCCCGGCCTGCGGGCACTGTGTGCTGCCCTGCTCGGGGCCACCTCAACGACGCCATCCGAGACCTGATGAACCAGCCCGTCAGCCGTGAGCGCTCCGCCCAGTGGGCGCGGCTGCTGGAGCAGTGGGCGGACCTCTGCCCCCAGGGCGGGGACTGCTGGACCACCGCCGCCTGACCCCGGACATGGGTGCGCCCCGTCCCGGTTTTCCACGCCGGGGCGGGGCGCTTCACATGCGTCCGAGTGGCACGCCAGCCTTGTGGACTCCACCACCGTACGGCCCGGCACTGACAACGACCTGGGCCGGGGACGCCGTTACGCCGGCGGCGCCTGCTCGCCTGGGTCCTCGACGTCGACGGTGAGCGGGTCCACCGTCGTAAGCAGCCGGTAGGAGGCGGACCGCAGCACGTCCTGCGGGCTGCTGGCCTTGTACGCGAGAACGGAACGTCCCGGCCGACGGTTGGAAGCGGCCTGGCCACGTTGCCCACTCACCGGGACCGCTCCACCGCGGCCTGCTCAAACTGCTTACGACCTTGGCGGATCCGCGGGGCCAGCGCGCGCGTTACCCCTCGGTGCTCTGTCAGAGCAGCTTCTGCGGTGCCTGGTACTGGTCGACGGGCGCGACGTTGCACGAGGCCTTGGGCCCGCCGAGCACGTGGCCCCCGATGCCCTCACCCTCCGGCAGCGGCACCAGGCAGCGGCCGTCAATGTTGATGAGCGGAGCGCCATAGGTGTTGAGGATGCCGCCAGCGTCGTCCGTAATGGCGGTGTCGGCCGCCGATGCGGGTACAGCGACGGCCATCGTTGCGGCAATCGCGAAAGCCGCGCTGGCCAGAACCTTCTTGATCACTGTGATGCTCCTGTTCGGTGATCTTCTTTGTGATCTGTCCAACGCCACGCTGTGGTTGTAGTTACGTGTGCCGGACCAGCCGTCTCGGCGAGGGACGACAGAGCGGTCGGATCGGGGAGGCGGCAGGCGCTTCATGAGCTCGTCGGTGCTCAGTCCGTGCCCGTCGCTCATCGCTGCACCGCCCGGGCCGCGGCCGGGCGCACCGGCCGGCCGAACGCCAGCGGCTCCACCTTCACATGGGGCGGGCTCGCCATGATCCGGGCGAAGTTCCACAGCGCCGCCGCCGGGCTGCTCAGGTTGTCCCGGATCGTGCGGCAACCTCGGCAGGACGGCTCCTCATGGCCACGGGTGCACACCCGCTGCCCGGCCTGGACGTCGTGGGCCTGGATCGGGTGCCGGCACCACGGGCACGGGTGCAGGTCGGTGGCCCGCTCGATCTGGTGGCGGGCGCGGTCAACGCGCGGCCGGGGCCGGTGTCCCATGGATCTCCTCCAGCTCGGGGTGCTCGGTGCGGTAGTGCTCGCGGAAGACTGCCGTCAAGCGGCCCAGCCTCACCTGGTGGCGCTCGCTCGCCTGGGCGGAGATGGCCGCCGATACGTCCTCGGCGGTGAAGTTCGCCGGCAGGGTCAGCGGCCCGGGCAGCTCGTCCATGAACTCCAGGTACACCATGGGGCACCCCGGCTGACGGCAGGCGAACCGGGCCGTCTGGGCGTTGAACCCCTTGAGGCCCCAAGGAAACTCCGGGCCGCGCATGAGCGGCGGCGCCTCGTCGGCCTGGTCGGCCATGCGGGCCGCATCCTGGTGCCACCGCTGCATGAGGTGGCTAGCCACATCCTGGGGCATCTCGGCCAGCAGGGCGTTGATCCGGTCCACCGTGTCCTGCTCGCTCACCGAGCGCCGCCGACCAGGCCGAGGGAGCGCAGCGCCTCCAGCGCCGGCCGCATCCGCTCCGCCGCCTCCTGCATGCGGCGGGCGCCCTCCGCCACCACGTCCGGGGCCGGGCCGCCGAGCCGGGACGAGGCCAGCGCCACCAGCTCATCCGTAGACAGGGAACGCAGCCACGCCGCGCGCTGGTCGGCGGATTCATCGAGCGCCGCCGCACGCCGCACGTGCTGATCGAGCAGGCGGCGGTCCCCGGCCTCCGTCAGCTCCACCAGCAGACCGTCGTCCGCCGCCGCCGTCACCTCGGTGTAGTCACCGCGCTCCAGGTGCAGGGTGGTCGTCACCATCGCCTCCATGCTCATCGGGCCGGACATGATGGCACAAACGCGCCCGCCCTCCTGGTGTGGAGGACGGGCGCGCTGCTCGGTGCCCGGGGTGGGAGTCGAATCCACACTCTCCCGCGTTTAAGGCGGTTGCGTCTGCCAGTTGCGCCACCCGGGCCCTGCCCCAGGGGGAGGCGGGCCGCAGGCGACGAGGGTCGTGACTGGCCGTCACGGGCCTTGCCGAGGGCCGCACTTCGGCCCCCATCATGCCGTGTGTAACCACCCGTCCCCATACCCGCCGCCTACGCAGGCGGGAATTGGTCAAGAGGTGACGCAAAGACGCCCGCTCCTGCCGGACACAGAGCAGGAACGGGCGTCCGTCTCGGGCCGCCGGGGGCGGTCAGTGCACGAACAGGGACACCACCGCCGTGAGGGTGCCGACGACGCCGGCGACAGCGCCGAGCACGCCCAGCGGCCAGCGTCTCGCCTTCAGCGCCTCCAGCTCCGTCCTGAGAGCGTCGATGTCCTTGCCCGTGTCCTCACGGAGCCGCACCAGGTCCTGCTCGTTGCGCTCGGACCGCGCCATCAGCACGGCCAGCGAACCCTTGACCTCTGCGAACCCCGTAGCCACCGTGCCGCGTAGCCTCTCCAGCTCCACCGCCACCGTGGCGCTCGCCTCCGGCGTCGTCATGCTGCTACACCTTCCGGGACAGGCTGGCGCTGTTGGGGTCGCCGAACGCCCGGGCCAGCATGCCCTTGATGAGGGCGCCCGCCGCGCCGATCGCGGCACCGCCGGCGGCGTACCACATGTTGGCGGCGGTGGCCTCGGCCGGGACGAACGCCGCCACGAACCCGTAGGCCGCGGACGTGACGACCCGCTCGAACAGGTCGCGGGCGTACGTCTCGGCGGTCCGCAGGGTGGCTCCGCCGTCCGGGAGCTGGAAACCGTTGAGGGGCATGAGGTCAGGACTCCTTCCAGACCAGCGCCGTCAGGACGGCGCTGGCTACCTCGATCCCGCCGGCGCCCTGGTTGAGCAGCCGGACGCGCATGGAGCGGCCCGCGCCGAGCCGCTTGACCAGGGGCAGCACGCTGTAGGTGCCGCCCGGCGTGCCGATCACCTCGTGGATCGGGTGCAGCGCCTTGAGGGTGGCGCCCTCCCACTCGCTCATGCGGACCTGCACGACCTCGCCGACCCCCAGGCCCTCGAACCGCAGCGAAAGGGAGCCGGTGAAGCGGGCCGGGCCGACCACGAACACGTCGCCGGCCACGGGGTGCTGGCCGAGCTCGTCGCTCCACTCCTCGGTGAAACCGATCTCGTCCCAGGAGCCGGGCGCAAGCTGGTAGCTGTGTTCCAGGCCCAGGTTGACGTACGAGGGTCCTTCCACGGTGATCTCCTGGGGGGTGCTCGCCTGCTCCGGGCTCCAGCTCGCCGGGTGCGCCAGGCGCTCCGCGACGTCCGCCCGGAGCTGCTTCATCGTGAACGTGAAGGGGCCGCGCTTGCCGTAGCCCTCGACGGGACCCAGGGGGTCCACCTTGCCCTCCACGCTGGTCTCCAGGTGGCCGGCGCAGCTCCCCGCGCCCCACCCGTGGTGACGGCACAGGGCCGCATTCCAGCGCACCCATGTGTCGTACTGGGCGCGGGTATACCGGTCCGTCCCGTTGCCCAGGTTCTCCACCTCGATGCCGTACAGGGCATCGTTGCCGTCCACGGTCCCGCTGGCCTTGGACGGCCTGGGAATGGCCGTCTCGTTGAGGATGGCGGTGTAGGAGTTGAGCGCGGCCAGGCCCGCATGGTTGGCGCGATGGCAGGACACGAGCACGGCTACGCCCGACTTGGGCAGGAACGTGTGGGCCAGCGGCGCGGGCAGCGCCGGCGCCCCGTCCACGGCGACAGCGGCCAGGGAGTTGGACCCGGCCGTGTGGTGGTTGAGTACGCCGTGCACCGGGCCGAACGCCTTGCCGGTGGCGGCGTCCCGGCCCCTGCTCGTCCAGCCGCTGTACTCCGTGAAGGGAACGCCCTCGGCCTTGAGGGCGGCCCGCCACTCGGCGGGCGTCATCGGGGCGGACATCAGCGGCCGTCCAGGCCGGGCCCGTTGCTGGTGTGGTGCGCGTGGGACAAGGCGGATCACTCCCGTAGCGGGGTTGCCTCGTCCGGCCCTGAACCAGCGACGTGTAGGAGTCTAACCGGCCGTCTGTGCGGCGCTCTGGGCGTCCGCGGCGACGGCCTGGCCGGTGTAGCCGGACAGAGACCGGGCGGTCGCCTCAGGCAGGCCCACCTCCATCAGGTCCGCGTACTGCTTGCTGCGGGTCTGCTCCTCCTCCGCGTGAAGCTCCGCCAGGCGCGCGTCATGCTGCTCGCGCATCTCCGCTTGCAGCTCCTCCCACGCGGCCTGGGTCACCAGCCGTACGCCCTCCGCCAGGACCGGCGTCAAGCCGTCCGCAGCGACGATGCGGCCCAGCGCGCCGCTCTCGTACACCACATAGAAGGTGATCGGGTCGGAGGCGACGTCGACGGGCAGCGGCAGAGAACCGGGGTCCAGCATGGGGACGCTCC
Organism: Streptomyces sp. NPDC096040; assembly: GCF_040303265.1. NCBI lineage: Bacteria > Bacillati > Actinomycetota > Actinomycetes > Kitasatosporales > Streptomycetaceae > Streptomyces > Streptomyces sp. NPDC096040. The sequence goes on from NZ_JBEOTA010000048.1 coordinate 9,356, forward strand.
TCACAGACTGATGATTAGGGCCCGCAGAATGAAAGTGACCGAGTAGTAATAGGCGCCGCCCGCGCCCCGGCCACCGGTGGCGGACAAGGTGATCGGCAAGGTGGCACCCGGCACGAGGTTGCTGGTGTCGGCGAGCACCTTGCACGACTGGGCGTGCACGCCGACCATCGACGTGGTGCCGGTGTTCTTCATGTAGAACATCTCGTCGGACTGCTGCCCGGTACCGCCCGCCGCCCCAGCGGGCAGGACCATGTACACGTCCACCTCCCGCTCCGTGATCACCATGGCAGGCCGGCAGGTGTCCGGGTTGGTGACGTTGACCGTGAAGGTGTCCAGCACCGTGTTCTGGGCCGCCGGGACCGCGATGTCGTTGTAGTCCCGGTTATCCGAGTACGTCGCAAAGCTGATCTTGCCGCGTGGCTCGGAGCGCAGACGACCCTGACTATCGCAGTACACGCCGCCACCAGCGGTGTCCACGCTGCACGGGTATGGCCACGCCTGGGTGTTGCCCTTGACGGGCGCGGACGCCGACCCATTGCCCGTCAGGCCGCAGCCGGTGACCACCTGGCCGCCGGCCGTAGGCACCAGGAGGCCGCCGTCAGGACCGACGACGACGTTGTTTCCGGCCTGGCCGGACAGGTGCGCCGAGATCTGGCCGGTGGCCTGGTCCAGGTTGATGCCGGGCCCGGCGGACAGGCACGCGCGGACATCCGCACAGGGAACTTCCGAGCTGATGACGTACGGGTTGGCCGCCGACCCGGACCCGCTGACGCTGACGTTGGTCCCGGCCTGAACCGCGCAGTTGCACGATCCGCCGGCGCATCCGCACCTCGCCACTGCTCCCACCGTCCTTGGGGGGTTGTGATCAGGCCCGGACCTAAACCAGCGGCGCACTATCGAGTCTATCGGCGCGCCCTCCGGACACCATTGCGGACATATCCGGGACGCCGTCCGGACAACACGCGGACCCAGTCCGGGACATGAGCACCAGACAGGTGCTGACCTGCCAGGACAGTGTCCGGACACGCATGTCCGCGAGGTCCGGACACGGGGTCAGCCGTACAGGTACACGATGACGATGCCCTGGCCGCCAGCAGTGCCGTTGACACTGTCGCCGTCCCGAGCGAGAGCGCCGGCAGCGCCCCCGCCGTAGCCGCGGCCCGCGCCGCCACCGCCGCTGGTGGCGCGCTGCCAGCCGCCGTGACCTAGCCGGGATTCACCGCCCTCGCCGCTGTGGCCCTCATTGCCGTTGATACGGAAGGAGCCGCCGCCGGGGCCGCCGCCCTGGGCCAGGTCTCCGACGCCAGCCAGCGGCCCGGACGTTCCGGTGTGGCACACCGGTGTGGAGCCCGAGGCCATGACGACCTGGCCGCCATTACCGCCGAGCGCGGTGCACAGGCCGCCGAAACTGGAGTTGCCGCCCGCGCCTCCGTCGATCGTGGCCGTGCCCGCATCCCCACCCGCACCGACGACGATGGACTCCGTGGCGCCGAGCGCCGATGCCTCAATCAGCCGCTCCGCGTACCCGCCGCCCGAGGCGCCCGGCTGCGCGACCAACTGGCCCGCATTCGCGCGGGCGCCAGCCGCCCCTCCCCCGCCGGCCTGCACCATCACGAACACCCTCGCCAGCCACGGGTAGTCAGCCTTCTTGAACGTGTAGGTGTCGGGCGTCTTGAAATACAGGACGTCTCGCAGGCCCTCCTGGCCCGGGATGAGCGTCAGCCGCCCATCGTCGCCCACCTCGAAGTAGCTGTCATCTACACATACTGCTGCCACCGGACTCACCCCTTGGGTGCGAAGTGAGCCCGGCCCTGAACCAGCGACTACTGGCCAATGCTAGTGATGCGCCACCACGCCTTGCCGTTCTTGAGGTTCGAGACGTGCGTCTGCGAGATACCGAACTCCGCCGCGAGAACCCGCTGCTTCTCGCCCGCGCGAGCCCGCCGGACGATCTCCCGCACTTGGTCCTCCGTCAGCCGGTGGAAGGCGTGGCGCTCGCCGTGGGTGCTGCGCCCGGACTCCACCATGTCCACCATGTTCTGCTCGTGGTCGCCCAGGTACAGGTGGCCGATGCTCGCGCACCCCTCCTCGCCGCGGTGGCAGGTGTGGAGGACATGCCGGTCGCCCGGGTCCCCATGGCGGATCATCCACACGGCCCGGGCGGCGGTCATCGGGCGATCCTGGTACGAGACGGTCAGGCGCCCGCTGTCAGGCCCGGGCGCGAGGAAACACCCGTCGCCGTCGTGTGCGGCAGCCTGGTCCAGGAGGGCGCGCACCTCGCCCTGTGGGCGCCGTACGACCTTGAGGACCAGCGGGCTGCCGGTGCGCAGCGCGCGGCCGTTGTGGATCGAGCACCACACGTCGGTGGTCATCCGCCTGGTGGCCGTCCTGGCGCACCTCACACCGTCCTCCACCACGGTGCACTGCTTCGGCTCGGTGGTCTTCCACAGCCGTGGCAGCTTGCTCGCCGCAGCGTTGCGGCACTTCCTGTTCGAGCACACCCGGGCGTGGCTCCGGTAGCCCTCCAGGCTCGTCCCGCAGATGGCACAGGCGCGCTCGGGCGCCCCCTCGGGCGCACGGCCCCTATCGTGGGTCACGTCGACTCCTACTCAGTCGGCAGTGCAACCCCCGTGCCAGGTGCCCGCCTTGACGGGGGTTGCGCATGTTGTGCCCTATTTTGCCTCGCCGTTGAGGGTCGCCGCAGCGACGTCCTGGGCGGTCACGTGCACGGCCACCCCGCCGCCGGCCGGCTCGGCCACCCCGGCGCCGCGCCGCCCACGGGTGCGCCACACGCGGACGACCACGCACCAGGTGGTGACCTCCTCCAAGGCCACCAGCACGGTGCGGTCGTCCACCTCAGGGGCAGGGTCCACGGCGATGGCCGAGACGGCCGGAACGGCCGCATGCGGGGCCGGGAACTCCCACCGGGCCCGCCCGTCCTCACCGGTGGTCAGCACAGCGGCAGCCGGGCGCGCAGGGGCGCGCACGGGCGGCTTGTCCGGGGGCGGCGTCTCCTGCTCGAACCCCAGGCCCGTGGTGCGGGTGCGGCCGGCGATCCTGGCCCGGGTGTCCAGGTGGCGCAGCACCCCGCCCAGGGGGTTGCCGGGCATGCTGCGTGAGGGGCTGGTCCTCTTGGCCATCAGGGTGTCTCCGCTCCGCTCGCCGCCACCTGCACCTGCACGCTCTCCGAGCCCGGGTTGTTGTCGTCCCCGCCGGTCTCCGCCACCCGTAGCCCGGTGATCTTCAGCCGCTGGCGGACGGTCCGGCAGGTGGACGCCGACGTGATGTCCAGGCACCAGCCGGGCACCAGGGACGGCACGTCGATAGCGGCCAGGGGGCTGATGGTGACCTGCTGGGTGTCGATGACCACCGGCACCCTGCTCGTCGTCCGCTCCCGCGCCCGGGCCGCCTCGTCCACTGACGCCTGGTCGGTGATCTCGGTCTGTTCCACGTACCGCTCGTGCAACCCGTAGTAGGAATCCGTTCCGCCCGCGATGCCGATGACGCCGCTGTCCTCACTCCCGGCCACGATCCACCGGGTGGTCAGGCCGGCGCCGTCCTCGCTCACCTGGAGCCCGTCCGGCATGTCCGCGTCCGACAGCCGCCCGACGGGCGCCAGGTGCGTCTCCGGGAGCAGCAGGATCTTGGAGCCGATGGCGGTGAAGTCGATACCGGCCTCCGCCAACTGCGAGAGGTGGTCCAGGGTCTGGCCCACGCCAGCGCTGTAGGAGCGGGAGCCGGTCACCCCGGCCTGGCCCACCACTTCCACCGTGTGCCCGGGGTCGTCCGGCTGGTAGCCGTCCTGGATGAGCCACTGGGCGATCTCGGACAGGTCCACGCTGGTGAAGCTCTTGTTCTCGTGCGGCACACGGTTCCCGAGCCAGGCCAGTACGTCCTGGGCACGGATCTCCACCTGGCCCAGGGACCAGGTGATACCGGTGATCGGGCCGTCCCAGCAGTATTTGCCGTCCCGGAACACGACCAGCCGACAACGCCAAGTGGAGATACGCCCCAGGCGCGCGCAGCAGTCCCCGTCCGGGTTGATCGTGGCGGTGGCCGTGCTCACGTCGTCAAGCGTCCGACTCCACTCAACGCTTGTCAGAACATTGGCCACCGCGACGGTGGCGCCGCTCCTATCGAGCACTAGGGCCTGGTGGGTCCCACATCCTGCGACGGCCAAGGCCGGGCCCCTCTCCTCGGAGATGGAGCCCGGCCCTGAACCAGTCGGCTGTCCAGCTATCAGGCTAGCGCCCGTGTTCCCGTCTGTTCCTGTCCGCTCCCCTCCGTTCCCGTCTGCTTCCACTGACGGCCCTGGGTCACGTTGTAGATGGTGCTGCGGTCGACGCCGAACTCAGCGGCCAGCGCGCTGGACGATCCCGGGTTGCTCGCCCGCGCGTACCGGACGTACCGGCGCCGGATCTCACGCACGGCCTCCTCAGTGAGGATGGCCCGAGGGTTGTCCTCGCCCGCCATGTCCGTCCGCCCGATGGCGATGTGCCCGGCCTCGTCCCGGTGCCTCATGTTCTCGTAGTGGTCGCCCAGCACCAGGTGCCGCCGGTTGATACAGCCGTGGCTCCCTGATCCCTCGTTGCAGGTGTGCAAGACGTAGCGGTCGCCGGGGTCGCCCTCGGCGATGATCCACACAGCGCGGGAGGCGTTCATCCACGTGCCCTCGTACTGGACGTGCGGCCGGTGGGCGTACCCGGCGAGGATGATGCATTGGTCCGTCTCCGCCACGGCGGCGGCCCGGAGTTCGCGGAGCACGGCGCCATGCTCGCGGCGCACCCCACCTCGCGGGTCGCCGTAGATGCACCACTTCTTGTAGTGGGCGGAGCAGTAGCCGCGGGCCTTGACGGTCTTCCCGCAGTCGGTCAGCGAGCAAGTACGCTCGGACGTCACGTCGACTCCCTCTAAAGTCGGCGGCCCTGGGGGGAGCTCTCACCTTCCCCCCAGGGCGTTGCGATTTTCGGGGCAATTCTACCGTCTACGCAGGTCAGAGGCAGTCTTGATGGCGCGTCAGCGGCCCCGTCCAGAAACGTTGAGGGTGACTAGGGAGTCCAGCGCGGGCGGGCTCTGGAGATCGGTCTCGATACAAAGACAGTAGGAACTACAGTCCAGCGGCTGGTAGGTGGGTGGCATGCCGTCCACGCCGTACACGTCCGGGCTGGACTCGCACACGCCGCCACACTCCACCGTGGCCCGCCCCGTCTGACCGTCCAGCGTCACCGCGCCCCCGGCCGGCACCCAGGTGATGTGCCAGTAGTTGACGGGGCTGCACCGGTTGAAGTCGGCGGTCTGGTCGCAGGTCATGCCCGCCTCGCCGCTCTCGTAGATGGCGATGGTCAGGTTGCGCAGGTCCGTGGAGCCGGACCGGACGGTGACCACGGGCATGTCGGTGGACCAGTTCGGCCGGCCCGTCAGGTCCAGGTCGTAGCAGGCCCGTTCCGTCGCCAGGGGCAGGCAGAAGCAGGTGGCCAGCGGCGCGCCTGGGAGCGGTGGCAGCTCGGGCAGGCAGCGGGTGTCCGCGCACGCGGCCGTGGGGTCCACGCAGGCGGCGAACTTGCAGCCGCCCGGGCAGCCGGCGTCCCCGGCCGGGTGCACGCACCACTCCACGCAGGAGCCGTCCAGGTCCATGGGCGGGGTGACTTCCATGACGGGCAGGGGATCCGTCCACAGCCATGGCACCGCGGCAGTCAACACGAACTCCACGGTGAGGATGTCCGCCCCGGACTGGCAGGTGCCCGACGAGCAGCCCGTGCCCGCGCGGGCGGTGACCCGAGGTCCCTCCACCAGGGCGACCCGGCGTAGCGTACGCCGATACCGCTGGTTGAACTCCGCCGGCGTCAACCCCTCCCCGGGACAGCAGGAGTACACCACCAGACAGTCGCCGTCGCACTCCCCGGCGTTGCAGCCCTGGAGGGCCTGGGCGAGGAACTGCAACCCGTACTCCACGCCGCAGCAGGTGGACCCGAGCAGGATCGCCGTCACGGTGATGGTGCGCGGCAGTGCCCGGGCCGGGCCGATGGCGCCGCCCCCGGCGATACCTCCGGTCACGGTGCGCTGGACGGGGTAGTCGTCCAGGCCGGCGACGTCCAGCACCATGACGCCGGCGAACTCCACCGACTCCGGAACGTCCGGGTCGTACCAGGGCGCCGGGTTGTTCTGGTCGTCCGGCGTCGTGTAGGGCAGCTCGTCCAGCACCTGGGGGGTGAAGGTGGGGCAGCCGCAGCCGCCGCCCGTATCGAGCGGGGAGCCCACCGTCTGGAGGTACTGGTCCAGGCGGGAGTGGTTCACGATCTCCACGCCGCCGTATTCCATGTACCACTCGGCCGTCATCAGCGCCTCACAATCCCGCCGCGTACACGAGCCGGTTGACGACGCGATGGGCGGTCACGTGCCCGTCGCCTACCTCCCGGATCTCGAAGTGGTTGTTGATGGTCGTTCCGGCCCCGAGACGGCCGCCCCGGGCCGCCGCGGCGGGGCCGGCCTGGGCGGCGCGCTGCGCGCGGGTGAGCGGCACCACGCCCGCGCCCAGGTCGCCCACCCCGCCGAGGCTGGAGGAGACTCGCCCGGGCAGCAGGCCGAACTGTCTTGAGACGGCGTCGACAACGGCCCGGGCCGCCGCCGTGGAGGCGCGCATGATGCCGGCGATGCGGTCGACCAGGCCGAGCTGGAGGCCGGCGCCGGTGTAGTCGCCGAGGCGCCGCATCACCAGGGAAGGGCTGTGGATCTTGAGCGCGGTACGGATGGCGGCCTGCATGCCCTTGGCGATGTCCAGCATCAGCTTTTCGATGTTCTTGCGCTGGGCCTGGAGGCCGGACAGGAACCCCTTGCCCGCCTGGGCGCCCGCGTCAAAGAGCACGTCCGCGCTGGTGTTGCCCAGGCTGGTGGACGCCTTGGTCAGCTGTGTCTGGAGGGAGTTGAGGTGCTTGAGGCTGTCCTTGGTGGACCCGGCGAGCGCCGCGGCGATCTCGGCGCCCTGGACGGGGCCGAGGCTGACGATCTGCTCAAGCAGGGCCTTGGACAGGCCGCGCTTGGCCAGGTTGGTGAGCTGCGCCGAGTACGTTTTGACCTGCTTGACCGCGCCCTCCAGACCGGCGGTCAGGCCCTTGGCGGTCACCGTGTCCGAGCCCTGGGTGAGGTTCTGCAGGCTGAATGCCTGGAGGGCCTGGCTGGCCGTGTCGGCGGCGAACTTCTGGGCGTCCGCGATGCGCTTGGTGAGGGCGTCGCGCTGGGCGGCCAGGGTCTGGAGGCGCTTGTTCCCGGCGTCCACCATGGCCACCAGTTGGTCATCCAGTCGCGTCTTCTTGCCCTGGAACGCCGAGATGATGTCCTTGGCCAACTTGTCCGTGGTGGACTTGATCTTGGCGGCGGTGCTGGTCAGGCCGCCGATGAACCCGCGGCCCACATCCTGGGCGATCTTGAAGAACACCTTGGACGGGCTGTGGATCTCCAGGGTGTCCCGCGCGGCGACGGCGGCGCCGTCCGCCATGTCCTGGGCGGCGGCCACCACCTGGCCGGCGTTGTTGCGGATGCCGTCCACCATGCCCTGCACCACGTTGGCGCCCACGTTGTCCAGCAGGTTGCCGATACCGGAGAGCAGCGTGCGCAGGGTGGAGAGGGTGCCGCCCACGGCGGCGCCGCTGCTGCTCGTCGCCGCGGTGGCGGAGGTGGCCAGGGTGCGGGCCTGGCCGGCGAGGATGCCGAGGAGGCCGGACTGGTGGGCGAGCTGGGCGGCCCGCCTCGGGTCGGTCAGGGGGATGACGACCTCGGGCCCGGCCTCACCGATCAGGGCGTGCGTCGGGCCGAGGACAATGCCGCCCTTGGCGAACGGCAGGTACTTGCGGACGCTGGACGGCAGCCCTGACTTGACCTTGGCCATGATCTGGCCGCCGATGTTGCCGATGGCGGCGAGGATCTTGCCGGGCAGGCCCGAGAACAGCGACACCACACCGGAGATCAGCGACGACACAGCCGAGCGGGCCTTACCGGCCGCGCTGGTGAACGCGCTGGCGATCTTGCCCGGCAGGGCGGCCAGGGCGCTGCCGATCTTGCCGGGCAGGCCACGGAAGAACGAGACAGCCGACGAGATGAACCCGGTGATCCCGGACCGCGCGGAGTTGAACGCGCTGGTGAAGTTGCGCAGCAGGAAGGAGCCCAGCGACGCCAGAGCGGCGCCCACCCGGCCGGGCAGCGCCTGGAAGAACGACACCGTCGCCGAGATCCAGCCGGACACCGTGGAGGTGACGGCGTTGAACCCGGACGTGAAGGCGGACAGCAGGAAGGAGCCCAGGGAGGCCAGGGCGGAGGCGATCCGCCCGGGTAGCGCCTGGAAGAACGCCGCCGTGGCCGAGATCCAGCCGGAGACGGTGGACGTGACGGCGTTGAACCCGGCCACAAAGGCCGTGAGCAGGAACTGGCCCAGGGCGGCCAGCGCGTTGTAGATCCGCACCGGCAGCTCGGTGAACACGTACACGATGGCGGCGATTTGGACCAGCAGAGCGATGATCAAAAACGCGACCGCGCTCGTGAAGGCGTCGAGCAGCAGCCCGGGCAGCGCCTGGAGGCCGGCCACGATCCGGCCTGGCAGCGCGACGAAGAAGTCGACCACGGCCTGCACGCCGGCGAGCACCCCGGCCTTGACCGTCTCGAACGCGCCCACGAAGAACTGGGCGATGGTGGAGCCCAGGGACGACAGCCCGGAAACGATCTTGCCGGGCAGGCCGGTGAAGAACCCGACCACGGCGTCGATCCCGGTCGAGACAGCCGACTTGGACGACTCGAACGCGCCGACGAAGAAGTCGGCGATGGTGGACGCGGCGGACCTGACGAACGAGACGGCGGCCAGGAAGCCGTCCCGCAGGGCGCGCCCCGTGGCGTCCACCACGGTCCGCACGATCGCGAACCGCTGATAGAGCAGGTAGATCGCGGCCACCAGGGCGACTACGCCCACGATGATGGCGCCGATGGGGGAGGCGGCGAACGCCACGTTGAGGGCCAGCCACGCATCCCGGATAAGCGTGAACACGGCGATGGCTGCCTTGACGGCCTTGACCAGGCCGAACGCGGCCGTGGCGGCCACGATGAGCGGGGCCGCCACGGACACGATGGGGCCCACCAGTTGGGCGAGCAGCGTGACGACGGGGGCCAGCGGCACGAGCAGGTCGGCGGCGGAGCGCGCCAGGGCGGCCACCGCGGCCGCCAACGGCGGCAGGGCAGGGCCGAGGGAGACGACGACGGAACCCAAGTCCTGGAAGACCACCGTCAGCTGTGGCAGCGCCCCCTGCACGGCCGTACCGAGCTGGGTGACCAGTTGGGCGATCACCGGGCCCAGGCCGGTGATGATCGGCACCAGGGCGGGCGCAATCCCCCCGATCTGGGTCACCAGGGCGGAGATGATCGGCCCGAGCTGCTGGGCGATCTGGCCGACCGCGCCGAAGATGTTGCCCAGGGCGTCCTGGCCCTGGGCGGAGTTCACCAGGTCTGAGACGGCCTTGGTGATGGTCTGGAGGTTGCCGAGCACCCCGGCGCCGGCGCCGTCGCTGGCGGCGAACAGGCCGGAAAAGATGTCCTTGACGTTCCCAGCGATGTCGCCGAGCCGGGCCAGGGTGTTGATGGCGCCGTCCACCCACGCCACGGCCTGGCCGCCCTTGGCGATGTTCTGCAGCCAGTCCCCGAACCGCTGGCCCAGGCTGGCGATCCCGCCGCCCAGCTCCGGCCCGAACCGCTCCGCGACGACGGCCGCCACCTGGAGCAGGCCGGCCGTCAGCTTGTTCGTGGTCTGGGCCAGGCCGCTGACGGCGGACCCCGTGGCCGTGAGGATGCTGCGGACATTGGCCACGCCCTGCGCGCCCTGGACGTAGCCGAGCGCCCCGCGCGCCGCCGACCCCCACGCCCGGGCGATCTGGGACAGCCCGGTCTTCAGCGGCCCCTGGAGGGCCTTGGCGGTGGCAGTGATCTGCCCCTCGAACTGGACGAAGAACGCGTCCTGTACGGCGTTGCGCAGGCCCTCGAACGCCGGCTTGAGGGCGCGGACCTCCTTGGCGGCGGCCTGGGCCTTGGGGCTCAGGTTCTCCAGGGACTTCTCGAACTCCTCGGCGTCGCCGGTGAGCGCGGACTGGAAGGCGTCCGCAACGCCGAGGGTGGCGAGCTTGAGGGCGCCCAGGGCGGCCTGGAACCCGAGCACCGCCGCCGGGACGGCGGCGAGCAGGCCGGCCGCCGGGGCCAGCGCGGCCACGAACTTGCCCACCGCGGTGGCCGCCCCCGCCGCGGCGATGACGATAGCGCCGAACCGCAGCGCCTTGACCAGCACCCCGCCCACCCGGCTGGCCAGGCTGGACAGACCGGTGAGAGCGCGCGTGATCTGGTCGCGGTCAACGTCGATCGGGATACGGACCGGTGGCGCCCGGTGCGCGCGCAGCGCGGCGTTGAGCCGGGTCAGGTCCGGGTCCACCCGGATGGTGATGGGCGGCAGCCGGCGCAGAGCCCGCTCCAGTTGGGCGCGGAACCGCGCGGCATCCGCCTGGGCGGGCACGGTGACCGCGCCGACCGCCCGCAAGTCCCGGCGGAGTTGGGCGGCGAACCGGCCCGTGTCCGGCTCCACCCGCACCTGCGCGGTCATCCCGCGCAGCGCCCGGTTGACCTGCGCCTGGAACCGGCTCAGATCCGGGTCCAGGCGCACCGACGCCGAGAGCCGGCGCAGGGCCCGCTGGACCTGCCTCTGGAACCGGCCGGCGTCGACGTCCACGGGCACGTTGAGCGCGGGCATGGCGCGCACCGCGGCGACCAGCGCCGCCTGGAACCGGGCAGCGCCCGGGCTCACCGGCACGTCCACGCCGCCCAGGCCGCGCAAGGCCGCCTGCAACCGGGACTGGAACCGGGAGGCGTCCGGGCTGATGTCGACGGACGCGGACAGGCCGCGCAGCGTGCGCTGGAGCCGCGCCTGGAGGCGGGAGGCGTCCGGGGTGAGGTCGATGGTGGCGGCCAGGCCGCGCAGGGCCCGCTGTACCTGTGCCTGGAACCGGGCCGTGTCCGGCTCCACCCGCACGGAGATGGCCGTGGTCAGGCCGCGCTGAATGTTGCGGCGGATCTGCTGGCCGATGTTGCGGGTGGCCCGGTCCAGGGCGTTCTGGATCCGCTGCCCGAGCGCCTGGGCGTCGGCGACCGCGGCCGTGTCGTCCAGGGTGATGCTGATACGGGCTGAGCCGTAGTCCTCTTCCTCGCCAGCCACCGGGCAACCCCACGAAGTGAGTGGTTGCCCGGCCCTTAACCAGTCGGCGAGCGGCCAGGGCGCGCGGCCCGGCCTGGTCCCAGGTTATCCGTTACGGCCGCCAGCGACCTGGGCGTCTTCAGCGGCGACGGCGGCCATGAGCGCCTGGGCCTGGTCCACGCTCATCCCCCGCGCGGCCGGCTGGCCACCCCGAGTTCCGGCGCGCTGCGCCTCCTTGGGCGGGGCGTACAGCTTGGCCCGGTTGCGGGCGCGTTCCCCGTCGTCCTGGGCGGCGGCGTCCATGGATGCCTCGGCGGCGGCGAGCATCGTGCGCAGCCGCCACGCGTGGGGGTCTACGCCTTCGAGCGCGAGCGCGCCGCTCCACCCTTCCCACCCCGCGGCAATGCTCTCGCAGAGCAGCCAGACGACCCAGTAGGGCGGGCGTCCGCACCTCCCCCGTACAGCTCCGTCACCCACTCCATGAGGGCGACCAGGATGCGGTCCGGCATGGGCATGGTCCACTTCACGCGGGCGCCGGCCACCTGGTCCGCCGCCTGCTGCGCCTCGTCCCAGTCCTGGTGGGCGGACAGCACCTCACCGTCCTTGACCACTTCCACGGCCATGAACCGCTCCGCGTCCTCCGCGAGCATCAGCCGGGCGAGGAAGCCACGCAGGCCGCGGGAGGCGCCGCGCAGCGCGGCCGGGTCCAGCGTCGACAGGTCGTCCAGGTCGATGCCCTGCGCTGCCTTCTGCGCGTCGCGCAGCTCCGTGAACGCGTCCAGGAACTCGTCCCCCAGCACCTCGGCCTGGAAGCGGAGTTCCGTGCCGTTGACGTCGGCCACGTGCGGCTCTGTGTTGAAGGAAAAACTCTTCTTCACGGGGTGTGTCCTCGTCTCCCGTGCCTCGCCCGGCCCTCAACCAGTCGGCGTGAGGATCAGGGTAGCCGCACCCGCTCACCGGCCCAGGCGCAGCGCCCGCTGCATGAACGGGTTCGGGCGGGTGCCGGGGTGGCGCACCAGCTTGGTGAACACCACGTCGCCGCCAACCTCGAACCGCAGGAACTTGGCGCGGCGCGGCCGGATCAGGTGCGGGCGGGTGCCGTCCAGCACCAGGCGCACCTTGGGGTGGTGGCAGGTGATGACGCCCTGGAGGCCGCGCGGCCCCTCCTCAATGTCGGTGGTGATGTACTCGCCCATGCTGCCCGGGGCCTCCGCCTCGGCGATGCGGGCCACCCGGTCCACGCGCTGCTCCAGCTTGCGCCGTGCCAGGCCGCCACGGGCCCGCAGCAGCCGCGCGATGGCGCCCTGGTCGATGCGTACCTCAACGCTCATGGCGTCCCCTCCTGCGGGCAGCCGCAGCCTGGCAGGGCCACCGTGACGCGCTGCTCCAGACCGACGCACCCACCCTGCGGGCCGACCGTGCGGCCCTCCCCGACGAACACCACCCGGCCGCGCCGCTGCTCGCCCGTGGCGGGCAGGCAGCACTCCAGGGCGTTACGCACGACCACCATGTCCGTGTGCAGGATGCGCGCCGCCTCCCCCAGCGCGTCACAGGGGGGCGGACAGCCGCCCTCATCGAACGTGGGGGCGCAACGCAACAGCGTGACCACAAGCTCCACCGCCATGGCCGGGGGCGTGGCACAGGTCAGCCGGCCCCGGGCCTGGGTAGGCGGCAGGGTGCGGTCCGCGGTGGGGAAGTCCGTGGACGGGAACAGCCGGGCCACGTTGACCGAGAGCTGGCCGCCCGCACCGCCGGCCGGGGCCTCGTTGCACGGGTCATCGCAGGAATCCCAGGCGACGGTGCCCGGCACCAGGCAGGTACGGCAGGGGCATCCCGGCTGGCCGTCCACCTGGCCGGCCGCTTCCTGCAGAGCCGCGCACACGCACCCCAGCACGGCCTCCGCCGCGTCCTGCACGGCGTTGAGGTTCAGGGCCATGTCGTCTTCCTCGGCCGGTTGTAGTCAGGTGAGTACACGCGGGACGGCCGGCTCAGCCGGCCGGGATTGACGGTCATTAGGAACATGTCCGCCTCCGGTACGCCGGTCAGGCCCGAGCTGTAGAAGACGGTGGGGTCCGGCATCTCCATCTCGACGCCCTGGCGCTGGAGCCTGGTGATCTTGTTGTTCGCCTTGCAGCCGCAGGAGCCGCCCCCACCGCACCCCTTGATCAGGTGGCAGAACAGGGCGGAGACGGCGGCGATGGCCGACTCGTCCGGCTCGATCCCCCACCGGTAGGTCACGGTGAACGTGCCCGGGGCGCCCTCGGGCTCGGCCATCTCCTGGCACTTGGGCCAGCATTCCCCTCCCAGACGGACGAGCAGGCTCGGCGCGTCCACCCGGTACTCCACGCCGGGCACCAGGTCCTGGCCGTCCACGTTGACCCGCACCACGTCGTGGACGGGCCCGCCCAGCTTCACCTCACACAGCTCCGAGCAGGAGCAGCCCGAGGGCCGGCACCCGCACGTGCTGGCGTTGCGCCACTGGCCGTCAATGCCGATGTACGGCACCCACGGGCCGGTGCCCACCCCGGCCTGGAACGAGATCGGCGCGGACTCCAGGCACGCCTGCCTGCAAGGTCTCACGGTGACCGAGCAGAGCCCAACGCGTCGCCCGGACAGCCGCCACAGGAGCTGGGTGGCCACGCGCTGCCACCGCTCCACCGCCTCCTGGTCGTCTGGCAGGTCACAGCACGGCGCGAGCGGCCATGGCTCGCACGCCGTCGTCTGGACGGGCACGCCTCCACCACCTTCCTGGGTACGCGGCAGCCGCGCGACGAGGAGCCGCGCGGCTGCCAGCAGGCCGTCCGGTCAGGCCGGCACGGGCACGTAGTCACACGACGGCACCGGCGGGGCGATGGTCGTGATGAACGTGCGGCGGTGGCAGTTGGCGTCCAGCGGGGTGAGCAGCGGCCCCGGGGTGTTGGACGCGTCGGCGGCGACCACGTCGTACGGGCCGACGCCCCAGTTCCCGCCGGTCTTGGTGGACCCGGTGATCTGGAGGGTGACCGCCTCGCTGCCGATCTCCAGGTCGCCGAGCAGGCCGTTGGCGACCCAGGGCAGCAGGAAGTAGATCCACTGACCGGTGGCGCCGTCCACACACGCCTCGCCCAGGACTTCCGCCCACAGCTCCAGCGCGAAACCCGTGTCGCACTTGACGGAGCAGGTGTCGAAACCGATCGGCTTGCCGTCGTAGCCGAGCACCACCGGGTTGCCGGTGAGGATCTCGATCAGCTCCGGGGAGACACTGAAGACGTTGAGCTCCAGGTCGAACCCCCGGAAAGTCGGGCACCCCTTGCGGTACCCGCACACGCGGCCGTTGGCGGCCTTGTACTCGATGTCGTCGCCGTCGTCGGAGTTGTTGTTCATGGCCAGGCTCGAAAAGCAGTCGAACACATAGCCGTTGTCGGGGCCCGGGATGGGGTTACCGCACTGGTTGACCCGGGTGATTCGCATGGTGTCCGCGTTCGCGATGAGCGGGCAAGACATGCCGGTCCTCCTAGGAACAGGAGTCCGGCCCTCAACCAGCGACATGTGCGTCCGGCCCTAAGCCAGCGACGTTGAAAGGATAGCTGCGGCCAGGCCCGGAGCGCCCGGCCGCAGGCGGGAAAGCGGTCAGCCCAGGCCGAGATGGACCCGCAGGTCGACCAGCGGAATGCCCGGCAGCTCCGAGCCGTCCCCGTCGCCGTCAGGCGGCACCTGGCCGTCGTTGGCGATCCACTCCGCCGCGGCCTCGTCCACGGCCTGGCGGGCCGCCTCGGCCCTCGTCTCGTACTCCTCGGCCGTGATCTCGGTCCAGGTGTCCGGCAGGGACTCGGCAGCGATCGGCCCGTCCCCGGTGATGGCGAGCGCCCCGCCAGGAGACGCAAAGTAGTGCGACATCTGGTCCTCCGTCAGCCCTGGGTGGTGGTGTGGATCGTCGCGTCCGACGTCCAACTGTTGATAGTGATCGTCCCGGCGATGACCCGGACCGCTACGAAGTAGTGCAGCGCCAGGGTGCCGGCGGCCGGCTTGTTGAACCCGGACTCCGAGACGCTGCCGGCGTACCGCTCCCGGCGGGCCGCGCCGAACGCTGTCAGCACACCCTCGATCGGGCGCACCTGGAGCGCGCCGCCGTCCTCCTGGTACACGTAGCCCAGCTCGAACGTGGCCGTCGAGGAGGCGCTGACGTCGATGGACGCGTGCACGTGGGACGTGTAGGACCACAGGCGGCACTGGTTACCGAGGAAGTTGGCCGGGACGTCGAACGCCACGACCGCCGGGGTGCCTCCGGGCTGGAGGATCAGCCACCCGCCGGTCACCCCGATGTTGGAGACCACCGGGTTCATGTGCTCCTGGTAGATGTGGTCAGCCGCCGTGTAGTGCTCGGGCGGAGTCCACAGGGCGCCGCTGGTCGGGTCGCACTTGAGGGTGGACTGCGTGGCCGGGTCACAGCTCCAGTCGGCCGTCCACGGCTGCGAGCCAGCGATGGGGAACGCGGCCAGCGGCGAGGCAGCCGTACCGTCGCCCTGGAGGCCGCAGCCGACCTCCAGCGGCGGGTCCGGCGGCACGAACAGCCTGCCGTCGCCGCCGATGCTGAGCTGGTTGCCCTCGTCGGAGGAGGGGGCGACGAGCAGGCCGGTGGCGGTCGCTTCCAGGCCGTTCGGCTCCGGGGCCACGATGGCATCCGCCTCGACCACGTACGGGTCGGCCGCGGTCCCGGTGCCGGTGACGGTGGTGTCCACCGTGTTGGTGTCCCCGGCCTGGAGCGCCGTGGGCGTGCCACTGCCTGCGGCCGCGTACAGGCCACCATCCGAGCCGAACGCCACGGTGTTGCCCGCGTCCGTCGACAGGCGCGCCGAGATCTCCCCGGTGGCCGGGTCGTAGGCCGCCCCGTCCCCGGCGGAGAAGCACTGCCGCACGTCGGCGCACTCCACGAACAGGCCGCCCGGGCTCTCCTGCAGGAGGTTGCTGCCACCGCCTGGCGGGGTGGGGTCCAGGATCACGGCGGCGGCCACCTGGTACGGGTCACCGGTCGCGCCGCTGCCGGTCACGGTCACGTCCACCGTGGGGGTGTCGGCTGCCTCGAGCGCCGTCGCCCCGGCGGGGGTGTAGAGGCCGCCGTCCGCGCCGATGGTCGTGGTGTTGCCCGCGTCGGCGGACACCCGCGCCGAAATCTCCCCGGTGGCCGGGTCGTAGGCCGCCCCGTCGCCGGCCGTGAAGCACTGCCGCACGTCCGCGCACTCCACGTACAGGCCGTCAGGCCCGGCGCTGAGCAGGTTGGTTCCCCCGGCGGGCGGGGCCGGGTCCACGATGACGTCGGTGGTGACCACGTACGGGTCGCCGGCCGCACCGGTGCCAGTGACGGAGTTGTTCGCCGTGTTGGTGTCCCCGGCCGTGACGACGCTGGGCGCGCCGCCGCTGGCGGGCGGGGCGTACAGGCCGCCGTCGCTGCCGAAGGCGACGGAGTTCCCGGCGTCCGTCGAGACGCGGGCCTCCACCACCCCGGTGGCCGGGTCGTAGCTCGCCCCGTCCCCTGCCGAGATGCACCCGCGTACGTCCGCGCACTCCACGTAGAGGCCCTCGGGGCCGCTGCCGATGAGGTTGGTGCCGCCCTGGGGCGGGGTGGGGTCCAGGATGACGGCGGCACTCACCTCGTAGGGGTCGCCGGCCGCGCCGGTGCCCGTGAGGGTGAGATCGACGGTGGGGGTGTCCTGGACGGAGAGCGCGGTTGCACCGGCGCCGTCCGCGCTGATCGTGTAGGGGTTGGCCGCGGAGCCGTTCCCGGTGACCGTGGTCCCGGTCCCAGCGACGACGCGGCAGTTGCACGGCTGGACGCCGCAGCACTTGGCCATGAGGGGGCTCCCGGTGGAGGAGTCTCGTCCGGCCCTAAACCAGCGACGTGCAGTTCGAGTCTAGGCCGCGAGGGGCGGCCGTCAGGGGGCGACGGCGTGGGCGTGCACCGTGACCCCGGACGCGGCGACACCGGGGCCCAGGACGCTGATGCCGAGCACGGTCACGCCGGTCGTGACGAGCACCTGGAAGGTGGTCGCGGTCGCGCTGTTGGCGGTGATCCGCGCGGTGCGCACCCCGACCGCCGCCGCCTCAATGGAGTGCGTCACCACGGGCGGGGCCGAGAAAGCGCCGGCGGGCCAGGTGAAGGTCACGTTCCCGCTGCCGTCCGTCACCCCGGTCGCGCGCTCGATGCGCGGCGAGGGCGGTGTGTAGGTGCCGTTCGTGGGCATCGGCCGCGGTTACAGCTCGCGCGTGGACAGGACGATGAAATCCGAGCCCGCTACCCCGGTGAACACGAAAGCGTCCTGGAGTTTCTCGCCGTTCTTCCCGCCCTGGTCCACCGACCACGTGCCGGAGCTGCCCGCTGGGAAGGGGACGGCCGTCCCTCCGCCGATCGCCACCGTGGGCGAGCCGGCGAACACCAGCAGCGTCACCGAGCGCGCCCCGGCCGCGATGGTGACGTTGCCGGCGCCGGTCTGCCGCTGTGCCGTGGAGTCGATCTGCGGATTGGGTGAGGCGCCGCAGCGTACGACGGTGCCAGTCGGCGCGTAGGCCGTGGTGCCGTCCAGCGCCGTGTCCGACACGGACGGGGCGCCGGTGCCGCTGGTGGTGTAGTGCCGCAGGAACGGCGTCGAGGAGCCGTCGGCCTGCACGTCGCACAGGATCTCGTACTCGGCATCGGCTGCCGCTGCCGCCGAAACGCTGCCGCTGGTACCGGACATGAGAAGACCTCCGAGAGGGGTGAGGGGTTACGCGACGCGCGCGTACCGCAGGGTGGTGCGCTGGAGAGTGTCAGAACCGATCCCGGCCACCTCAGTGGTCCCCGCGATGTCCGTTCGGGCGACTTCCAGCCGGATCGTCCTCGGTGAAGTGGCCGTGTACTCGACGCTGATCGCGGCGGAGCCGTTCCACTGCAGAGCGGTCGCGGCTCCCGTGGCGAACTCGGCGATCTGTACGACGATGGCCTGACTGTCGGGCACGATGACGCCCGCGGTAACGTCCCACAGTCGGGCGGTGACGACCGCGTTCTCGCCTGTGCCCATCCTGCCGAGATTGCCCCGGACGACCGCGTCGAGGTGGTAGGTGCCGGGGGCGGGCAGCGCAAGGGACAGCCCAAGGTTGACCCATGCACCGGAGGCGGCCGACGTGAGGTCGACGCCTGCCGGTAGTACGGCGAAGCCACTGGCGCGGGTGTCGATACTGGCTGCTGTTCCGGTCATCAGTCGCTCACCTTCACGGCGCCGAGTCGCTGGAAGCCGACGCCGGCCGCAGTGGAGTCGTTGAACCCAACGTGCGTGCGGCGGGCGTCGGCCCGTAGGACGGTGGGCCTGGTCGCAAGGACGAAGCCAGTCACGGAGAACCCGTTCTGCAACGCCATGTTGGTCCCGTTCGTGGGGCCGTTGATGTTGTGGTACTGCACGCGGCGGATCGTCAGGTCTTGGTTCGCCGTCACGTTGACCACGCGTACGTCCAGGGCGACCGCGAACGGCGTCGTGCCGGTGATGGTGGAGTAGCCCTCCAGCGTGTACTCCCACCAACCTGCCTCGGGGATGGTGAGCGTGGTGGGGGCCGGCGCCCACGCCAGATTGGCCACGGTCTGAGCGTCGGCCAACCCCGGAGTGACGTCAGCGAACACCGGGGTCATGCGGGCGCCGATCGTCCATGTCGCCGGGCACGCCCCGGCGGCCGGGGCCTGGACGTCGATGTCCACCGACCGGGCCGTGCTCACCGCGCCGCCCGGCGCGATGCCGGCCAGGGCCGTGGACGGCACCAGCAGCCCGGCCGGGGTCTGGGTCAGGGCGTTGCATCCGGCCGGGTCCAGGCGCGGGTCAATGCGGTACGTACGCCCGCATGCGCCCGCCATCAGTCGCTCACCTTCTTGAACCGGAAATTCAGTGCCCAGATGGCTTCTCCGCTGGTGGTGCCGCTGTCGCGGTGCTTCAGGCCCTCGACTCGAATCGTTCTCGGCCCTGCCACCTGGTACAGCGCCGAGGCCGACGCAGTGGCATGGAGGGTGTGGACGCTGGCGGAGGGTGTAGCCGCGAAGAGCAGGATGGTCCGCGTGGTGAGCGGGATGACCGCGTTGGCGGTGACGTCGAAAAGCCGGGCTTGGAGGTACGCGTTGGAGACGCTGCCATTCATGATCACGCCGCCCTGCACGTCGGCGATCACCTCATAGAGGCCAGCCTCCGGAAGCGTCAACTGCGCCCCAGTGACGGCAATCCACGTATCGAAAGGGGAGCCTTGAATGCCGACAGTGCCGGATGTCTGCCCGCCGACCGGCGTGAGCCGCGCCCCGATCGTCCATGTCTCCGGGCAGGCGCCTGCCGCGGGGGCGGTCACGTCCACATCAACGGACCGCTCGGTGCCGACCGCTGTTCCGGGGGCGATGCCGGCCACCTCGGTGCGCGGCACCCGCAGCCCGGACGCCGACTGTTCCAGGGCATTGCAGGCGGCCGGGTCGAGGCGTGGCAGGACACGGACGCTACCGCAGCAGCTTCCGGCCATCACTCACCGCCGGAAGGAGCCGGGAGCGGGCTGGCGGCGGGGTCGGGCAAGCTCGCCAGGTAGGCAGCCTCGTCGACCTCCTCATAGCCCAGCTCGGCGTACGGGGTGGCGTCGCGCAGGTTGTAGACGACCTGCACCCCTTCGCCGTCGCGGGCGAAGTAGCGCGGGTTCGGGGCTGGAGCCTTGTCGGTGTCGGTGGGTGGTGTGGTCACGGAGCGCCTCACTTCCAAGTCCAGTTGAGGAGGTAGTTCGCGGCGGCGGTGGCCCCGGCGAACGAGGCAGCCGCGAGAGCCGTGTCGCTGTCCTGCGCGACCGACCACGTCATGGTCACCCCCGCCGGCATCACCACGCCCGCGCCGTCGCTCATGGTGGCGAGGACGCTGCCGCTCACGACGGTCACGGTGACGCTCTGCACGCCGGGGAACGCCGCGGCGATGTCCTGCGCCGCGGTACCGGTGACGTTGCGGACGCCCGTGCTCAGCGGCCCCGGCAGGACGTCGGCGGTGGTGCACTCGACGGGCGAGACCGGCGTGTACGGGGCCGTCAGGTCACCGTCCTCGTACGTGCCGAGGAGGACCGGCGCGTCACCGCCGCAGGGGTCGACGGCCCACAGCTCGGTGTACGTCACGTCACCGACGCCGTCCCCGTCGATGTCGTCACAGCTGCACCGTTCGATGACCTGCTTGGTGCAGGTGTCCGGGGCCGGGCACACGCCGAGATGGGCGCCGCCGGGAAGGGCTACGGGGGCGCCGGTGGCAGCGTCGACGTAGCGGGTTGCCGTCCGGGCTCCGGTGTCGTCGTAAACGACCTCTTCGCGTACGTACTGGATGACGTTGCCGGTCGCGTTGTCGACCACGCACAGCGGGATCGTCTCGACGTCGACGGCGGCCGGGGCCGCCGGGTCGCACACGCCGACCGTGCCGGCCGGGGTGTAGGGCGTGGTGCCGTCAAGGGCCGTGTCCGTGGTGCCGGTGACCGTGCCGGTGCAGTCATAGGCGAGGTGGCGCAGGAACGGGGTGCTGGTCCCGTTCGCGGCGACGTCGCACAGGGACAGGGTCATGCCGTCCTGGCAGGACGTCTCACCCGCTCCGCACGGGGTGTCGGACTGGCATACGGCCACGTCACCGGTCGGCGTGTACGGCTGGCCGTCGAGGCCGGCGTCGACCGTGGCGACGAGTTCGCCGGTGGTGCAGTCCCGCAGGAAGGTGCGTACGAACTGCTCGCCGCAGCCTGCCGTGCCGCTGCCGCTGCCCGCGACAGGGGTCAGGGAGTACGTGAGGCCGGAGACGGTCCACGTCTTCTCGGTGTTGGCGCCCTGCTTGATCTCAAGCGCCAGGACGGCGATCACGTTGGGCAGGTCGGCGATGGCATGGACGGTCGGCGTGAAGGTGAGGGTCTGTGTGCCGCCGACCGGGAGGTTTGCGTTCACGGCCTGCTGGCCGATCCACGTGCTGCCGTTGAACAGGGCGAACACGCCATCGGCTGCCACGCCCGGGTTCGGCCCGTCGTTGCGGACCGTGACGTGCATGTTCAGGGTGACGTCGCCCATGTCCTCGTACGAGCCGCAGGGCACGCAGTCCGGCAGGGTGAAGCCGAAGGCTCCCCACACGAAGATGTCGCTCGTGTTGTCCAGGCCGGCCGTGTTGCCCCAGGAGGCCGAGCCGCCGTCGAGGACGAGTTGCACGGCGGCCGGGGCCGCGTCCTGCCACATATGTCCCGGGTACTGGGTGTTGGCGGACGTGTCGTCCGGGTCGGCGGCGCGCAGCGTGACGGTCGTCGGGTCGAACGTGACGGCCGAGTCGCACAGGAGCTGCGCGGTCTGCTCGGTGCACGGGGGGACGCAGACGCCGACAGTTCCGGTCGGCGCGTACGGGGTGGAGCCGTCGAGGGTGTAGTCCGCGTGGCCGGTGACGGTGCCGGCCGCATCCCGGGCGTAGTCGCGCAGGAACATCGTCACGCTGCCGTTCGCCTGGACGTCGCACAGGACGACTAGGTCCCGCTCCGGCTGTGGGTCGGGCTGGCAGTCCCCCACGGTGCCTGTCGGCACGTACGGGGTGCCGTCCAGGAGGTAGTCCGAGTGCCCGACGATGGCGCCGGTCTCGTCCCGCCGGTAGTCCCGGACCATCGCGGTGACGGTGCCGTCCGCGGCTGTGTCGCAGAGCTGGACGACGTCCTGTTCCGGCTGCTCGACCCCGGCCGGGCAGGTGGTGACGGTACCGGTCGGCGTGTAGGTGGCACCCGTGGTCGCGTCGACCAGGCGGACGCTGTCGATCGTGCCGTCCGCGGCGTAGCTGTACTCGATCAGGACCAGGCCGGCGACCGTGCCGTCCGCCAGGACGTCGCAGAACGTGCCCGAGACCTGCACGGACTGAGAGCTTCCGCAGGCGACCGTGCCGACCGGCGGCGCACCCGCGCTGTAGGCGCCGGTCTGGAGGTTGATCCATCCCTCGGAGGTGACCACGCCGTCGCAGTCGCGGACGACGGTGACGGCGATCGGTGTCCCGTCCGGCAGGCACAGGCCGATGGTGGCGGTCGGGGTGGTCGGTGAGGCGCAGTCGCTGACCGGCAGGCAGACGCTGACGGTGCCGGTCGGTGTGTAGGCCGTGGTGCCGTCAAGGAGCGTGTCCGCCGCCGTGGTGCCGTTGTCGTCGGTGGTGAACGTGCGCAGGAACGGGGAGGAGGTGCCATCGGCCTGGACGTCGCACAGGAGTTGCGTCGTCCGGTCCGCGGCAGCCGGGCACGGCACCATGGCCGGGGCCGTCAGGACGGCGCCGGTGGCGAGATCGAGGTACGTGATGGCCGGGTCCCCGCAGGCGGCGCACTTGAGGACGGCCGCCGTGCCGGTGCCGCCGGCGCCGTCGTCGTAGCAGACGCTGCCCAGGACGACCGGGGTGTCCGGCATCTGGGTGGGGCAGTCGGCGGGCGCGGTCGGCGTGTAAGGGCTCGTGAAGTCCCCGGCGAGGTAGGTGCCCACCAACTGGGGCGCGCCGCCATCGCACGGGTCCAGCGACCACACCTCGACATACTCGGTGTCGCCGATGCCGTCACCGGTGGTGTCGTCGCAGCGGGTCACCTGGGTGATCTGCCGGCCGCACTCGTCAGCCGGCGGCAAGCACAGGCCGAGCGTGCCGGTGGGGGTGTAGGTCGCCCCGGTGGTCGGGTCGACGATGCGCGTCCTCAGCCGGGCGCCGGTGTTCGCGTCGTAGACGGACTCCACCTGCGCGAGGCCGGCGATCGTGCCGTCCGGGAGCACATCACACAGGAGCAGCGGCTCCACGTCCACGCGGGCGGTCGGTGCCGCGGCCTGGCTAACGATGACGGGCCCCTGCCCGCAGCATCCACTCACAGTTGCTCTCCGGTGGTGAAGGTGACGGTCACGGTGCCGGTGCTCGCTGCGATGACGAGCGGTCCGGTGAGGCGGGCGTCCTCATCCCGCGCGATGCTCCAGGTGGCGGCCTCGCCCTGGTGCAGGGTTGAGGAGCCGTCAGCGGTGGTGATAGTGCCGCTCCCTCCGAACGCGACTGCGGTAACGGACTGGAGGGTCGGCCACGCCGCGGCGCTCCAGGTGGCGGCACCGGTGAGTTCCACGCGGTGGGCCTGGGCGCCGAACGTCGGCTCTGCGCCTTCCTCGTCGCCCAGGGTGTTGCAGTCCACCGGCGAGACGGGCGCGTACGGACCGGTGAGGCCGTCGGTGTAGGTGCCGAGGCTGGTGACGGTTCCGGCGCAGTCGACGGCGAGCAGCTCCACATAGCCGACGTCGGGAAGGCCGTCCGCGTCGGTGTCATCGCAGCGGCACGCCTCGATGACGGTCTGCGCCGGGCACGGCTGCTCGGGGCAGCAGGCGCCGCCTCCGGCCGCGGTGCACTGGGCCGCCTGACCGGTGACCGTGTACGGCTGCCCGTCCAGCGTGGTGTCCGTGACGGCGGTGACGGCGCCGGTCTCGCAGTCGGTGGTGATGTTGCGGAGGAACTGGGTGGCGCATCCGGTCTGGTCGTAGGTCACGGTGGCGTCGAACTGGGACAGCTGCCACCCGGTGTGGCGCGGCGGCGGGCAGATGGCGCCGCTGTCGTCGTAGGCGTCGAACGCCACCAGGACGGCGATGTTCCCGGCGGCGAGGTCGGCGGCCGGGACGTCGGCTTCGGCGGTGAGCGTCCCGGCCCACCCGGCGGGGGTGTCGGGCGGGGCGAGCGCGAGGGCTACCCGGTTGGCGTCGCCGGGGCCCTTGTAGAGGCCGAGGAACCCGGTGGAACGGCAGCCGTTATCGGGACCGAGCTGGGTGACGTCGACCTGCACCGTCACGTGCGCGGTGCCGGCGTCACAGACCGGCCGCGGGGCTTGGAGGATCGCCGCGGCGGTGCTCACGGTGCCGCGCGTGCCCGGCTGTGGGCCTGCCGCGGCCGGGAGCGTCAGGGTTCCGCCGTCCCATAGCGTTTGCGCCCCTGGCGTGGCCACGCCCGTGGTGTACGGGTAGTACGGCGCACCGGGGGTGTCCGTCAGGGTCGCGGTCGGTGACCCGTCGGTGGGCAGGTCGCACAGCAGGAGCGTGCTCGTGGCGCGGCACGGCTCCGCCTCCGGGGAGCAGACGCCTGCGGTGCCGGTCGGGGTGTACGGCGTGCCGTCCAGGCCGTAGTCCGTGTGCCCGTTGATCTGGCCGGTGACGGCGTCACGCCGGTAGTCCCGCACGAACGGCACCGCGGTGCCGTCTGCCTGGACGTCGCACAGCACGGTGAGGTCCAGGTCGGCGGCGGCCTCGGCGGTCCCGGCCGGGCAGTAGCGCAGCTCCCCTTGCAGGGTGTACGTGGTGCCGGTGCCGGGGTCTACGAGCCGCACGTGGGCGAGGCTGCCGTCCGGGTTGTATTCGTACTCGACCAGGACCAGGGCGTGCACGTCGCCGGTGGCGGGGTCCACGTCACAGAGCAGGCCGGCGAGTTCGAAGGCGCGGGAGTCTCCGCACGCGGCGGCCCCGGCCGGCGGCGCGCCGGCGCTGTAGGTGCCGGTGGTGAGGTTGAGCCATCCGTCCTGGGTGACCGTGCCGTCGCAGTCGCGGGTGAGGATGACCGCGATGGGCGTGCCGTCCGCCAGGCACAGGCCGAGTGTGGCGGCCGGCGTGGTCTGCTCGGCGCACGGCGTGCCCGGGGTGCCGCCGTCGCCGGCGCACACCCCTACGGTGCCGTTGACGACGTGCGGTGTCTGGCCGTCCAGGGCGACGTCCTCGTACGTGCCCACCCCGGCGAGCCAGGTGAAGCGGCGCAGGAACGGCCCGGACGCGTCGCACAGGGTGACGGTCTCGGTCTCGGGGCAGCCATACGTGCAGTCGACCGGTGTCACGGGCGTGTACGGCTGTGAGGGGTCGTCCTGGTAGGTGAGGACGAGGGAGGCGGAGCCGTCCGCCTTGATGCACCACAGCTCGCTGTAGGTGGCATCCGGCTGGCCGTCGCCGTCGGTGTCGTCACACAGTTGCCGGCAGACGGTGTCCACACAGCCGGGGTCGCAGAGGCCGGCGTCCGGCGGGGCCGCCCCGGGGGTGAACACGCCGGTGAGCGGGTCCAGCCAGCCGACGACGACCGGGTCCGGGGCGGGGGTGTCGCAGTCCGCGCAGTCGTTGCGTACCACCAGGAGAACGGTGGAGCCGTCCGCGCGGCACAGGGGCGTGGTGGCGATGGACGGCGAGCAGGAGCAGCCCATGGAACAGGGGCCGGCGTCCGGCGGGGCGGCACCGGGCGTGAACGCCCCGGTGAGCGGGTCCACCCACCCGATGACGGCCGGGTCGGTCGGGGTGGCGGAGCAGTCCACGCAACCGGACCGGAGGACCAGGAGCACGGTGGAGCCGTTCGCCCGGCACAGCGGGGCGGAGGCGATGGACGGCGAGCAGGAGCAAGCGCCGGGCGTGCCGGTGCCGCCGTCCGGCCCGCAGGGAATGGGCGTTACGGGCATCCGTCAGTCCTCCCGGTGGACCTGGCGGCGGTGGCTGTCCCGGCCGCGCTCGGTGGTGAACTCCCGGGGGCACAGGTCGCACGCGAAGGGGCCGCCGTCGCCGGCGGCCTGCTCCTCCCCGTCGTCGCCGTCGTCGGCGGGGGCCTCCTCCAGCGGCGCGAAGTCCGGCGCCTGGTCGCCGTCGTCCCCTCCTGCGGCGGCGTTGGAAGCGGCCAGGTCCGTGGCGACGAGAGCGGCCGTCATGGCGCGCTCGATCAGCTCCGGTGGGGTGGCGGCCACCATCGCCGCAGCGTCCGCGTCCGGGTCCCCGGGCCCGGTGAGCGCGTCCGGGGTGGCGACGCCCAGCAGCTCCTGGCCGTCGTCGTGCTGGCCGGGCTCGGGCCGCCCGTGGGCTGCATCCTCCTCGGGAGACACGTAGCGGTGGCCGTCCACCAGGGCGCCCACCAGGACCTCCTCCGGGGCCTGGACGAATAGGTCCGCCGGTACGCCGAACTCCCCCAGGCCCACGGTGCCGATCTTCGGCGTCTGGGCGGTCGCCCACCGCGCGAACGCCCCCAGGTGGGAACGCTCGGGCTTGACCACGATCATGTGCTGGCTCACTCGCAGACCCTCACGTTCACCGCACAGGCCGTACAGGTCGTGCCCACCACGTAGGTGCGCTCGGCCAGCACGCGGCGGTCGTTGTTCCGGATGTTCACCGAGGCCGAGGCGCGGCCCCGGTCCGGGATGACGTCGACCGGGCCACGCCGGATAACCACGGGCCCGGTGATGTACAGCCAGGCCGTGCCTGGGTCCGCCGGGATACCACCCGGCCCCTGGTTGAGGTAGCTGTAACCGGCCCCAATCACCATGCAGTTGCCCACGAGCGTGCGCAGGATGCCCGTGGCCGGGTCCTCCCGTACGAGGTTGCAGCAGCCGAGCAGCGCCGCCGCACCAGCCGGGACGTGGATGGTGCCCACGCCGCCGTAGTTCTCGGCCAGGCACCCCTCCAACGCAGCCACACCCTGGGCGATGGACAGCGGCCCCTCGGGCGGGGTCAGGTCCACGGCGTCCTGGGTGAGCTTGGTCCGCATGAACCCGGCCTCCAGGCCGTGCTGCTCCCCCAACGTGAGGGATGCCAGCGCCTGGGCGCGCGCCTCCTCGTAGCTGAACCCGGGTGCCGAGCACTCCGCCCCGGCGTAGATCGTGATGGGCGTCGCCACCTCGGTCTCCGGGCGACAGAACTCCTTCTCCGTGGGCGCACCCGGCACGGGGTCCTCACACGGGTCCGGCCAGTCCCTCGCCGGGCAGCAGCCAAGCGCCAGCCACTCCACGCCGTTCAGCTCGTGGATGCGGCTCTCGGAGACGTCGATGACATTCGAACACGCGGCGTTGAGCAGGCCGTGAGGGAGCGGTGTCCCCTGGATGCCCTCAACGGATTGACGCAGGCCAGCAGGCATTTTCACCCCCACCAGGTGCAACCGCACCGGAGATTCGAACGTTGAACCTGGTGGGTGGGGCGACGGCGCCGCAAACACCGCCGCCCCTGACCGATGACCCCTTGGAACTGAGACCCGAAGGAGTCCGGCCATGAGCCAGGCTAGAGAGTGCCGGGTGAGCTGGTGCCCCCGGCCCGTCAGGAAGTACACGGCCAGCGGACTGTGCGACACGTGCTGGACGTGGTCCAGTCGCCACGGCGGCGAGGACCCGGAGAGCCCGAAGCGCCGCCGCCATCAGCCGCCCCCAGCGGACGGCCGCTGCACGGTCGTTGAGGAAGGCGAGCGCTGCACGGAGCCACACCGCGCTAAGGGCAAGTGCAACGCCCATTGGCTGCGCGAGTGGAAGCACGGCGACCTTCACAAGCGCCGCCGCTCGAACGGCGAATTGCAGACGCTGGTCGCCGCCGCGGCCCGCTACAGCGGCACGGACTGCGTACTGGCGCCGTGCGATCACAGCCGCCCCACGGTGCGCTACCGCGGGGAGACGGTGCCCGCCTCCCGAGCCGTGTGGATCGAGGCCACCGGGGAGGACCCCGGCGACCGCCAGGTGCTCCACACCTGCCACCAGGGCGAGGAGGGGTGCATCAGCATCCGCCACCTCTACCTTGGCGACCACGCCCGGAACATGGCGGACATGACCGAGGCGGAGCGGCAGGCGCGCGGCGAGACCAACGGGAACGCCGAACTCACCGAACCCCTCGTGTGCGAGATGCGAGCCCTGCACGCCACGGGCGACTGGAGCCAGCGGGCGCTCGCCCGGCGGTTCAACGTGAGCCAGGGGACGGTCCATCAGGTCGTCACCCGTAAGACGTGGAAGCACGTCAAGTAGCACTGCCTCACCTCCTCGGTGGGGGACGACGGGCCCGTGTCAGGTCACGGGCCCGTCGCCGTCTCGGGCCGAGTGGTCAGGCGGTGGGGCAGGCGACCAGGGTCTGGGCGCCGGTCTCGCCGCTGGCGCAGACGGGGACAGTCACGAGGCGGGTGTCGACGGAGCGGTCGACAAGTGCAACGCACTCCTCAGCGAACAACGCGGTGTAGTCGTTGCGGGAGAACTTGGTGCTGTCGTGGATGACGCCCAGGTTGACGTCCTCGCCGCGCCCGATGACCAGGGAGCCGGCCGGGTACATCAGGAACTGGATGGTGGACGGCCAGTCGGTGGCCGCGGTCGTGCCGCCGATGTCGGTGGGGACGGCCGGCGAGAGGCCGCGGGCCCACTGGATGCGCACGCCGAGCGGCGAGAACAGGTCCTGTACGTCCTGGGCGCTCACCTCGGAGGGGCAGCAGCCGTTACGGCGCGCCAAGTCCGCCAGGAACATGTTCTTGCTCCACCACGGGAACACGACCTCCAGCGCGGTGGAGTCACACAGGCTGTGACGCTCGATCATGTCGGCGGCCTGGAGCGCGACGGCGCCGAACACGGCGGAGACGGCGGCCATGGACGCCGGGATGGTCACCGGGGTGGCGGTGGCCAGTGCCTTCTGGAACAGCACCTGACGCAGCCGGATCTCGTGGGCCACCATGCTGTTGCGCAGGTACCAGGCGATCAGCTCCGGGAAATGACGCTGGGTCAGGATGCCGGCCTCCAGGCAGACACCGACCGCGTCACAGCGGACCTCCACCGGGTCCGGGCAGGGGATGCGGAAACACGGCTTGGTGTTGCCGGCGATGTCGTCCGCCTCGGTGTGCACCCAGGTCATGGCCGACACGTCCAGGGACAGCGGCTTGTAGTAGCGCAGGCCGCCGCGCGCGAGCTGGATTTCCGGGGCGTCCCACAGCATGTCCGGGCAGCTCGTGTCCGTCAGCTCGTAGAGCGTCTCGGACGGGGCGCACCAGCCACCGGAGGCGACCAGGTCGCCCTGGGGCAGCCGGGACTGGGTGGAGGCGGTCATGGCCACCGTGGTGCCCTCGGGCGCCGACGAGGAGTCCGTGACGATCGTGTCGGCCGGGTACGGGTGGTGGTAGCTGATGACCTGGCCCACGCCGCCGCCCGCGGTCTTGAGGGCGGTCGCGCGGGAGTTGATGCCCCTGACCACGTCATCGAAGACCAGGTCCGAGCCGGGGGTGTAGCCGGGGACGTCCACGGCCGCGGTGATGGTGGTTCCCGGCGGCGGGGCCTCCGGCAGGACGCGCGGCTGCGCCCGGCGGACGGCGCGCAGGTTGAGGGCGGGGCGGGTCGGGACGACGACGGCGGAGGCGGTGGCGGTCTCGGGGGCGGCCGGCTGCTCGGGCGCGGCCGGGGCGGCCGGGGGCTGCTCGGTGGCGGCGGCGGTCGGCTCGGCCGGCTCGCCCTCCGGAGCGGCTGCGGGGGCGGCCGGGTTGGCCTGCTCGCCGCGCACCTGGGCGGCGAGGGTCTCGATCTCGGCGGCGGCCTGGGTGGCGGCCTCCACACGGGTCTGCTGCTCGGTACGGATGTCCTCGACGCACGCGGCCAGGGCGCGCATGCGGGTCATGGCGTCGCCGTCGATGACGTCCTGCCCGGACAGGGCGGCGAAGGCGGAGCGGGCCCCGTCCAGGGCCTGGGCCAGGGCCTCGTCATCGAGAGCGGTGACGTCCTCGGGGATTTCGAAGTCCATGCGGGATCTCCAGCGAAGTGCGCGTGAAGATCCGGCCCTGAACCAGCGATCAAACGGAATAGTAGCTTCCGGGCGGCAATGATGTCTTGAGTCCCTGGCGCCGGTGGGCGGCTCAGGCGGTCGGCAGGGCCCTAGTTGTATGAGGCCATGACGTTGGTGACGCCGTTGCGCACCCGGGCGGCGGGCGGCTGGTTCCCGGCGGTGGTGTGTGGCCGGTGGTAGTTGTAGTGGATGTTCCAGACGGCGAGAGCGTCTGCCCGTTGTTATTCTGATGTCCAGGTTCGTGCGTAGAGGAACTCCTCGGCCAGGATGCGGTTGTACCTCTCGACTTTGCCGTTGTGCCGGGGCGTATACGGGGCGATCCGCTGATGGTGGGAGCCCAGGAGGGATCTGGCGAAGGCATCGGCGCGGTAGCAGGAGCCGTTGTCGGTGACGACGCACTCGATCTTGTTGATCCCGTGGGCCGCGAACCAGGACCGTGCGCGGTGCATGAAGCTGATGGCGGTAACGGCTTTCTCGTTCGGCAATGCTTCGGTGTAGGCCAAGCGCGAGTAGCCGTCGACGGCCGAGTGCAGGTACACGTAGCCGCCCCGCTCGCTCCGCTTCCTGGTCCGGTCGGCCGCCTTGGCCTGGTCGCTTCCTCGGCCATGTGCGCGCCAGCCGCCGCCGTCGGGGATGCGGCCGGCCTTCTTGACGTCCACGTGAACCATGTGCCCTGGTCGCAGGGCGGTGATCCGCTGGGGTATCCGGTTCGACTCACCGTTCGGGTCGATGTAGCGCCTCCGGTTCAGGCCGAGCTGAGCAAGGTACCGAGTGACGGTCCGACGACTGATGGGTGTTCCGGTGCTCGTGAGTTCGAACGCGATCCTGGCTGCTGACCATTTGTGGGTACGCCGAAGTCTCTCAATCCGGGCAACCACCTCGTTCCGGGTGGCCGTCGGCTGACCGTGCGGGGCCGAGGACCGGTCGTACAAGCCGAGCTCGCCGTAGCGGCGGTAGCGGTTCACCCACTTCGACGCACACGCCCGGGAAATGCCCATTTCGGCGGCGACGTGCGCGATCGGACGAGTCTGGCAGCGTTCCACAAGGCGTCTGCGTCCTTCGAAGGACAGGGGTGAATTGCGGTGATGCATGAATGGTCTTTCCGGATCAGAGGAAGAGGGCCGCGATCCGCTTCGCGGTTTCGCGGCCCTCTGCGGTGCCTGCACCGCCGGGCATCCAGCGGCTGCGCCTGTCAGCCGTTCAGGCTGTGGGGGCTGCGGATACCGGCCGCGGCGGTGAGCAGCCCCGCGAGCGAGATGCCTGCGGCGGTGAGGAAGGCTGCTCGGTAACCGGCCAGCACGTCGCCACCGGCCGTGGCAGCGATGGTGGACAGGACCGCGAGGCCGAGTCCGCCTCCGACCTGGAGCGCGGTGTTGAACATGGCGCCGGCCAGTGCCTGCTCGTCGGTTCCCGCACCGGTCAGCGCGGTGATGTTCGCCGACACGAAGGTCTGTGAGAGACCGATGATGAGGATGACCAGGATCGGCAGGATGACAGCCCAGTAGTTCGCTCCGGGGCCGACCAGGGAGAACAGGGCGAGGCCGATCGTGTAACAGGTCAGACCGAACAGCATGAGTCGGCGCGTACCCACCCGTGGGACCAGGCGCCCTGCGACCAGCGGCAGGAGCGTGCCGCCGATGGCCAGCGGCAGGAAGGCCACACCCGTGGTGAGCGGACTGAACCCGAGGACGTTCTGCAGCAGGAGCGCCGCGAAGTAGTTCACCCCGACCCATCCCGCGTACATGAACACGGCGACCGCCAGGGCCGCGGCAAGGTTCGGCCGCTTCCACACCGTCGGAGGGACCAGCGGCTGGGCCGCCCGGCGCTGCCAGACCACGAAGCCGGCCAGGAAGGCCACTGCAACAGCTGCGACCGCCCATCCCGCGCCATCGGCCACGTTCTTGCCGAGCTGGGTCAAGGCGAAGGAGAGACCCAACAGACCGACGGTCACCAGCGCCGCACCGGGAAGATCAAGGTGTCCGCGGGCGCGGTCCTGAGGGGTGTCCGCGGGGATCAGTACGAGCACACCCGCGATGAGCGCGACCACCACCAGGACGTTCATGGCGAACATCGCCCGCCACCCGATCGACCCCACCAGCGCGCCACCGACAACCAGCCCGAACGCGAGACCCACACCGCCCATGGCACCGAACGCTCCCAGCGCCCGCGACCGCCCTGGTTCCTCACCCCACAGAGCACCGATCAGCCCGAGCGCGGCCGAGACCGTCACCGCCGCACCAGCCCCCTGAACCGCACGGGCCGCTACGGCGAGCAGCAGCGAGTGGGAGGACCACACCACCGCGGACGCGGCTGCGAACAACACCATTCCGCACAGCAGAGCCCGGCGTCGCCCGTACAAGTCAGCGGCTCGCCCGGCCACCATCAGGAAACCGGCGAACATCAAGGAGTAGGCCGACACCACCCAGGAGAGCTGCTCGGGGGAGGCGTTCCAGTCCCGCGCCATCTCGGGCAACGCCATGTTGACCGACGAGAGATTCATGATGTCGAGGGCCTGAGCGGTGCACAGGATGGCCAGTACCGCCCCGGAGCCTTTCGCCGTCCGGCGGACAGGCGCATCCACAGATTCCGATGTAGTCACACATCCAGTCTCTGGAGTACAGCACCGGCCGGGAAGTATGCACAACAAAGTGCCATACTATCTAAATGGATAGTGTCATCTCACCGCGAGGCGTTGCCAAGGCCACCGGCAGCGCCGCCACGATGCAGTTGGAGCAAGGCTGCACGACCCGTCGGGTCTTCGACCTGATCGCCGACAAGTGGATGCTGTCGATCCTGTGCGTGCTGTCCGAGGGGACGGCTCGCTACAGCGCACTGCAGCGAGCCGTCGTCGGAATCACCCCCAAGGTCCTCACCCAGCACCTCCGCTCGCTGGAGAGCAATGGCCTGCTGACCCGCACCGTCTATCCGGTCGTCCCTCCACACGTCGAATACGAACTCACCGACCTCGGGCGATCGCTCAGGCAGGCACTACAACCCCTCCTGGTATGGGGTGAATCCCATCTCGACGAAGTCGAGCAAGCCCAAAGCGCACATCAGCAGTGACCTTCGGGCCACGTGACCGCGCCGTCGTAAGCGTCAGCCGCGAGATGCGAGGCCCGTGCACGTCACCAACGTCATGTCCCGCAACACCTAGTACTACAGCCGGTGGTTTCACGGTGAGTGAGCGCGGGCAGCGCGGGTGCGGTAGTGGCTGGTTCGGGCTCGGACTTGGTGGCGGGTGCGCCAGCGGTGCCAGTGCATG
>NZ_JBEOTA010000049.1:0-40380 GCF_040303265.1 Streptomyces sp. NPDC096040
CCTCAGACAGCGAGATTGACACGGCAGAAGGCCCAGGACCTGACACCCGAACAGGGTAGCAACTTACCCTCGTGATTTCTGGCGCACCACACTAGCGTGACGGCCATGGCAATCACCGCTTCCACCGCATCCAGTACCTCCATCGCGTCCGTCACCCTTGAGGTGGCCGATCCCGAGGCCACTCGCCGCTTCTACACCGCCTTCGTGGCATCGCCCGAGTCCTGGCCCTCGGCGGCCGGGAGACCGGTGAGCGGCACGAGTATGAGGAGGGCGTGGTCGTCGTCCTGGCCGATCCCGAGGATCACGAGTTCTGTCTGAGTCAGTTCTACTGAGTCGCTCCGCGTCGAGGCAGTCCGTCTTCGTGGTCGGTCAGCCGAGTGAGGTGACGTCGCCCGTCGGGAGCGGCGGCGGCGGAGCCGGGGGGCGGCAAGGCCACCGAGGTAATGACCCGGCAAGCCCAGCCGCCCGCCTCAGGCTGGTTGGTCACGGTCTTGTCCAGTAACTGGTCTTTGGCAGGAGGGTGATTGGTCAGGACTGGATCCTGGGGGACACCGGCGGGAGGAAGAACCCACTGGTATGTTGCGCCGATGTCAGCGATCAAGAAGTTCCAAGTCACCTTTGACTGCGCAGAACCTGAGCGTCTCGCTCGTTTCTGGTGCGAGGTGTTGGGGTACGTCGTACCACCCCCACCGGAGGGGTTTGCCACTTGGGACGACTTCAAGTGCTCGCAGCCACCCGAGCAGCGGGATTCATGGTTCGCCTGCATAGATCCCTCAGGTGTGGGCCCGCGACTGTACTTCCAGCGCGTACCCGAAGGGAAGGCCGCCAAGAACCGGCTACATCTTGATGTGCGGGTCGGCACCGGACTCGTGGGGAAGGAGCGCCTCGCGGCACTTGAGGCCGAATGCGCACGATTGGTCCCGCTCGGCGCGGTACACGTGCGAACGCTGTATGACGGCAATGATTCGTGCATCCCGATGCTGGACGTCGAGGGCAACGAGTTCTGTATCGACTGAGCATTCCGCGTCCTTCCAAGCGGGCGGTCGAGGGCGGTCAGCAGGACCGCGACGCCGGCCACGACCACTACGAGACCGAGGGTGTCCAGGCCCAGGGGTGGTGCCTGTCTGGTCGGGCGGGGCCGCAGGGCGGAGAGCCGTCTGGTTCCCGACCGTGGTGGCGGAGGAGGTGACGCCGAAGACCAGGGACACCGGTCCGTGCACCAGGTTCCGGCTGGCGACCGGGCGCGAGAGCAGTACGGAGACGGCGCCCATGGGCAGCAGCAGAAGTCCTGACGTCGCGGCGGACATGCCGCGCGCGGACTCGACCGGCGGTTATGGCGATGCCGCGAGATGGACTCAGCACACGAGGGCGAACCGCACTCCCAGGAGCGGGCGGCAGTGTGGTCGCCGGTGGACAGGGGGGCAGTACGCTGAGCGGCCGGATCGACCCGCGCATCACCCGAACCACCCAGGCCTTCGAGCAGGCCATCGTGGAACTCGCTTCGGAGCGTCCGGTCTCCCAGATCAGCGTCGCCGAGCTGGCCGACCGCGCCGGGGTCACCCGTGCGACCTTCTACAACCGCTACAGCACTCCGCTGGCGCTGCTCATCCAGGTCCGCGATGCCGACCTGGACCGTGGTCACCGGCTGGAGGACGAGAGGGCGGCTACTCGGCTGCGGAGTTGCTGCGCCTGACCACCGCGGAAGTGGGCAACCACGTCGAGCGGTTCCGGGCGATCTACCGGCTCTCCCTCGACGATCCGGCGGACAGCGGAGTCCACGAAGCGCTCGTGTGCCACTTCAGCGAGTACGCCCTGGCGTTCATGGCGCGCGGTGACCGCTCAGAGCTTCGCGACGCCAACCCTCAAGTGATCGCACAGTTCATGGCTCACGGCTTCGCCGGCGCCATCAAGGCCTGACTCAAGGACCCCTCGGTCACCAAGGACGACATGGTCGACGCAGCCGTGGCCTGTGCTCCCGCATGGTGGACGCCCGGCTGTCTGCCGCGTGGGTCCTGACCGCGGCTCACTGGTCGGCACGGGCTGGTCGGATCAGCGCGGGCTACTGCGACGCGGCCCGGCGATCCGAGAACCCGCGCCCTCACCGGCACCTGCCGTAGCCCCTACCGCACCGCTCCCCCGCCCTGGGCGGCCGAGGCGTACGACGTCGTCCGCTATGCCGCCCACGGACCTGCCGCACCCGGCGGCGACGAACACGACTCGCTGCGTGCGGAGTTGTTGCGCAGGCCGTGGCAGGCTCGCATCACCCGCCGGTACAGCTACGGGAGCCGGTCCCAGTACCTGATGACCGACCGGGACGGCGGCTGGTTCCCCTACCGGGTGGAGGGTGCCAGAGCCAGGTTGGTGGCCCGGCACGACGACATCGGCAAGACCACCTGGATCGGTGGGCCTCTAGAGGTCTTCCGGCGTCCCCAGTCCCGTCAGCGCGCCCACCGGGTCCAGGTCGGGGGTGCCTCGGGGCCACCAGTCGTCGTGGTCCGGTTCGGACTCGTAGGCGTACCACAGGCCGTCGCGGCCCAGCCGGAGCTGGACATGGCCGCCGGGGTGGGTCAGGTGGTTGCGCCACGGGCGGAATGCCGGGAGGTCGGCGGCCAGGAGCAGGGGTCTGGCCCGGTCGAAGCGGCCGGCCGGCGGATCCCAGGGCTCCTCCAGCACGGCCAGTCCCTCCAGGCCGCCCTGCCGCCAGGCGGCGACCGCGCGCGCCAGGTCGCCCGGGGTACGGCCGACGGCGTCCGCGAGCGACGCGTAGAGGGCGCGGGTGGACGCGGTCAGGCCGGAGCCGGGGCGGGCCGCGGCGAGGCGTACCGCGTCCTGCCAGAGGGTCAGTTCGCCGACCGGGTCGCGTCCGGTGGCGAGCAGGGCGTGGGCGCGGGCGGCGGCGTCCGTGGCGAGCTGGTCCAGCGTGAAGGGGTCGGGTCCGCCGGGCACGCCCGGGTACACCGGAGGCTGCTCGGGGTGCGGCGGAACCGGCAACGGGGGTGGCAGCGGCGGGAGTTGACGCGCTACGAGGGCCTCGGTGGCCCGGACGCCGGGCAGGGACACCGGCTGCCGCTCCCGGGCCGCGCGGGCGGCGTTCCGCCTGGACAGCGCGTCGAGTACCTCGCGCTCCCCGCGGCCGCGCAGCAGAAGCAGCACGAACGGGTCGGCGTCCAGCAGTCGCGCGGTCTGGTAGCAGAGGGCGGCCGCGTGCTTGCAGGGATGGCCGGAGTCCGGGCAGCTGCAATGGGGTTCGAGCTCACCGGGCCCCGGCAGCAAAGGCACCCCGCTCTCGGCGAGGGCCTGCGGCAGCTCCTTGTCGAGCAACGCGGCGATGTCCGCGGGCCGGTCGGCGGCGGCCTCCAGGAACCGCTCCCACTCGTCCGCGCCGAAGGTACGCAGCCGAACCTGCACGCGATACGGCCGCGGCCGGCTCCCCTGCACATACGCCAGGACCAGCCCGGGGGTCACGGTGATGGCGTCCACATGCCCCCGCTCGGCATAACTCCGCCCCCGCGCCAGCCGCTTGACGTCCAACGCCCCCTCTTCCAGCGCCCGAACCCAGGCGTTACCCCACCAGGTCTCGGCGAAGTCCGGGCCGGAGGCGCCGACACGGGAGTGGAGGGTGGGGAAGGAAGGGAAGGTCCGGCGTAGTTCGGTGTCGCGGTGGGGGGTGGCCATGGTGCGGGGCAGGCGAGGGGTGGTGGAGGTCGCCGCCGGGTCCGGGTGGCCGGCAGCCGTGGTGGGTGCGGGGGTGTGCGACTCCGGGTGGTCGGAGGGCGTGGCGGACACAGCGGCGCCCGGCTCCGGGTGTCCGGGGGTCATGGCGGACGCGGGGGCCGTCGGCTCCGGACGGCCGGGGGCCGCGCCGCACACGGGAACGGCCAGCTCCGGATAGCCGGGCGCCACGGTAGACCCGGAGACGCCCGACAACGGAGGCTCGGACGCTCCAGCAGACCCGGGAACGCCCGACTGCCGACGCTCAGACGCCCCAGCAGACCCGGAGACGCCCGACTGCCGACGCTCGGACGCCCCAGCAGACCCGGGGGCGGTCGGCTCCGGTCGGGCGGAGGCCGCGGCGGGCGCGGAGGGAGTGGGATCCGTTTCGTAGCCCTGCGATGCGGTGAGGTGCGCGCCGTCCTCGTCGAAGGGTTCCGTCGAAGTACCTTGATCTGCCTGGGCGGTGGCCCGCCCCGGCTCGTCCGGCTCGGAATCCTCCTTCGGCATCAGGAACGCAGTGGCCAGGAACTGCCTCAGGTCGCGGGCGCGACCGCGAGCCGCATCCGCCGGGGCCGGCGACGGCAGCCGGCGTACCGCGCGAGCCGGGGCCCTTTCCGAAGCCTCTGCCGCTGTCGCCTCGGCCCGCCGTGCCTCCGCGCGCGCCGCACGCAGCGCCTCGCGCGCCACGTCACCGGGGCGGGCGGCGCCCGGCCGTACGGCAGCGGATGCCGCAGCACCGGCGTCCACCACCCCGGCATCCTCGTCGGCCTCGGGTTCGGCGTCCCCCTTCTCCGCCTCCCTCGCCGCGGCAGCCGCCCGCAGCGCCAGCCGCGCGGCGTCACTCGGCCTGGGCACTCGCGCCTCCGAGGCATCCGCACCCGGCGGAGCCGAGCCTTCAGGCCACGCCCCGGCTGGAGCCGCCTCGTCGGCCCCGGTCTCCGCACCGTGTCCCCGCGCCGCTCGCAACGCCCGCCGTGCCGCATCGCCCGGCCGCTGCTCGCCCTCGCTCATGACGTCCTCCGCAGCGACACCAGGTCGGACAGCTCGCGGTCCGTCAGTTCGGTCAGGGCGGACTCGCCGGAGCCCAGGATCGCGTCGGCGAGGGCGCGCTTGGCCTCCAGCATCTCGGCGATGCGGTCCTCCACCGTGCCCTCGGTGACCAGACGGTGGACCTGGACGGGCTGGGTCTGGCCGATGCGGTAGGCGCGGTCGGTGGCCTGCTCCTCCACCGCCGGGTTCCACCAGCGGTCGAAGTGGACGACATGGCCCGCGCGGGTGAGGTTGAGGCCGGTGCCCGCGGCCTTCAGCGACAGCACCAGGACCGGGGTCGCGCCGCTCTGGAAGCGGTCCACCATGCGCTCCCGCTCCGGTACCGGTGTGCCGCCGTGCAGGAGGTCGACCGGGACCGCGCGGGCCTGAAGGTGGGCGGTGATCATGCGGGCCATGCCGACGTACTGGGTGAAGACCAGCGCCGAGCCGTCCTCGGCGAGGACGGTGTCGAGCAGTTCGTCGAGCAGGGTGAGTTTGCCGGAGCGGGCGGCCAGGCCGTCGACTCGTGTCTCCTCTTTGAGGTACAGCGCGGGGTGGTCGCAGATCTGCTTCAGGGCACCGAGCAGCTTGAGGACCAGGCCCCGGCGCGCGATGCCCTCCGCCGTCTCGATGGCGAGCATCGATTCACGGACCACCGCCTCGTACAGGGCGGCCTGTTCGCGGGTGAGCGGGACCGGGTGGTCCGT
This sequence comes from Streptomyces sp. NPDC096040, assembly GCF_040303265.1. Taxonomy (NCBI): domain Bacteria; kingdom Bacillati; phylum Actinomycetota; class Actinomycetes; order Kitasatosporales; family Streptomycetaceae; genus Streptomyces; species Streptomyces sp. NPDC096040. The sequence goes on from NZ_JBEOTA010000049.1 coordinate 5,451, forward strand.
CTCCGTCTTGGGCGGCAGCTCGGGAACGATGCCCGGGTCGGACTTCTTGCGACGCAGCAGGAAGGGGCGGACCAGGCGGGCGAGCCGGGCCACCGCCTCCTGGTCCTCGCCGTTCTCCACGGCGCGCGCGTGCCGGGCGCGGAAGGACTTCAACGGACCGAGGAGTCCGGGGGTGGTCCAGTCGAGCAGGGCCCACAGTTCGGAGAGGTTGTTTTCCACGGGGGTGCCGGTGAGGGCCACGCGCGTGGGGGTCGGGATGGTGCGCAGCGCCTTGGCGGTGGCCGAGTAGGGGTTCTTGACGTGCTGTGCCTCGTCGGCGACGACCATGCCCCAGGGCTGGTCGGCGAGCCTGGCCGCGGTGGCGCGCATGGTGCCGTACGTGGTGAGGACGAAGCCACCGTCGAGGCCGTCCAGGGTGCGGCCCTGGCCGTGGAAGCGGCGGACCGGGACGCCGGGGGCGAACCGGGCGATCTCCCGCTGCCAGTTGCCGAGCAGCGAGGCGGGGCAGATCACCAGGGTCGGTTCGGTGCGGGCCCGCTTGAGGTGCAGGGCGATGACGGTGATCGTCTTGCCGAGGCCCATGTCGTCGGCGAGGCAGCCGCCGAGGCCGAGTGAGGTCATGAGGTCGAGCCAGGCCAGGCCCCGCAGCTGGTAGTCACGCAGGGTGGCCTGCAGTGCGGCGGGCGGCTCGGCGGGCCGGATGCCGGCCGTGAGGCGGTCGCGCAGGGCCGCGAGGAGGCCGACGGGGACCGCCTCGACGGTCTCGCCGTCCACCTCGGCCTCGCCGGTGAGCGCCACGGAGAGCGCGTCGACCGGGTCGAGCAGGCCCAGTTCGCGCTTGCGGGCCTTGCGTACCAGGGCCGGGTCGACAAGCACCCAGCGGTCCCGCAGGCGTACGACCGGACGGTGGGCCTCGGCCAGGGCGTCCATCTCGGCGTCGCTGAGCGGGTCCCCGCCGAGCGCCAGCTGCCAGCGGAACTGGAGCAGTTCGTCGCCGTCGAAGAAGCCTGTGCCGTCGGTCGCCGATCCGGGGGCGGAGCGGACCACGGCGGCCGCGGTGAGGTCCTGGGCCAGGTCCCGGGGCCAGTGCACGGCGACCCCGGCCGCCGCGAGCCGGGTCGCGGCCACTCCGAGCAGATCACCCAGCTCTTCTTCGGAGAGGGCGAGTACGTCCGGCACGTCCTGCTCGGCCAGCCGGTCCAGCGGTGGCCACACCCGCGCGGCCCGGCGCACGGCCAGTGCCGCGTCCACCCGCGCGCGGGGGCCGAAGGCGGCGTCGGACTGCCCCGACCACAGCGCCGCCGCGTCGGTCATCAGGGTGGGGTCGGCCAGGCTGTGCACCTGGACGATCGCCGCTCCCGCGCGGTGCGCTCCCTCACCGTCGTCGAAGAGGTCGTACGCCGAGAGGTCGAGGCGCAGTGAGATCCGCACACCCGCGTCCATGCCGGCGGCGACCTCCGCGGCCCACTCCTGGGCGTCGGGCAGTGGCTGGGCCTCGCGGGCGGCGAACGGCCTGCCCGCGGTGTGGGGTGCGGCCGGGGTGCGGGGCAGGGTGTCGGCGACCGCGTCCAGGAAGGAGCGGATCAGCGCCTCAGGCTGGGGCAGCCGGAGCGGGCCGTGGCCGGGCAGCGGCACGGCATGGCCCTCGGCGGGCAGGGCGGCGGCCACCGCGCGCAGGTGGGCGATGTCGGCGGGCTCCAGAGGCCCGGCCCGCCAGGCGTCGTGTCCGGCCGGGGTGAGGCCGGGCAGCAGGCGGCCCCGGGCGGCGAGCCTCAGCGCGTGCTGGGCGGCGGCGCCCCAGCAGGCTGTGGCGGGGTGGGCGGCCGGGTCGCGGCGGGCCCGGACGAGCAGCGGGAGGGCCTCGCCGAGCGGCAGGGTCAGCGCGGGCACCTGCCGACGGCGGACACCGGCACCGTGCCGTCGTACGACCGTCAGGTCCTCGGTCGCGGCGCCCGGCAGCGGGTCGCCGTCCGGGTCCCAGAAGGCGATGCGGCCCTCGCGCGGGAGGTCGGCGGGCAGATAGATCGCCGCCAGGCGCAGGGGGACGACGCCCTCAGGGGTCTCGGTAACCGTGCCACCCATACGTTCTGCCACCTCCTGCCCACATCTCGGATCAGACGTCTTCGACTGTACGGGCGGGGTCTGACAACCGGCCCCGGCGACCGGCCGGGGGCCGTCTCTACGGCACGGTGCGTGAGACGACGTAGATCATCGGGTAGTTCGGGTCGGCCGTGTTCACGACCACGTCCTGGGTGGGCGCCGGGTTCTTCTGCTTGTGCGTCAGGCCCGACCAGGCACCGGGGGCGGTGAACTTCCAGCCGGTGACCTTCTGGTCGCGGGTGCTGATGCTGATGTCGTCCTTCTTGAGGTCGTCCCGCTTGACGCCCATGCCTTCCAGGAAGCTGTCGAGTCCGGCGCTGTTGGTGCGGAACTGGACGTAGAGACGGCTGGTCTTCCAGTTGTTCGTCTCGTAGTACGCGATCTTGTCGGCCGGGTGCGGGACCGGTACCTGGTAGAGCCGCCGCTGCACCTTCGACGGCCAGCCCTCGCTGAGGCCGGTCGCCGAGTACTTGGACTCCTTGTCCTTGCCGCTGTTGCGGCTCTGGTTGGCGGAGATCACCAGATAGCCGGCGGGTACGCCGATGAGCAGCACGATGATCAGCAGCGTCAGCGCCCGGCGACGCGCCTTGTGGCCGGGGGTCTCCGGCGGGCGGTGCGGTTCGTCCGGGGGCACGGCCTGGCTGGGCAGCGAAGCGGTCATGCGCTGTCCGGGGTACGGCGGGCCTCCGCGAACCGCTCGTAGCGCTCGTACCGCTCGACCCGGCGCCGCTTGGCGCGCCGGAAGCGGCGGGCGACAAGGCGGGCGAGGTCGGCGGCGCCGACCATGCCTGCCTCGGGGCCCAGCTGGGCGCGTGCGATCCGGGCCTCGGGGCGGTAGCCGCGGCCGGTCAGCTGGCGCTTGAACGCGTCCCGCGCGGGGCCGATCAGCAGGTCGTCGGCGGCGCTCACGCCACCGCCGATCACGAAGCAGGACGGGTCGAGGGCGGCGGCGAGGTTGGCGATGCCGACGCCGAGCCACTGGCCGATGTCCTGGAGCAGCTCGACGCACATGGCGTCGCCCTCGCGGGCCAGCTCGGTGATCATCGGGCCGCTGATCTCGTTGATGTTGCCCTTGACGTGCTCGATGATCCCGTACGCCACCGGGGAGTCGGCCGCGGCCAGTTCCTTGGCCTCGCGGACCAGCGCGTTGCCGGAGCTGTACTGCTCCCAGCAGCCGCGGTTGCCGCACGGGCAGCGGTGGCCGCCGGGCACGACCTGCATATGGCCGAACTCGCCGGCGACGCCGTACTTGCCGCGCTTGACCTGGCCGTCCTCCAGGATGGCGCCGCCGATGCCGGTGCCGAGAGTGATCATGACCAGGTGGTCCTCGCCGCGGCCGGCGCCGAACCGCCACTCCGCCCAGGCGGCGGTGTTGGCGTCGTTGTCGACCAGGACGGGAACCGCCAGGCGGCCCGAGAGGCGGTCCCTGAGGGGCTCGTTGCGCCAGGACAGGTGGGGCGCGAACAGCACGCGGTTGCGGTCGGCGTCGACCCACCCCGCCGCGCCGACGCCGACCGCGTGCACGTCGTGCCGGTCGGACAGGTCCAGGACCAGCTCGACGATGGTGTCCTCGACGACCTTGGGGCTCTTGGACTTGTCCGGGGTCTCCGTGCGGAGTTTCTCCAGGATGTTGCCGTCGGCGTCCACTACGCCCGCCATGACCTTGGTGCCGCCGATGTCGATGCCGACGGTGGGGACACGGGGGGCCGTCAGGTGGGACCGGCGCTCCCTTGTGCCGACCGTTCGCAGGACGGTGGCTCGGCGGGAGCCTATGGGGGCGGTGAGGTCGCGGTAGGTGCTCATCGGGCTTGATTCTGCCGCACGAGAAAGGGTGGCGCCGTTCAGGGGAGATAAGGAGCGGGGCGTCGCCGTTGCCGGGTGACGGTCGTATGTGGCTGGTCGCGCCCACGCGGCGGAGCCGCACATGGATACGCCCGCGCCCCTTTCAGGGACGCTGCAGCTCGTGGCGTAGAGCGTCGAGGTCGCTTCCACCAGCCATCTGGCCGGTCAGTTCCTCCAGCGTGATTTGGTCACGTGTGTAGCTCCCCACCATCGTGCCCCTCTTCAGCAGCACAAAGCGATCGCCCACCAAGTACGCGTGATGCGGATTATGGGTGATCAACACAACACCCAGCCCCTGGTCCCGTGCCGCCGCCACGTATTTCAGCACCACACCGGACTGCTTCACTCCGAGTGCCGCCGTCGGCTCGTCCAGGATCAGGACCTTCGCGCCGAAGTAGACGGCCCTCGCGATCGCCACGCACTGGCGTTCGCCGCCCGACAGGGTGCCGATGGGCTGGTCGACGTCCCGGAGGTCGATGCCCATGCGGAGGAGTTCGGTGTGGGTGGTGCGGCGCATGAAGTCGACGTCCAGGCGCTTGAGGACGCCCTTGCGGGGTTCCGAGCCGAGGAAGAAGTTGCGCCACACCGGCATCAGCGGGACCACGGCCAGGTCCTGGTAGACGGTGGCGATGCCGCGGTCCAGGGCCTCGCGCGGGGAGGCGAGGGTCGTCTCCTCGCCCTCGATGCGCAGGCTGCCGCCGTCGTGCCGGTGCAGGCCCGCGACAATCTTGATCAGGGTGGACTTGCCGGCTCCGTTGTCGCCGAGGACGCAGGTGATCTCGCCCGCGTGGACCTCCAGGGAGACCCCTTCCAGGGCGCGGACGGTGCCGTAGTGCTTGCTGACGTCGGTCAGCCGGACGAGGGTCATGCGGTGGCCTCCGCGCGCTTGCGGACCCAGGTGTTGAGCAGGGTCGCGAGGAGCAGCATCGCTCCCAGGAAGAACTTGAACCAGTCGGGGTTCCACTCGGCGAAGACGATGCCCTTGCTGGTCATACCGAAGATGAGCGCCCCGACCGCCGAGCCGACGGCACTGCCGTAGCCGCCGGTGATCAGGCAGCCGCCGATGACGGCCGCGATGATGTAGATCAGCTCGTTGCCGACGCCCTCGCCGGACTGGACGGCGTCGTAGGAGAAGAGCAGGTGCTGCCCGGAGATCCAGGCGCCGAGCGCGACGCCCATGTAGAGGCCGATCTTGGTCCTGGTGACGGGGACGCCGACCGCGCGGGCCGCGTCCTGGTTGCCGCCCACCGCGAAGATCCAGTTGCCGGCGCGGGTGCGTAGCAGGATCCAGGAGGCGATCGCGACCAGGGCGAGCCACCAGAGGATCGTGATCTTGAAGTCGACTCCGCCGACGGTGAGCGTCGAGGCGAAGACCGCGCGGGCGGACGGGAAGCCCTCCATGTCGGCGATCGTCTTGGTCGAGACCGTGCCGTCGATCAGCTTGGTGAAGCCGAGGTTCATGCCGGTGAGCATCAGGAAGGTGCCCAGGGTGACGATGAAGCTGGGCAGCTTGGTGCGGGCTAGCACGAAGCCGTTGAAGGCGCCGATGGCGAGGGTCACCAGGAGCGAGACTCCCACGCCCACCCAGGTGTTCGCCGTCATCTGGTAGCTGAACATCGACGAGATGAGGGCGGAGGACGTCACCAGGACGCCCGCGGAGAGGTCGAACTCGCCGCCGATCATCAGCAGCGCCACCGGGACGGCCATGATGCCGATCGTCGAGGAGGCGTAGAGGACCGTGCTGATGCTGGACACGCGCAGGAAGCCGTCTGCTGCCACCGCGAAGAAGAGGAAGACGGCGACCGCGCCGACGACCGAGCCCAGCTCCGGACGGGAGAGGAGTTTCCGCAGCGGAGAGGTCTGCAGAATCCTTTCGTCAAACGGGTGTTCCATGGTGGTGCTCATCGGGTGCCCCGCTCGGTGTACTTCGCCAGTGCGGCCGCCTGGTCCTTGGTGATGATCTGCGGGCCGGTGAGCACCGGCTGCCCGCCGCCGAGGACGTCGCCGTTGTACTTGTAGAGCCACAGCAGGTCGACCGCCTGGTAGCCCTGGAGGTACGGCTGCTGGTCCACGGCGAAGCCGAGGGAGCCGTCCTTCAGTTCGGCGGCGACCTTGGCGTTGAGGTCGAAGGTGTCGACCTCGGCCGTGCTGCCCGCGTCCGTCTTCGCCTTCACGGCGGTGTCGGCGTACGGCGCCCCGAGGGTGACGACCGCGTCGATCGACCTGTCGGCCTGGAGCTTCGCCTCGATCGAGGACTGCACGTCGGGCATGTTGGTGCCGTTGACGTAGAGGTTCTCGACCTCGCCGTCGAAGTTCTTCGCGACGCCCGCGCAGCGCTGCTCGTGGCCGACGTTGCCCTGCTCGTGCAGGACGCACAGAGCCTTCTTCTTGCCGCGCTTGTTCAGCTCGTCGCCGACCGCCTGGCCCGCGATGGTCTCGTCCTGGCCGATGTGCGCGAGGGCGCCGAACGCCTTGGACTCCTCGGAACCGGAGTTCACGGTGATCACCGGGATGCCGGCCTTCTCGGCGCGGGCCACGGCCGCCTTGAGGGCGTCGGGCTTGGCGAGGGTGACGATGATTCCGTCGACCTTCTTGTCGACCGCCGCGTCCACGAGCTGGGCCTGCTGCTGGGCTTCGTCGTCGTGCGAGTAGAGGAAGTCGATGTTGTCCTTGCGGGCGGCCTGCTCGGCACCGCTCTGCACGATGTCCCAGAAGGTGTCGCCGTCCCCCGAGTGAGTGATCATCGCGAAGGTCCAGCGGGGGGTGTTCACCGCCGCCCTCCCCTGGGCCGCCGCGGCGTTCCGGGCGTCCTCCGCCCGCTTGCCGCCGGTACTGCTGCATCCGGCGAGGGTGACGCTGAGCGCCCCCGCCACCGCGATGCCCACCCAGGTCCGAAACCGTGCCACGAGGCCGTGCCCTTCTTGCCGTGCTCATACGTGCGAGAGGGGCGGGCGAGCTCACCGTGGGTGACCACCGACGGCGACCGCGCCTGCCCCAAAAGCCTCAGTATCGAACATGGGGTACACCCCTTACGGCGGCGGGGGCACTCTACGGTCGCATTGTCCGGACATTGCGACTAACAGAACGTCGGGAACCGGGCCGTGCGCTCAGGACCGTACGAGCAGCTGGAACTCGAAGGAGTAGCGGGTCGGCCGGTAGATGTGGTCGCCGAACTCGACGGCGCGGCCGGTGTCGTCGTACGTGGTGCGCCGCATGGTGAGCAGCGGGGCGCTCTCCGGCTCGGCGAGCCGCTCGGCCTCGGCGGCCGTGGCACCGCGCGCGCCGATGGACTGGCGGGCGCTGTGCAGGGTGATCCCGGCGGCCCGCATCAGACGGTAGAGGCCGGTCGCCTCCAGCTGCCCGGTCTCCAGGTCGAGCAGGCCGGGCGGCAGGTAGTTGGTCAGATACGCCATCGGCTCGCCGTGCGCCAGCCGCAGCCGCTCGATGCGGTGCACCTCGGTGTCCTCGGCGACCGCGAGCGCTGCGGCGACTTCGGCGGACGCCGGGACGACGGTGTTGACCAGCACCTTCGTCGCGGGGCGCTGGCCGGCCGACTCCAGGTCGTCGTAGAGGCTGCTGAGCTCCAGGGGGCGTTTGACCTGACTGTGCACGACCTGGGTGCCGACACCCCGGCGACGGACCAGGAGGCCCTTGTCGACGAGGGACTGGATGGCCTGACGCACGGTCGGGCGGGACAGGCCGAGCCGTGCGGCGAGCTCGATCTCGTTGCCCAGCAGGCTGCCGGGGGTGAGCGAGCCATGCTCGATGGCCGCCTCCAGCTGCTGCGCGAGCTGGAAGTACAACGGCACCGGCGAGCTCCGGTCCACACTCAGGTCGAGCGGCACGGTCGGGTCCACATCTGGTTTCGGCACGGGCCCGAGCGTATCCCCGTGACGGGTTGACGGGAAGTTGTGTAGTCCGATTGTCCGGACATACGGATTGACAGCGCGCGGGGTGCACCCGCACCTTGTTCCCATGCGCATCGGGGTCATCGGTACGGGCCGCATCGGTACCATTCATGCGAACACGCTCAGCCGTCATCGCGAGGTCGGATCGCTGATCCTCACGGACGTGGATCCGGCGCGGGCCCAGGATCTGGCGCACCGGCTCGGCGAGACGGCGGCGCCCGGCGCGGACGAGATCTTCAAGTGGGGCGTGGACGCCGTGGTGATCACCACGGCCACCTCGGCGCACGCCGACCTGATCGGCCGGGCGGCGCGGTCCGGGCTCCCGGTCTTCTGCGAGAAGCCGATCGCCCTGGACCTGCCGGGCACGCTGCATGCCCTGGCCGAGGTGGAGAAGGCCGGGACGGTGCTGCAGATGGGCTTCCAGCGGCGCTTCGACAAGGGGTACGCGGGCGCCCGGGAGGCCGTGCGCTCGGGCCGGCTCGGACGACTGCACACCGTACGGGCGCTGACCTCCGACCAGTCCCCGCCCCCGCCGGAGTGGCTGCCGCTGTCCGGCGGGCTGTTCCGGGACGCGCTGATCCACGACTTCGACGTGCTGCGCTGGGTAACCGGCCGCGAGGTCGTCGACGTGTACGCGACCGGCTCGGACGCCGGACCCGCCGTGTTCCGCGAGGCCGGTGACGTGGACACCGGCGCGGCTCTGCTCACCCTGGACGACGGCACGCTGGCGACGGCCACCGCGACCCGGCTGAACGGCGCCGGGTACGACGTGCGGATGGAGCTGGCCGGGGAGCGGGACACCGTGGTGGTCGGCCTGGACGACCGTACGCCGGTGGCCTCCACCGAGCCGACCGGGCCGCCGCCCGCGGACAAGCCGTGGCCCGGCTTCCTGGAGCGGTTCGGAGCCGCCTACGAGGCCGAGCTGTGCGCCTTCGTGGAGGTGGTGCGCGGCGGCCTGGCCAACCCCTGCGACGGGCGTGAGGCGCTCCAGGCGCTGCGGATCGCAGAAGCCTGCGAGCTCTCCCGGCACGAGCGAAGACCGGTGGCGCTCGCGGAGATCCCGGACCGGCTGGGCTGATGACCTGACCGCGCCCTCGCCCGCGCCCTGCCGCGACCACGGCTACGGCTACGGCTACGGCTACGGCTACGGCTACGGCTACGGCTACGGCTACGGCTACCAGCGCACCGGAAGGCTGCGCACCCCCCTCATCAGCGTGCCCGGCAGCCACTCCCCGTGCCGGCCGTCCAGGGCCAGGTCCGGGGCGCGCTCCAGGAGGGAGCGCAGGGCGATACGGCTCTCCAGGCGGGCCAGGGGCGCGCCCAGGCAGAAGTGGATGCCGTGCCCGAAGGCGAGGTGGCCACGGTTGTCGCGGCGGATGTCGAAGCGGTCGGGCTCGGGATAGCGGGCGCCGTCGCGGTCGGCGGCGGTGAGGCCGATCATCACCGGGTCGCCCCGGTCGATGGCGGTGCCGGCGATCTCCAGGGGCTCGGCGGCGTACCGGTACGTTGCGTTCTCCACCGGGCCCTCCCAGCGCAGGATCTCCTCGACCGCACCGTCCAGGAGGCTCATGTCGGCGCGCAGGGCGGCGAGTTGGGCGGGGTGGGTGAGCAGGGCGAGGACGCCGTTGCCGATCAGGTTGACGGTGGTCTCGTGGCCGGCGATCAGCAGCACGTAGGCCATACCGCGCAGCTCCTCGACGGAGAGCCGGTCGCCGTCCTCTCCGGTGGTGCGGATCAGGTCGCTGAGCAGGTCGTCGCTCGGGCCCGCGGTCCGCTTGTCCTCGATCAGCACCTTCAGAAAGTCGGCGAGCTCGGCGAACGCGTCGTACTCGTTGCCCGGACGGGCGGAGCCGACCACCTCGTTGGAGAGTTTCCGGAACCGCGCGCGGTCCAGCTCGGGGACGCCGAGCAGTTCGCTGATCACCGTGATCGGCAGCGGGTAGGCGAGGGCGTCGATCAGGTCGGCGCGGCCGCGCGGGAGCATCTCGTCGAGCAAGCGGTCGGTGATCTCCTGGATTCGCGGCTCCAGTCCGGCCACCCGACGGGCTGTGAACGCACGCGTGATGAGCCCGCGCAGCCGGGTGTGCTGGGGCGGGTCGGCGGCCAGCAGGTGCTTGCCGATCCGCTCCTCGTCTAGGAACTTGAAGCCGACCCTCTCGGTGTCCTTGGCCAGTCTGGGGTCGGCGAGTGCCGCGCGGGCCTCCTCGTACCCCACGACCAGCCAGGTCTCGTGGTACGCGTCGGGCAGCGGCCAGCGCACCCGGTGCACCGGGCCGCGCTCGCGCAGCCGGGCGTACACCGTGTGCGGGTCCGTACGCAGACCGTCGCCGTACTCGCCGAGGTCGGTCACCTGCATGCCGTACTCCCCCTTCAGGAGGTCCCCGAGGCCGTCCCGTATCCGCAGAACGCTCGGGGCCCTCGACTGGTGCCCCTACTCCTCCGGCAATCCCGCGTCGTACGCAAGCAGCGCGATCTGGACGCGGTTGTTCAGGCCGAGCTTGGCCAGGATGCGGGAGACGTGGGTCTTGACGGTGGCGACGCTCATGAACAGGCCCGTGGCGATCTCGGCGTTGGCGAGGCCCCGGCCGACCGCGACGGCGACCTCGCGTTCGCGGTCGTTGAGTGCGGCGAGCCGCTCACGCGCGCGTGCCTGCCGGGTGTCGGCCTGCGTGCCCGCCGCGTGCCGCATCAGCTGGCGGGTGACGGCGGGCGACAGGACGGGGTCGCCGGCCGCGACCCGGCGCACCGCGTCGACGATCTCGGCGGGCGGGGTGTCCTTGAGGACGAACCCGGCGGCTCCCGCGCGCAGGGCGTGCAGCACCTGTTCGTCGGCGTGGAAGGTCGTCAGGACGACGACCTGCGGGGCGTCCGCACGGGCGCGCAGCCGCTCGGTGGCGGTGAGCCCGTCCACGGACGGCATACGGATGTCCATCAGGACGACGTCCGGGCGGGTGCGGTCGACGAGCGCCTCGACCTCGTCGCCGTCGGCGCCCTCTCCGACGATCTCGATGTCCCCGGCGCCGCCCATCATCAGGGACAGCCCCGCCCGCACCAGGGGGTCGTCGTCGACGAGCAGCAGTCTGATCGCGGTCATGGCTCCTACGTAATCACGCGGGTACGACATCACGGGGTCGTTCAGCCTGCGGCCCAGGGGAGCCAGGCCCGCACCTCGAAGCCGCCGTCGCCGGTGGCCCGGTGCCGCAGCCGGCCTCCGGCCAGCGTCGCGCGTTCGGTCAGGCCGATCAGGCCCTGGCCGGAGCCGGGGACGTGCGGGACCTCGGTCCCGGGGGCCGGGTTGTGCACGGTGATGTCCAGGCCGTCGCCGGGGGCTCCGGCGACACGGACGGTGACCTCGGCGCCGGGGGCGTGCTTGCGGGCGTTGGTGAGACCCTCCTGGGCGATCCGGTAGGCGGTGCGGCCTACGGAGGCGGGAACGGCCGCCGGGTCGCCCACGTGGTTGTCGAGGATGACCTTCATGCCGGCCTGGCGGGACTCGCTCACCAGCGCGTCGAGGGCGGCCAGCGTGGGCTGCGGCCGGCCGCCCGCCTCGTCGCCGTCGGCGGCGCGCAGCACGCCGATGATCTCGCGCAGGTCCTGGAGGGCCTCATGGGCGCTTTCCCGGATCACCCCGGCCGCGCGGGTGATCTCCTCCCGGGGCGCGTCGGGACGGAACTCCAGGGCCCCGGCGTGCACGCTGAGCAGGGTCAGCCGGTGGGCGAGGACGTCGTGCATCTCACGGGCGATGGCCTCCCGGGCCAGCCGCTGGGCCCGCTCGGCGCGCAGCCCGGCCTCGGTCTCGGCGCGCCGGGCCCGGTCGCGCAGGCTGAGCATCAGGTGCCGCTTGGAGCGGACGAACATGCCGAGGCTGGTGACCAGGAGGATGAACAGCGTGACGAGGGCGACGACAGCCAGGTAGGGCAGGTCGGGGTCGGGCCGGAGCCAGTAGAAGAACGGGATGATCGCGAGGTTGCCGGCGGCGATCCAGGCGACGTAGCGGAACGGGCGGTGCACGGCCGCGGTGAAGAGGGCGACCATGGCGGCACCGCCCGCGGTGTCGGAGACGAAGCTGACCGGGATCATCGCGATGGCCAGGCCCATCGGCCAGCGGCGGCGCAGCCAGACCGCGCCGCAGGCCAGACCGCCGATCAGCTGGTCGGCGACCGCGAGGCCGTGCGAGACGTTCGGGTCCTGCCGCATGGTGTTCGCGGCAGCCGCGCCCAGGAGGACGGCGAGCACGAAACAGCTGAAGTCGACGAACCAGTCGCGCGCGGTGCGCCGGGGCCGCCGGCCGGCCGGGCCGGCGTCGGGATCGAGTTCATGGATCACGGCGGACGGGAAAAGCCACCGTCGCCGCTCGAACGTCCGTATCGAGATGTCACCGGTCACGGTCGGCAAATCTACGCAGGACCGGTGCGTGCCACCTCCCCGCGCACGGGATCGTCGACCAAAGTTGGGCCCCTGTGGACTTTCGGTACGGCACGCGCGCGTGCGGACAGACTTCCGGCAGGCACAACTCGCCCCACGGCCGATGGCATGGGGGGAAGCCGCGGGGCGAGAGTCGTGCTGTGAAACAGCTGCTGGAACTGCTCGGATTCGTCGCTCTGGTGCAGGGTGCGCTGGGCCTGCTGCACGAGTTCACCCACTGGCACGTGGGCCTCCTGCAACGGCTCGGCTTCCTCGACGGCTACGGCGTCTACGCGAGCGTCGCGCTGATCGTGCTGGCGTTCGCGCTGTTCGCCGTCGCGGGGAGCCGGAGATCCGGCTGAACGCGGACCGGACCTCCGGCTGGTCGCGCCGTTCCTGGCGACCGACCGATGGACTCGGCCAGGGGCTCAGCAGCCGAAGTTGACCAGGTCGAACGTGACGTAGTGGTCCGCCGTGTAGTAGTCCTCCTGGGTCTTCTTGCCGGTCACGATGCGACGTGCTCCGCGCGTAGAAGAACCGGGCGTCTTCACGGTGTACTCGTGGTAGTAGCCAGAGGCCTGGCTCGGCAGTACGCCCTCCTGGTTGCGGAAGACGACGCCGTCCTGCGAGTACGGGAACGGGCCGCCCGACGCGATCAGGTCGAGGGTGTCGTACGCCTGCGACGGCAGGTCGCTGTAGCAGATGCTGCCGACCGAGGCGGCAGCCGCGTCCGCCGTGGTGGCGGTGACCGTACCGCCGACGAGGAGGGCGGACAGGACGGCGCCCGCGGCGCCGATGCGGGTGATTCGTGGGGGGAATCTCATGGCTCCATGATGACGCGCGTAGACAGTGGCATGTCAATGACAAGTCTGGAGAATTTCCCGGCAAGTCCCTTTAGTTTTCGGGGAGTTAACCTGGGGCCCGCGGCCTTCACAGGGCGGGCCCCGGCCAACGGCGCTAGGCGTTCGCGTCGGCGATGTACGAACCGTAGTCGGGGCGGCCCGCGAGGTCGTACGACTGGACGGAGACGCCCGCCGCGGTGACCCGGCCGCCGGTGTGCCGGAACTTCGTGGGCACGGCGCCCTCCTGGAAGAAGCGGCGGCCCGTGCCCAGCACGACCGGGAACGTCAGCAGGTGGAGGGTGTCGACCAGGCCCAGTCCAGCAGGGAGCCGACCAGCGCGCCGCTGCCGTGCACCTGGAGCTCTCCGTCGGTGCGCTCCTTGAGGGCGGTGACCTCCTTGGCGAGGTCACCGCCCAGGACAGTGGTGCCGGACCATCCGGGGTCGGTGAGGGTCGCGGACGGGACGTACTTCGGGAGCGCGTTGAGCTTGGCCGCGACCGGGTCGGCCGGGTCGGTGACCTTCGGCCAGAACGAGGCGAAGACGTCGTACGTACGGCGGCCGAGCAGGAAGGCACCCACCCGGTCGAAGACCTCGGTGACGAACCCGCCGAAGTCGTCGTCGCCGTAGGGGTGGCTCCAGCCGCCGTGGGTGAAGCCGCCGCCGGGGTCCTCCTCGGGGCCGCCGGGCGCCTGGTAGATGCCGTCGAGGGTGACGAACATGGTGGAGACGAGCCTGCCCATGAGAGGTGCCTGCTTCCTGGGGTGCGGTCAGCTGTCGTCAGCTCAGACCCCGGGGGCGCCCACAACTCGTCGGCCGTGATCGTCCCTACGGCACCTCACCCCGCGTGCGTCGAGAACAGTCCGCCGGTCGGGCCCTGCTTGTCGCCGCCCTGGGCCTTCTTCAGGGCGTTGGCGAGGCTCTCGATGGTGAGGGACTGCAGGATCACCCGGCCGTTGCCCTCCAGGGTGGCCAGGGAGAGGCCCTCGCCGCCGAACACCGCGTTCATGAGGCCCTGGCGGTTGAGGCCGCCGACGCGCTGGACGCCGTACTGGATGCCCTCCTCGAAGGCGACGACACAGCCCGTGTCGACCTCGATACGGCCGCCGAAGTCGGCGGGGTTGAGGTCGATGAAGTTGCCCGCGCCGGCGATGATCACCGTCCCGTGGCCGGTGAACTTCTCCAGGATGAAGCCCTCGCCGCCGCTCATGCCGGTGCGGCCGCCCTGGAAGGCGATGCCGAACTCGACGGTGGACTCGGCCGCGACGAAGGCGTCCTTCTCGGCGAACCACGCGCGCGTGCCGTTGAGTTCCAGAGCGCGCATCTCGCCGGGCAGCACGCCCGCGAAGCCGACGGTGCCTTCACCGCCCTGTGCGCTGAAGTACTGGAACGCCAGCGACTCGCCGGCGAGCATGCGCTGGCCGACCTGCATGGCGGTGCCCATGGCCTGGCGCAGCATGCCGCCCATGCCGCCGCCTCCGCCTTGCGGCTGGCCGCCGCCGTTCGGGCCGCCGAGCCGCGTCTCCATGGTCACGTTCGTGGTCTTGAACAGGAACTTTCCGGCTTCGCAGTAGACGGTCTGGCCGGGGTGCAGGTTGACGACCGCCATCTGCATGGCGTTGCCGACGATTTCTTGCTGAAGGGTCACGGAAAAGGAACGTAGCCGACGCTCCAGCGGTTCCCTCGCCCACCCACCCGGATGCCCGGGGACGGCCAGGCGGGTGGGAAAGCAATCGTCAGGACAGTTCGCGGTGCCTCGCTGTCAAGGCTGCTGATCCCGTCTCCGTCGGTGAGCCGTACAGCCGCAGGCGGGAGATTCCGCCGTCCGGGAAGATGTCCACGCGCGCGTGCGTGCCTACGGCGGGGGAAGCCAGGACGAAGCGGTGGTTCGTGTCCGGCAGGAGGCGGGTGCGCGGGAGGACCTCCCGCCAGTCGCCGTCGCCGTTGTTGTCGGCATCCTTCACCGACACCGAGGCCCAGCCCGCGCTGTTGCCCTTGAGGTACGCCGTGTCGATCTCGATCGCCCGGATCTGGGACCGGGCCACCAGCCGGTAGCGGATCCAGTCGTTGCCCTGGTCACGGCGGCGGCGCGTCTCCCAGCCGTCGTCCATCTTGCGGGAACGGCCCGGCTGGATGGTGTTCGTCGCCGGTGAGTAGAAGAGGTTGGAGGCGTCCTCGACCTGGCCGCCGTTCTCCAGAGCGACCACGTCGAAGGTGCCCAGGGCCGACAGCCACTCGGGGTCCGGGACGACCTCGCCGTACACGCGGAGGCGGGCGATGCCGCCGTCGGGGTGCTGGTTGACGCGGAGGTGGGTGAAGCACTGTTCGACGGAGACGGCGAAACCGTTTGCCGCGTGGCCGCCCACCGGCGTGCGTGGGACCAGCGGAGTCCACTTCACGTCGTCGCCGAGCAGCTCCGCCGGGGACGGGAAGCCGGGGACCGACGTGCCCTCGACCGACACCGCCTGCGGGTAGTTGCCGCGGAAGTGGGCCGTGTCGACGACGATCCCGCGGACCACGCCGGGGGCGCCGAGGCGGACCAGCGCCCAGTCGTGGTCCTCGGCCGTCGGCCAGGGGTGGCCGGCCGAGGCACCGCGGCGCCGGCGCGTCTCCCAGCCGTCCATGATCTTGCCCTTGTGCCCGAAGTGCTCGGGGTCGAACTCGGCCCGCCCGGGCACCAGCAGGTTCTCCCGCTGGGCGAAGAACTCGTCGTTGGCTGCGATGACCCCGGCGCCGAGCTGCCGGTCGGCGAGGTTGGCGTACTGGGTGAAGGGGAAGTCGGCCGTGCGGTAGTCGGCGTACGGGTCGCCGCCGGAGTAGGGGTGCGCGTCGCCGGTGAAGGTCGGGATCGCCGTCAAAGAAGGTCTTCCTCTCGGGTGTCGGCCGCTGCGGGTGCGGGAGCGGGATCGGTCAGGGGGTGCGGGTGAGCAGGCGTCCCTTCGGGGCCGTGAACTCGCCGTCCGCGACGATGCGTTCGCCGCGCAGCCAGGTGGACTTCACGACGCCGTACAGGGTCTTGCCCGCGTACGCGGTGACCCGGTTGCGGTGCTGAAGGCCGGCCGGATCCACGGTGAAGGTCTCGTCGGGCGCGAGGACGGCGAAGTCGGCGTCCCGGCCCGGAGCGATGGCGCCCTTGCGCTCGTCGAGGCCGACGAGCGCTGCCGTGCGGGCCGACATCCAGCGGACCACGTCCTCCAGGCCGTGGCCACGCCTGCGGGCCTCGGTCCAGACGGCGGGGAGGCTGAGCTGGAGGCCGGAGATGCCGCCCCAGGCGGTCGCGAAGTCGGCGGTCTTCAGGTCGGCGGTCGAGGGCGAGTGGTCGGTGACCACGCAGTCGATGGTGCCGTCGGCCAGCGCCTGCCAGAGCAGGTCCTGGTTGGCCGATTCCCGGATGGGCGGGCAGCACTTGAACTCGCTGGCGCCGTCCGGAACCTCCTCGGCGGTGAGGGTGAGGTAGTGCGGGCAGGTCTCGACGGTGAGGCGGACGCCCTCCGCCTTTGCCGCCGCGATCAGCGGCAGCGCGTCCGACGAGGACAGGTGCAGGACGTGCACGCGCGCGTGGAGGCGTTTCGCCTGGGCGATCAGCTGGGCGATGGCCGTGTCCTCCGCGTCGCGCGGACGCGACGCCAGGAAGTCGGCGTATCTGGGGCCACCGTGCTGCGGGGCGGCGGCCA
The DNA here is from genome assembly GCF_040303265.1 of Streptomyces sp. NPDC096040. NCBI lineage: Bacteria > Bacillati > Actinomycetota > Actinomycetes > Kitasatosporales > Streptomycetaceae > Streptomyces > Streptomyces sp. NPDC096040. The sequence goes on from NZ_JBEOTA010000049.1 coordinate 22,219, forward strand.
GGTGGTGCGGGTCCTCGGCGTGCACGATCAGCAGGCCGCCGAAGGAGGTGATCTCCGCCAGGGACTGGGCGAGCTGCTCCTGGTCGAGGTGCGGGAACTCGTCCACACCGGACGGCGACAGGAACGCCTTGAAGCCGAAGACTCCGGCGTCGTGCAGCGGGCGCAGATCCTTGACGTTGTCGGGCAGCGCGCCGCCCCAGAAGCCGACGTCCATGTGCGCCTTGTCGGCCGCGACCTCCTGCTTGGCGCGGAGGTTGCCGACCGTGGTGGTCGGCGGCAGCGAGTTGAGCGGCATGTCGACAAGGGTGGTGATGCCGCCGGCCGCCGCCGCGCGCGTGGCGGTCCAGAAGCCCTCCCACTCGGTGCGGCCCGGGTCGTTCACATGCACATGGGTGTCGACCAGGCCGGGCAGCAGCACGTCGTCGCCGAAGTCCTCCAGGCGGGCGCCCTCCGGGACGGGGGCGTCGTACGGAAGTACGGCCGTGATCGTCCCGGCGGACACGGCGACCGAGGCGGCCCGTGTCCCCTCCGGGGTGATGACGCGCGTCGAGCGCAGCACCAGTTCAGCGTCGGACACCCGGACCCCTCTCTCTGGCCGCCGTTTTACTTCCGGGAAACGGGATTTACACCCACGTAACGGAATTCAACGTTCTGTTGAAGGAGTCTTCACTCCCACCCCCGCGCCGTCAAGGGCACACTGCTTCTCGGGGGCTCACAGGCGCACACTCTGGACGTTTCCACAAAGTGGAATTATAATTCCGGCAAGCAGAACGTAGCTACGTACAAGCAAGGCGTCAACCGGCTGCCCGGTAGGCTTCTGCTCTTCTGCCCGGTCCGAAAGGCAGCCCCGAAAGGAACGCGCCGTGCCGACGTCCAGCGCCAGCACCACCGGCTCCGCCAAGTCCAACGGCGGTGGGGTCCAGTCCCTCGAGCGCGCCTTCGATCTGCTGGAGCGGATGGCGGACGCGGGCGGCGAGGTCGGCCTGAGCGAGCTGTCCGCGAGCAGCGGGCTGCCGTTGCCGACGATCCACCGGCTGATGCGCACGCTGGTCGCCTGCGGCTATGTACGCCAGCAGCCCAACCGGCGGTACGCGCTCGGGCCCCGGCTGATCCGGCTCGGCGAGTCGGCGGCCCGGCTGCTGGGCACCTGGGCGCGCCCCTACCTCGCGCGGCTGGTCGAGGAGACCGGCGAGACGGCGAACATGGCGCTGCTCGACGGGGACGAGATCGTGTATGTCGCACAGGTGCCGTCGAAGCACTCGATGAGGATGTTCACCGAGGTGGGCCGGCGGGTGTTGCCGCACTCCACGGGCGTGGGGAAGGCGTTGCTGGCGAATGTGCCGGACGCCGAGGTGCGGGCGTTGCTGGCCCGGACCGGGATGCCGGCGGCCACGGAGAAGACGATCACCACTCCGGAGGGGTTCCTGAACGCCCTGGAGGAGGTACGGCAGCTGGGGTACGCCGTGGACGACAACGAGCAGGAGGTCGGGGTGCGGTGCCTGGCGGTGTCCGTGCCGGATTCGCCCACCGCCGCGGCCGTTTCGATCTCCGGGCCCGCGGGGCGGGTCACCGAGGCGGCGACGGAGAAGATCGTGCCAGTGCTGCAGCAGGTGGCCGTTGAACTGTCCCAGGCGCTGGCGAGTTCGGGGGCCTAGTGTGTGTCCCGGCAGGTTGGTGACGCGGCTGGCCAGGGTGTGGTGCGCGCGGCTGCAAGGCGGAGGAGGCGTGGACGTCAGCCGCTGGCGCGGCGGGCGACGCGGTGGGGGCACTCCCCGCCGAAGGCTGGGGGACGTCGGCGAGTGACGACACCGCCACTGGGGGTCGCCCTCTGGGGGAGCGCGTGCCCCACCCCGCGTCTGCGGCATGATCCGCCGGACAGGCGCCCTAGGGGGCCGTGGGCCTCTAACGTCTCGGCGATTGCCCGAACAGGTCCACCGCCTGGCGTACGTCCGACAGGCCCCGGGACAGTGCGCTCACCGAACCGATCGCTCCCGCGATCAGTAACAGGGAGCGGCGCAGGCGCGGGATCTCCGGCATGCCGCCCGTCGCCATCGCCGCCAGGGCCGCCAGCTCGTCCTCGGCTATCGCACGGTCCGTGAACTCGGCCGGATGTGCGGCCAGTTCACGGCGCAGTCGGGAGACCGCCGTTCGTAGTTCGGCAACCCTCGGATCCTCGTCACTGCCGGTCACTGGTCTCTGTCCCAAGCTCCGCAACACAGCTCTCCCCCCTCGCCCGTTGCCCCATGACGGAGGTCGGGCGCCCGGCGACGCGGGTCAGTAAACGCCCTCCCGTGCGGAAAGCGCTACAGCGCGGGCCGAAATTCAGCCCTGCGGAACCGGCCGCCCGCCCCAGTGTCGGGTATGCAGGACGCATGACGGACACGCATGACCAGATCGCCGGGCTGCTGCTCGCCGCCGGCGGCGGCAGACGGCTCGGCGGGCGGCCCAAGGCACTGCTCACGCATCGCGGGCGACCGCTGGTGGAGTACGCGGTCGGGGTGCTGCGCACGGGCGGCTGCGGGCCGGTGCACGTGGTTCTCGGGGCCCACGCGGACGACGTGCGGGAGCGGGCCGAGCTGGGCGGCTGTGTGGTCGTGGAGAACCCGGACTGGGCCGAGGGCATGGGGTCCTCGCTGCGGGTGGGGCTGGCATCGCTGGCCGGGGCGGGGGTGGCGGCCGCGCTGGTGTCGCTGGTGGATCAGCCGGGGATCGGGGGCGAGGCCGTGGCACGGGTACTCGGCGGGTACCGGGACGAGGACTCGCTGGTGGCGGCGGCCTACGACGGGATACGCGGGCATCCGGTGCTGTTCGGCGCCCGGCACTGGCCGGAGATCGCCGCCAGCGCGACCGGAGACCGGGGTGCTCGTGCCTATCTCAAGGCCCATGAGGCGGCCATCGCGCTGATCGAGTGCGGGGATGTGGCCGTGCCGTTCGACATCGACACCGAAGCCGATCTGAGCCACCTTGAGTGAACGGGATGGCACTGAGCGCCACCTTGGCTCGACACAGAGAATCTCGATATCAACAAACCATTGAACTTCCACAATGAGGAAACTAGTATCCACTGTTCAGAAGCGCCCGACCCCTGATCGGGTGTGCTTCGCTCTACCCGGAACGACTGGCACCCGGTGCCACCGCTGAAGGAAGTGACAGCTCATGTCCGCACCAGCGCCGTCTCCGCCGGCCATCGTCGACGCCGAGCCCCTGCCCCGGCAGGAGGAGGTCCTCACCGACGAGGCACTCGCCTTCGTCGCCGAGCTGCACCGGCGGTTCTCGCCGCGCCGTGCCGAACTCCTCGCCCGCCGGGCCGAGCGCCGCGCCGAGATCGCCCGCACCTCCACACTCGACTTCCTCCCGGAGACCGCCGCGATCCGCGCGGACGACTCCTGGCGGGTGGCCCCCTCCCCCGAGGCGCTCAACGACCGGCGCGTCGAGATCACCGGCCCCACCGACCGCAAGATGACCATCAACGCCCTCAACTCGGGCGCCAAGGTCTGGCTCGCGGACTTTGAGGACGCCTCCGCGCCGACCTGGGAGAACGTCGTCCTGGGCCAGCTGAACCTGATCGACGCCTACACGCGGAACATCGACTTCACGGACTCCGGCTCGGGGAAGTCGTATGCCCTGCGCCCGAACGAGGAGCTGGCGACGGTCGTGATGCGGCCGCGCGGGTGGCATCTGAACGAGCGGCACGTCGAGGTCGACGGCGAGCAGGTGCCGGGCGCCTTCGTCGACTTCGGGCTCTACTTCTTCCACAACGCGCAGCGACTGCTCGACCTCGGCAAGGGTCCCTACTTCTACCTGCCGAAGACCGAGTCGCACCTCGAAGCCCGGCTGTGGAACGACGTGTTCGTCTTCGCACAGGACTACGTCGGCATCCCGCAGGGCACCGTCCGCGCCACCGTGCTGATCGAGACGATCACGGCCGCGTACGAGATGGAGGAGATCCTCTACGAACTCCGCGACCACGCCTCCGGGTTGAACGCCGGCCGCTGGGACTACCTGTTCTCCATCGTCAAGAACTTCCGTGACGGCGGGCCCAGGTTCGTCCTGCCGGACCGCAACGCCGTGACAATGACGGCCCCGTTCATGCGGGCGTACACCGAACTCCTCGTCCGCACCTGCCACAAGCGCGGCGCGCACGCGATCGGCGGCATGGCGGCCTTCATCCCGTCCCGCCGGGACCCCGAGGTCAACAAGGTCGCCTTCGAGAAGGTCCGCGCCGACAAGGACCGTGAGGCGAACGACGGTTTCGACGGCTCCTGGGTCGCCCACCCCGACCTGGTCCCGATCGCCATGGAGTCCTTCGACCGGGTCCTCGGCGACAAGCCGAACCAGAAGGACCGGCTGCGCGAGGACGTCCATGTCGAGGCCGGCGACCTGATCGCGATCGACTCGCTGGACGCCAAGCCGACCTACGCCGGTCTGGTCAACGCCGTGCAGGTGGGCATCCGTTACATCGAGGCGTGGCTGCGCGGGCTCGGTGCGGTGGCCATCTTCAACCTCATGGAGGACGCGGCCACCGCCGAGATCTCCCGCTCGCAGATCTGGCAGTGGATCAACGCGGGCGTCGAGTTCGAGAACGGCGAGAAGGCAACCCCGGAGCTGGCCCGCAAGATCGCCGCGGAGGAACTCGACGGCATCCGCAAGGAGATCGGCGAGCAGGCCTTCGCGGCCGGCCACTGGCAGCAGGCCCACGACCTGCTGCTCACCGTCTCCCTCGACGACGACTACGCCGACTTCCTGACGCTGCCCGCCTACCGGCAGCTGCGCGGCTGACCCGCCGTCACTTGTCCGAGTGGCCCAGGGACTTCCCCGGGGCCACTCGGTCGCGTACGGCCTGCTTCACGGCCGTCGGCTCGGGGAAGCCCTGTTCCTTGCGGTCCCAGACCACCTCGTCGTTCACACGGACGACGAAGATCCCGCCCTTGCCGGGCTTCAGGGCCAGTTCGGTCAGCTCGGCCTCGAAGGTGGTCAGCAGCTCCTGCGCCAGCCAGGCCGCGCGGGGCAGCCAGCGGCACTGGGTGCAGTATTCGATCTCGACGCGCTGGCTGTCACTCATCCGAGGTGTACCGACCAATCCTGTTGAGCCGCGGGCTTGCCGTGCAGGTCGGGAACCTGCTTCAGCCAGGCCGGGCGTCCCTGTTGTGCCCTGGCCGCACGGGCGGCCTCCTCGGCCGCGAGCTGGTCGCCGCCCGGGAAATCGGTGGGGAGCCACTGGGTGGAGGCCCGGACCCGGGCCAGCAGATAGCCCAGGTAGGCCTCGCGCATCTCGTCGGGCGTGCCGAAGTCGGTGAGCCAGGCGTCCGGGACCTCGGCGAGGGTGTCCCTGAGCAGCTTCTCGGTCACCCTGGGCGCGAGTTCGGCGTCGGCGGCCCGGGTGTCGGGGCCGTACCGGCCGAGGGCGTGGTGGCGGAAGTCGTAGGCCTTCTCGGGTGCCGAGGTGTCCCAGCGGTGGTGGAAGACGAGGGCGGCGCCGTGGTCGATGAGCCACAGGTGCGGGGGCGCGGTGCCGAACGTCGGCCAGACCATGAGGTTGGAGCTGTGGACCGTACGGTCGACGTTGACGGTGAGCGCGTCCAGCCAGACGATCCGGCCGGCCTCCAGCGGGTCCACCGGGAAGACCTCGGCGATCTCCGGGGTGAAGTCCTTCGCCCCGGGCAGGAAGTCCATCCCGAGGTTCACCCCGCCGCTGGCCGTGTGCAGCTCGCGCACCTCCTGGTACGGCTCGTGCCCGGCGATCGCCGGGTCGAAGTGCACAAGCACCAGTTCGGGGAACCGCAGCCCGAGCGCCCGCGCCAGCTCTCCCACGATGACCTCGGCGACCAGCGCCTTGCGGCCCTGCGCGGAGCCGGTGAACTTGACGACGTACGTCCCGAGGTCGTCGGCCTCGACGACTCCCGGGACGGAACCGCCGGACCGCAGGGGTTCGATGTAACGGGTGGCGGTGACCTCTCTCAGCATCGTCGCCCCTCGCTTCCGGCCTTCGGCGTGAAGTGACAATGGTAACCGAGCGTGACAGGCGGCGAAGGACAAGGTGCGCTTCTTTCGCGGGCGGACGCCTCGCGCGAAGCAGCGGCGGAAAAGCGCCGGGCGAGCGAGGCCGGCCGGTTCAGTCGGCCACGGTCGGCCACGGGCGCCGTGCGACCCAGCAGATACGTCAGATCGACCAGTTCCGCGGGGTAGATCCTGGCCGGGTCCTGCACCTGCGGCCGCAGATGGCCGTAGATCTCCAGCGACACGAGCCCGTGCAGGCGTCCCCACAGTCGCATCGCGACGGCGGCGGCGGGGTGGGTGCAACTGCTCGGCGAGCAGGGCTCGGGCCCGTTTGGTGTCCCCGAGACGGACGAGCGCCTGCGCGGCGCTGGCGCGGATATCGCCTTCCGGTGCGCACGGCGCCGGGAAGTGCGGTCCTCAGCGATCGCCGCCCCGGATGCGGAAACCGAACGGCACCGTTCCCGGGTCGAGGGCCGTGATACCGCCGTCCACCGTGAGGGTCGCGCCGTTGACGAAGGAGGCCGCCGGTGACAGCAGCCAGGCGATCGCCTCGGCGACTTCGGACGGGTCTCCGGGGCGGGCGGTGGGCACCAGTCGCGTGGCCTGCGCGTAGGCCTCCTCGATCCCGCCGTCCATTCCCTCATCCGCCGCGAACCGGGCCATGCGCCCGTCGGCCATCTCGGTGCGCACCCAGGTGGGACACACGGTGTTGGCCCGCACGCCCTGGCTTCCGTAGTCGACGGCCACCGAGCGGCACAGCTGGAGAAGCGCGGCCTTGGAGGTGGCGTACGCCGCGTTGCCCCACCCGTTGCGCAGCGCCGCGACGGAGGCGACCGCGACCACCGCGCCGCGGGCCTCGAGCAGGTGCGGGAGAGCCGCGCGGAGGGTCAGGAACGGGCCGGTCAGGTTGGTGCGCAGCACCTCGTCCCAGGTCTCGTCCGAGAGGTCCCCGACCGCGCCGCTGCGGCCGATGCCCGCGTTGAGGACCAGTCCGTCGAGCCTGCCGTGGCGGGCGACCGTGGTGTCGATCAGGTCCTGGATCGCCGCCGGGTCCGAGAGGTCCCCGGGGTGCGCCACGGCGCCGGTCTCGTCGGCCAGTCGCCGCAGCGGATCTGGCCGCCGCCCGCCGATGACGACCTGGTGCCCGGCGGCCCGCAGCAGCCGGGCGGTGGCGGCACCGATGCCGGTACCGCCACCCGTGATGACGACAACATGTCCTTCGGCCATGGCCGTTGGGGCTCCTCACCAGCCGGATCGGGCGGCATGATCCTAAACGGATCCGCCACCTCGGCCCGGCGACCGCCACGACTTCAGGCCAGGGGGTTCGGCAGCGGCAGATAGCGGGCGTCGGCGCCGTCCGCGCCGGTCCAGCGCAGCAGCAGGTTCGTCTTGCCCGGCAGGGTCGGCGACGCCAGCAGCCCGGCCACCTCCGGGAGCGGCTGCCGTGCCAGCTCCCGGCGGGCCGCGGGCCATGGGTCGAACCCGGGGCGGCGCTCGGCGAGCACGGCGGCGACCTCGGTCAGATGGTTGACGACCAGGCAGTACACCAGCCGCTCCCACCCGGCGGCCCGCTCCACGTCGGCCAGCAGCTTGACGCCCTCGGCGTCCCGGTACAGCGCCTGCACCGGCGTACCGGCCGCGTCGACGGCGACCAGGGTGTTCTGCAGATGCGCTTCGACTACGACGCCGTGGTCGGCGAAGGCGGTGAGCGCCGGGGGTACGACCGCCCGCAGGTACGCCTCCCACCAGGCCCCCGGATCCGCCGCCGCGGTCAGGGGGCTGCCGTCGAAGCCCTCCACCAGGCCGGCCGCGAGCAGCGGGGTCGCCCCAGGCAGCAGCGACCCGCGCAGCCCGTCCCGCACGACGACCGCGAGTTCCTCGAAGGCGAAGCGGGCGGTGCGGTAGCCGCGGTCGCCGAGCCAGGCCGCCGGCCCGCCCATCGCCGCGAAGGCGGCGGTCACGGCTGTGTCCGTACGGCGCAGTTTCCGCAGGTCGTGCGCCCACAGCCGGCGGATGTCGTTGGTGATCCGGACGTCCAGGCTGAACTTCAGGAAGAGATCCCGCACCGGTTCGTACACGGTGCGGATCGCGGCCGTCGGCCAGACCGCGAAGTCGGTCTCCCGCAGCCGAACCAGACGGCCGTCGGCGAAGGCCGGGGCCAGGTCACGGGCGACCAGGTCGAGCTGCCAGGGGTGGGCCGGCAGCAGCCGGTATCCCGGCGGTACGGCCGCCAGCGCGTCGAGCGCCGACGTGTCGCCCTCCTCGGCCACCTGGTCCTCGCGCACCCCCAGCAGCACCAGCGGGAACCGGGCGTGGGCCTCGGGCGCGTACGGCAACCAGGCGGTGACCGGGCCGCCGCCGCGTGCCTTGGGAGCCGGGTGGTAGGGATGGCCGGTGATGAGGGACTGCTCCGAGCGCAGATACGGGTCGTCGGGCGCCGTCGCCCGGGCGCGTGCCGTGAGCAGCGCGGCGACCGCGTCCCGGCTGTCGATCATCTCGGCCGGCAGATCGCCGTTGGACAGCCCGGTGTGCCCGCGCAGCACCTCGGCGACGAGTTTCACCAGCTCGGTGTGGCCGACGCGGTACCAGCGGCCGGCCGCGTACGCCTCGGGCGCGGCAGGCCGGCGCGCACCGCGCACCCGCAGCAGCCGTCCGCCGCCAGGGAGCCGGTAGACCCGCGCCCCCCCTTCCCCGGCGTCCGGGAGCGGCTCGGCCACCTCCCGCAGCAGGCAGTTGAGCAGGGGCGCGGCAGCGTACGCGTCGGCGCGTTCTCCGACGGCGTCGCCGGGGTGCATCAGGTCCACGCGATCCATTCGCTCTCTACGTCCACACGGTCCGATCACGATCAGTATGTCTCTTGTCAGCAGCGATGATGACTGTCGTACCCGTCCCGAGGAGCCCTCACGTGCACCGTCCCTCCCTCATCGAGACCCAGCTCGCCACGGAGCTGGCCGAGGCGCGGCCGGACCTGGTCTCCGGGTACCCGGCCGAGCTGCCCGGTGCGCGGGCGGCGGTGCTGACCCGGCTGTGGCGGGCACTGGCGCACGAGCCGCTGCCGTGGGTGACGCGCCGGGTACGCGGAGCGCACAGTCTGGCCCTGTGGCTGGCCGACGGGCGCGCGCTGCACGGCCCGCCAGCGGATCCGTACGCCACCGACGCGTATGTGACCGCCGTACGGCTGGACGGGGTGTCGTACGACGATCCGGCGCGGTTGATGACCGATCTGGGGTGGCCGCACTCGGCGGGATTCGCGGGCGAACTCGGCCACAGTGCCGCCTCGTTGGCGCTCTCGCGGGCGAACCGGGGCTTGCCTCCGAAGGAGTGGCCCGGGCGCGACTGGGAGTGGGAGCAGCGGGTGGTCGACGGGCATCCCTTCCACCCCAACTGCCGTTCCCGGCCGGGTCTCTCGGCGGCGGAGCAGCTCGCGTACGGGCCGGAGCACCGCCCGGTGGTGCGGCTGGAGACGGTCCCGGTCGAGGCCGGGGACTGTCTGCTGACCGGCGACTGGCCGGACGAACTCCGGGATGCGGGGCGGCTGTTGATCCCGGTGCATCCCTGGCAAGCCGCCCATGTCCTCAAGGGCGCCCCCGGCGAGCCCTGGCGGACCGGGCACCCGCTGTTGTCCCTGCGCACCCTCGCCCTTCCCGACGGGAAGCATGTGAAGACCGCGCTCAGCGCACGGCTCACCTCGTCCGTCCGGGACATCTCGACGTACTCGATCGGCGCGGCGATGACGCTGTCGTCGTTCGCCACGGATCTGGCGTCCCACACGGACGGGCTCCTGCACATCACCCGCACCCTGGGCGCGGCGACCGCCGGCTCCCCCGACCTGGCGGCCGTGTTGCGCGAGTCGCCCGAGGTGTACGCGGGCCCGGGCGAGCGGGTCCTCCCGGTGGCCGCCCTGGCCACCACCGCCCTGCCCGAATCGCCGTCCTGGCTGGACGGGTTCACCCGGCTCGCCCTGACGGTGGGGCTGCGCCTGCTGGATCTGGGCGTGGCCCTGGAGGCGCACGGCCAGAACCTGCTCGTGGTGCTGTCCGAGACCGGCGCTCCGCTACGGCTCGTCTACCGCGATCTGGCCGACATCCGCCTCAGCCCCGCCCGGCTGGCCCGGCACGGCATCACCCCGCCGGAGCTGACGGGACGCCTGGTCACGGACGACGAAACGACGCTGCGCCGCAAGCTGTTCGGCTCCCTGATCGCGGGCGCCCTGGCGGGCACGGCGGGTTCGGGACCGGCTCTGGCGGCGGCTCTGGAGACGGCCGTACGAGACCTTCCCGCCACTCCGGACCTCAGGGCACTCCTCGAAGGACCGCTGCCGGCGAAGGCGTTGACGCTGATGCGGCTGTCGCCGGAGGTGCCCGGGGACCAGTGGGCGGCCCTGCCGAATCCGCTGGCCGGCACGCAGTGAACGCTCACCTGCCCGCGCGCCACCCTCCGTTGGCCTGCCGGCCGCCCGCGTTTTGGCGGACGGACCTCGTTTTGGAGCCCGGCGCCTCTGATCAATAAGATCCGCCGATGATCAGAACACAACGGACGGCGGCGGGAGTCTGCGCTCTGCTCGCCGCCCTGGCGGCCGGGATCGCGTTCCCCGGCGGAGCGGTCGCCGACGAGACGGACGAGACGGGTCAGGCCGCTCCCAAGGTGGAGCTGGTGCTGGACGTCAGCGGTTCCATGCGGACGGCGGACATCGACGGCGGGACGCGGATGGCCGCGGCCAAGCAGGCGTTCAACGAGGTGCTGGACGCGACGCCCGAGGGGGTCCAGCTCGGCATCCGCACACTCGGCGCCAACTACGCCGGAAACGACAAGAAGACCGGCTGCAAGGACACCGCGCAGCTCTACCCGGTCAGCACGCTGGACCGCACCGAGGCGAAGACCGCCGTCGCCACACTCACACCGACCGGGTGGACCCCGATCGGCCCCGCGCTGCTCAAGGCGGCCGACGATCTCGAAGGCGGTGCCGGGACCCGCAGGATCGTCCTGATCAGCGACGGTGAGGACACCTGCCAGCCACTGGACCCGTGCGAGGTGGCCCGCGAGATCGCCGCCAAGGGTGTCGGGCTGACCATCGACACGCTCGGACTGGTGCCGGACGCCAAGACCCGGGACCAGCTGAGCTGCATCGCGGACGCGACCGGCGGCACCTACACCTCCGTACAGCACAAGGAGGAACTGACTGACCGGGTGGGGCAGTTGGTGGACCGGGCCGCCGATCCGGTGGTGACGCCGGTGGCCACGGACGGCACCGACCAGTGCTCCTCGGCACCCGCGCTGAAGTCGGGGCTGTACACGGACCGTGAGGAGTTCGGGCAGCAGCGCTGGTACAAGGTCGACGTCAACCCGGGCCAGGAGCTGCGGGCTTCGGTCAGTGTCGCCGCCGACCGGGCCGTCAACCCGGACTACGGGGTGCTGCTGCGGGCGGTGACCGTGCACGGACGGGAGATCGTGCGCGGCGAGGCGTCGGGCACGGGCCGTACGGATGTCATCTCGACCGGTCTGCGGTACCCGAAGGCCGAGAGCGACGACGAGGGCACCACCCCGGAGACCGTCTGCCTCCAGGTGACCAACTCGTTCTCGGCCGCGTCCGGTGTGAAGACCAGCCCGGGCCTGCCCGTCGAGCTGACCGTCGACGTGGTCGACGGGCCGTCGAAGGCGTCCGACGTCGCCTCCTTCGGCCTCGGCCGCGGCTGGTGGCTGCTCGGGGCGCTGGTACTGACCGGCTTCCTCGCGGGTCTGGTGTGGGGCTGGGTGTCGCGCTGGCGGGTAGCGGTCTGGAGGACCAACTGATGTCGATCACACGTGTGTTGAGCGCCGCCCTGCTGGCGGTGGGACTGGCCGCGGGACCGGCGGCCGCCGACGACGCCTCGCCCTCCCCCAGTGCCTCGGCTGACAGCGGCGCGCCCACCCAGGCGGGCACGTCCTTCCGTACGGCGACCGAGATCGACCAGGGGCAGCAGGCCACCGCCAGCGGATCGACGGGCGACTACCTGTACTGGTCGTTCCCCGCCGACGCCGGGCAGCGCCCCGACGTCAAGGCGACGGTGAAGCTGCCCGACTCGCACGCGGCGCAGACCTGGCAGATCGACGTGTACGACGGTCTGCGGCGCCGCCAGTCCTGCCAGTACGGCGCGCAGACCCGCACGGCCGCGCAGGGCGCCACCTCGGTGGAGCTGGCCTGTGTGACGCGTACCGTCCGGGGCTGGTCGGAGCCGTGGGCCAACGACCCGCTGCCCGGCACGTACTACGTCCGGCTGACAGCGGTGGATCTCGGCAACGCGGACCTCGGCAAGCCGGTGAGCGCCGAGATCCAGGTGGACTCGAAGGACATCGGCGGTTCGGCGGCGGTGGACGGTTCGCTGGCGAAGCCGCTGGTTCCCGGGATCGCGGTCAGTTCCGCGAAGCGCGACGGCGACACCAAGGCGGCGGTGCTCTCCAGCTTCGGTGCGGACGACGGCTGGTCGTCCGGCTGGTGGACCGACCGTTGGGTGTGGACCGGGATCGGCGGGCTGCTGGCCGCGCTGGCCGGTATCGGCGGGTACACGCTGACGCGGGGTTCTGGGCGGCCGTACCGGGTGCCGCCGGGCGCCTGATCCCTCGTACCCCGGTGACCGGGCCTCCGTTCGCGGCGGGCCCGGTCGCCGTTTTCAGGCGTCCCGCAGCCCCTTGGCCGGCGCGCCGTCCCCGGTCACCGTCACGCGCCCGGCCCGTACCGCGTCCCCCAGGCTCAACTCCCCCCGGGCCAGGGACGCGCACGTCCCGGCGTCGAGGACGAGCCGTGCGTCGGGTTCGCGTGGTGCGGGGCCGTCGCCGTACACCGGGCCGTCCTCCGCGCCCGCGTACAGATGGAAGTGCCCCTCCTCCAGCCGGACTTCGACCAGCCCCTCGCCGTTCAGGGACCGCAGCAGCGGCAGCGCGAACCAGTGGGCGCGTACCGCGTCGGTGGGCCGGCGCTCGCCCAGCTCGGCCTCCCCCCAGCTGCCCAGCGCCTGGATCACCGGGAGCAACTCCCGCCCGCGCCCGGTGAGTTCGTAGACGTACGCCGCAGCCGGCGGGGGCAGCCGCCGCCTGGTCGTGACCCCGTCCCGCTCCATGTCCTTCAGCCGCGAGGCGAGGACGTCCGTGCTGACCCCCGGCAGATCCGCGTGCAGGTCCGTGTAGCGGCGGGGACCGGCGAGCAGTTCCCGGACGATCAGCAGGGTCCAGCGGTCGCCCACGACGTCGAGGGCGCGGGCCGCGGAACAGTACTGGTCGTAGCTTCGGCGAGGTGACATGCGGCGCAGTCTAGACAAGATGTTGGACTTTCCAAGCTGGTACTTGGTAAAACCAAGCAACACGAGTTTCCGGAGGGGCGCATGGAGTTCCGGCAGTCCAACAAGCTCAGCGAGGTCTGTTACGAGATCCGCGGACCGGTGATCGAGCACGCCAACGCGCTGGAGGAGGCGGGCCACAGCGTGCTGCGCCTGAACACCGGCAACCCCGCGCTGTTCGGCTTCGAGGCGCCGGAGGAGATCCTCCAGGACATGATCCGGATGCTCCCGCAGGCACACGGCTACACCGACTCGCGCGGCATCCTCTCCGCCCGCCGGGCCGTGGCCCAGCGCTACCAGGCGCTGGGCCTGGAGGTCGGCGTCGACGACGTCTTCCTCGGCAACGGCGTCTCGGAGCTGGTCTCCATGGCCGTACAGGCGCTGGTGGAGGACAGCGACGAGATCCTGATCCCCGCCCCGGACTTCCCCCTCTGGACGGCGGTGACCACCCTCGCCGGCGGCAAGGCGGTGCACTACCTCTGCGACGAGCAGGCGGACTGGTACCCGGACCTGGCCGACATGGAGTCGAAGATCACGGACCGCACCAAGGCCGTGGTCCTCATCAACCCCAACAACCCCACCGGCGCCGTGTACCCGAAGGAGATCGTCGAGGGCATCCTCGACCTGGCCCGCCGGCACGGCCTGATGGTCTTCGCGGACGAGATCTACGACCAGATCCTGTACGACGACGCCGTCCACCACTCGGCCGCGGCCCTCGCCCCCGACCTGGTCGTCCTCACCTTCTGCGGCCTCTCCAAGACCTACCGGGTGGCGGGCTTCCGCTCGGGCTGGCTGGTCATCACCGGCCCCAGGCAGCACGCGAAGGACTACCTGGAGGGCCTCACCATGCTGGCCTCCATGCGGCTGTGCGCCAACGCGCCCGCCCAGTACGCCATCCAGGCCGCGCTCGGTGGCCGCCAGTCCATCCGCGAACTCGTCTCCCCCGGCGGCCGGTTGCACGAGCAGCGCACGGTGGCCTGGGAGAAGCTCAACGAGATCCCCGGCGTGACCTGCGTCAAGCCCAAGGGCGCCCTCTACGCCTTCCCGCGGATCGACCCCAAGGTCCACCGGATCCACGACGACGAGAAGTTCGTCCTCGACCTGCTCCTCCAGGAGAAGATCCAGGTCGTCCAGGGCACCGGCTTCAACTGGCCCACCCCGGACCACTTCCGCATCCTCACCCTCCCGTACGCCGACGACCTGGAGACGGCGATCGGCCGCATCGGGCGGTTCCTGAGCGGTTATCGGCAGTAGGGGCGTGCCCGGGCTGGGTAACCCCTTCCCATGACTCCGCGCCCGCTGCTCCTCCTCGACGTCGACGGACCCCTCAACCCGTTCCGGGCCCGGCTGTTGTGGCATCGCGGGTATGTGACCCGCAGGCTGCGTCCGGCGAACTGGTCCGCCCGCCAGGAGCCCGGCTCCCGCCAACTCCGCCGCGGGCTGAGGGTGCGGCTGCACCCGGGGCACGGGGCGCGGCTGCTCGCACTGCCGTACGAGCTGGCGTGGGCCACCACCTGGATGCATCAGGCCAACGAGATGATCGGTCCGGTCATCGGGCTGCCCGAGCTGCCCGTCATCGAGTGGCCCGAGCTGTTCGCCAAGGATCCGGACGGGTTGTACTGGAAGACGCGGACCGTCGTGGCGTGGGCGGCGGGGCGGCCGTTCGTCTGGGTGGACGACATGATCACCGAACTCGACGTCCGCCACGTCGCCGAGCACCACGCCGGCCCCGCGTTACTCCTTCCGGTCGACCCGCGCCACGGACTACGGGCGCGTGAGTTCGCCGAACTGGAACGCTGGGCTTCTAGCCTCTGACGTATGGCTGATGTCTTTCTCGTCCGGCACGGTGAGACCGAGTGGTCGCGGTCCGGACGGCATACCGGGTGGACCGACGTGCCCCTCACCGAGCACGGTCGGGAGGAGGCGCGGCGGCTGGTGCCGTTGATCCGCTCGCATCGCATCGGCGCCGCCTTCGTCAGCCCGCTCCAACGGGCCCGTGAAACCGCCGAGCTGATCGGCGTACCCGACGCCCGGGTCGACGCCGACCTGCGGGAATGGGACTACGGCGGCTACGAGGGCGTGACCACGGCGGAGATCCAGCGCACCCGGCCCGGCTGGTTCCTCTTCACCGACGGGGTCGCGCCCGGTCCGCCGGAGCACCCCGGGGAGACCCCGGAGCAGGTCGGGGAGCGGGCCGACCGGATGCTGTCCAAGGTCGACGCGGCCCTCGCCAACACGGAGGGGGTCGTGCTGCTGGTCGCCCACGGCCACTTCCTTCGCGTCCTGACCGCCCGCCGCCTCGGCCTGCCGCCGTCCAACGGCGCCCTCTTCCAGCTGGCGACCGGCACCCTGTGCCGCCTGAGCACGGAGCACGCGCGGCCGGTGATCGCGGGCTGGAACATCCGCCCGTGCGAGCCGAGCCGCTGACGGCGATCGGCGGCTGGTGATGTTCGTCCGGTCGAGTGTCAGTGCGCGGTCGTAGCCTTCGAAGCACGGATCGGTACGCGCCCGTACGGATCGACGCCGGAGAGGAGCACGCCGTGACCCGACCGCCCACCGCCGCGCAGCGGCGGGTCATCGATGGCGCTGATCCGGTCAGCGGGCGGCTGCGGGGTACGGAGGCTCAGTTGGCGGCGCTGGTGAAGCAGGGGCTTGCCTTTCGGCATCCGCGACCGCCGCACGATCACTTTCTGACGCCGGCGGGGCATCGGATACGGGAGGCCGCTCCTCAGCCGCAGGCGGTGGCCGCGGCCGAGCCGGACGGGGTGTTCGCCGCGCGGGTCGGCGGTGAGGAGGCCGTCGATGACGGGCCCGCCCGCGTGCGGGAAGTGCACAGTGCCTGGCAGGGGCTTCTGGAGCTGCGCCGGATGACCAATCCCGACGGCGCCACGGACCGGCCGTGCGGCTGGGAGCGTGCGCATCTGGTGCGGGCCGCCGCGCTCGCCCTGGAGGCGGCCGGGCACCCGCCCGAGGGACCGGCTGCCGCCGGCTACCGGGTGCGGGCGACCCCGCAGCCCGAGGCGGTCGCCGTGTACGCACCGGAGGGCGAGCCCCTGCGGGCCTGCGCGGCCACCCTGGAGCGGGCGGGATGGCAGACCGGCGAGTACACGGAGCCGCGGACTCGAACGCGCTATCTGCTGGCATCGCCGCGCCGGGTGTGACGGGCGTGTCAGGATGCCGGCAAAGGATCAGTGCGTCGTACACGAGACGTCCTACACGAGAAGGGGAAGTCGTGAGCGAACCGTATTCCGTCCGCGTCACGGTCCGTGGCTACGAGACCGATGTGCAGGGCCATCTGAACCAGGCGGTGTACCTCAACTACGCCGAGCACGCCCGCTGGTCGCTGCTCCAGGCCGCCGGGATCACCCAGGCCCGGCTGGTCGGGCGGGGCGTGGGCCCGGTGGCGCTGGAGACGACCATACGGTACCGGCACGAGGTCGATGTGACCTGTGGGTTCGAGTGGAGCGGGGGCAAGACGTTCCGGATGCTCCAGTCGATAACCAGGGCGGACGGCACACTGGCCGCCGAGGTGGACGCGGTCGGCGGGCTGCTGGACCTCAAGGCCCGGCGGCTGGTCGCCGATCCGGGCGAGGTGTTCAAGGAGCTCACCTCGGCCCCGGACCTGTTCGGCTTCTGAGGGGCCAACGCCGTCTACGCGTCGAGCAGTTCGGGCTGATGCTCGGCATCGTAGGCCGCCCGTGCCTCCGCGATGTAACCGCGGTTGCGCTCGGCCCAGTCGGTCAGCCGCCGCAGCGTCTCGTGCAGCTCCAGGGCCACCGGGGTGAGCCCGTACTCCACCTTCGGGGGCACCGTCGGATACACGGTGCGGGTCACCAGCCCGTCGCGCTCCAGGTTGCGCAGGGTGAGGGTCAGCATCCGGCGGCTGATGCCCTCGATCCCGCGCTCCAGCTCGGTGAAGCGGATGGGGCCGTGCGAGGCCGCGACCAGGATCTGGACGCTCCATTTGCCGGCGACCCTGTCCAGAACCTCGCGGACCGGGCAGGTGGCCGCGTTCACGACCTGGACGGTCACACCGGTGTTCCTCTGGGACATCGAGCTGCCTCCTTACGTCTCCCCCATGGTCACTCACCATGAACTCCGTTACAAGCCGTGCACTGTGTACACGATCCGTTCCTGTTCATCTGCCTGGTGAGTTCTACGGCGATTGCGGAGGCCAGCGGCCATGTCGACCACGACCGGAACACCGACACCGAAACCGACACCGGCGGGCCCGGTGGGACTCTCACGAACATACCCCCGTTGGGCGTCCCTCGCCGTTCTGTGCGCGGGGACGCTGATGACCGTCCTCGACGGCACCATCGTCACGGTGGCGCTGCCGGCCATTCAGCGCAACCTTGGTTTCAGCGGTCCCGGGCCGGCCTGGGTCGTGAACGCGTATCTCATCCCGTTCGGCGGGCTGCTCCTGCTGGCGGGCGGCGGCCTTGGCTGCCACGCCTCGGGGACCATGTCCGCACATCGCGTCAGGCCCAGCCGCTACGCCTTCGTCGACGCTGACCTGCTCGCCCGCCTCACGGCGTGGCCGGGTCTCGACGGGTCGGAACCGGTACCTGGTTGAAGCCGTAGTAGAGGGCAAGCAGTCCGTGCGCGGCCAGGGTGAGCGGCGCGGAGACGAAGGCCAGGCCGACCGTGATCGGGTAGCCCAGTGAGCCGAGGGCGAATCGAGTTCGGGTCGCACGCGCGGCCTCGGCGTCGACGCGGGCGTCGAAGAGATGCCCGGTACGGGTGAGATGCCACCACAGAGCGTCTCTAATTGGCTAGGTTTTCCTGGGTGATCCCGGGTGTTCGGGATCGCCTGGGTGGGGGGCTCGGTTCCGGTCCCGGTGGTCTGGCCACC
>NZ_JBEOTA010000050.1:0-40104 GCF_040303265.1 Streptomyces sp. NPDC096040
CTGGCGTTGACTTTTGGCACGCTGTTGAGTTCTCAAGGAACGGTCGCTTCCTTTGTACTCACCCTCTCGGGCTTTCCTCCGGGCTTCCCTTCGGTTTTTCCAACCTTACCAGATCCGTTTTCCGTTCCGTTCCCGGTCGGAATTCATTTCCAGTGGCCGTTGGAAGGCCTTTGCCTATTTGGTTGCCTTCCGGCTCCCTTTCGGCGTGTCCGACTTTATCAGAAGTTCTTGGCCGGTCTGACGGGCCACTCGATTCTGAGTAAATCGGGGGTGGCTTCGATGTTCGGAGAGAATCCTCCGTTATGAAGCAGATCGATTCTAACGATCAGCCCTGAACCTGTCCAGTTCTAGGCAACTGTTTGAATCTACCTCCCCGCCGGACCCGTGTCAACAGGTCTTCCGGGGCGAAGAGGAGACTAGCAGCTCACGGGAGGTCTCCGCACATCAGGCGGCCGTTGGGACGAACGCGCTGCGCTCGCTCTCCTCGAGGTCTCCCGTCTCGCCGGCACGTGCGGCACGACCGCCGAGGACGAAAACGTAGGCGAGGAAGGCCAGCTCAGCGACGACTCCGATGCCGATGCGGGACCAGGTCGGCAGGCCGGACGGGGTGACGAAGCCTTCGATGGCGCCGGAGACGAACAGAACCAGGGCCAGCCCGATCGCCATGCCCACGGCGGCCCGGCCCTCTTCGGCCAGAGCGGTACGGCGGCTGCGCGGGCCCGGGTCGACGAGGGTCCAGCCGAGGCGGAGGCCGGTACCTGCCGCGACGAAGACCGCAGTGAGTTCGAGCAACCCGTGGGGGAGGACCAGGCCCAGGAAGGCGTCCAGACGGCCGGCCGAGGACATCAGGCCGAAGCCGACGCCCAGGTTGAGCATGTTCTCGAACAGGATGTAGAGGACCGGTAGGCCCAGAAAGACGCCCAGCACCAGGCACATCGCGGCGGCTCTGGCGTTGTTCGTCCACACCTGGGCAGCGAACGAAGCCGCGGGATGGCTGGAGTAGTAGGTCTCGTACTCACCGCCGGGGCGGGTCAGCTCACGGAGCTGGCTGGGGGCGGCGATGGTCGACTGCACGTCCGGATGGGTGCCGATCCACCAGCCCAGGAGGATCGCGAGGGCTGTGGATATGAGCGCGGTGGGGACCCACCAGTGACGGGATCGGTAGACGGCGGCCGGAAATCCCTGCCCCAGGAAGCGGGCGACATCGCGCCAGGAGGCGCGGCGGGTTCCTGTCACAGCACTACGCGCGCGCGCCACGAGTTGGCTGAGACGACCGACGAGCTGTGGGTCGGGTGCGCTGGACTGGATCAGGGAGAGGTGTGTGGCGGTGCGCTGGTAGAGGGCGACGAGTTCGTCGGCTTCGGCTCCGTTGAGGCGCCGCTGGCGGCGGAGGAGCACGTCAAGACGGTCCCACTCGGCTCGATGTGCGGAGACGAAGACGTCGAGGTCCATCGGGTCTGCCTGCTCCTCGGCTGGTCGTCGACGGTCTGTCGTAGCTGTCAGCTTGTCGTACTGCGGCGCGATGCGCTCTCAGCTTGGCAGACTTGCGCTGTACAGGGCAGACCAGGGAAGGCGGCGGGCGTGAGTGAGCTGGTGACGGGTGAGGCGGTGGCGCTCGAACTGCGTCCCGCGAGGCTGCCCAGCAGGGCGTTGGCCGTGCTGCTCGACCTGGTCGTGGCCATGACGGTGTACATCGGTGTGTCCATAGGTCTGGTGGCGGCCACGGCCTCGCTGGACGAGGCCGCACAGCTCGCACTGTCAGTCGCCGCCTTCCTGTTGCTGCTGGTGGGCGCGCCGATCGCGGTGGAGACGCTGAGTCATGGGCGCTCGCTCGGGAAGATGGCGTGCGGACTGCGCGTGGTGCGCGATGACGGCGGGCCCATCCGGTTCCGGCACGCGCTGGTGCGTGGTGCTCTCGGCGTGGTCGAGATTCTGGTGACGTTCGGGGTCGTCGCCTGTATCGCCTCGCTGGTCTCCGCGCGTGGACGGCGGCTGGGGGATGTGTTCGCGGGGACTCTGGTCGTACGTGAGCGGGTGCCCGTCGGGCAGACCAGTTTCGTTCCGCCGCCTCCGCCCTGGCTGGCGGGACGCTTCGCCGAGCTGGATCTGTCGGCCGTTCCGGACGCGTTGTGGCTTGCCGTTCGGCAGTACCTGACGCGGATGCAGCAGCTCGATCCGCAGGTCTCCTGGGCGATGGCCGAGCAGCTCGCGGCCGACCTCGCGGCCCGGACGGGGACTCCGGCGCCGCAGGGCATTCCGGCGGCGGCGTATCTGGCAGCGGTGGTGCAGGAGCGGCAGGCGCGCGAGGCTCGGCGGGGCTTCGCCGGTCATGCCCCTTCGGAGCCCGGTGCGCCGTTCGCCTACGCCCCGCCGACGCCGGGTGTTCCCTACGGGTACGGTCCCTCGATGCCGGTGCCGAGTGCGCCCCAGGGTTACGCCCCTCCAGTTCCTCAGGCGCCCGCGCCTCCGTCATCTCCGTACCGGCCCGGGGCACCGGCACCGGCACCGGCACCGGCTGTGACGTATCCCCCGCCGGTGGAGCAGCCTCGGGCTCCCGCACCCGCCACCGCTACTCCGCCAGCTGCCGAGCGGCCCTCCACCGGGTTCGTACCGCCGGCCTAGGCCCGAACCCGGCGCCCGGGTCAGTCGTCGAAGACGGACGGCGGCGACCGCAGGTCCTCCAGCTCGATTCCTGGTGCCGCCAGGACCACGTCGCCGGCGAGGTGCACGGTGTGCTGCTCCCCTGTGTCCAGGGCTGTGACCTGGTATTCGTCCACGGTCAGAGGGCCGTTGTCAGTGGCGTGTGCTTCGCTTTTCACCAAGGCCCAGGACTGGTCCACGGTGCGCGGGGCGAGGACCGGGTCCGTGAAGGCCACCAGGCGTACGCGGGTCGCGGCGGCGGAAGGGGTGAGGCGCAGGAGACGGGCGGTGGCGACCAGAAACGCGGGGGACGTGCCGGTGAAGGCGTGGGCGCGCACATGGCCTTCGGTGGCATGAGCGCCGGTGGGGTCCGTGCGGACCCAGGTGACGCCGTCGAGGGCGGCGCCGCGCACCCGCCAGCCCCCGGCGTGGAGTTCGAGGCGGATGGGGCGGCCCAGGTCATCGAGGGCGAGATCGACCGAGCCGCTGTGGTCACCGGAGGGAGCGGTCACTTGGGAGACATAACGCCAGCCGGAGGGGCCGGGGGCGCACTGGAAGTGTTCTTCGCCGACGGGGGTGTGATCGTGCGGATCGTGGAGCGAATAACGGCCGCGGGGCATGGGGGTCCTGGGTCTTAGCGGGTTGCCGGTCCGGCGCCCGGTCCTGCGGTACGACCGCGCGGGGGGCCGGTGGGCCAAAGGGGCAGGCCCCCGACACGGGGGTGCGGGGGCCTGCCTCAGTGGACCGGAGCGGCTGCCTCCGGGTGAGCACGCCAGTGCACTGGCGTGCTCACCCGGAGAGCGGGCCTCGAACTCAGCTGAAGCCCCACAGCAGCGGTACCTCAGTAGCGGTAGTGGTCCGACTTGTACGGGCCCTCGACCTCCACGCCGATGTACGCGGCCTGCTCGGGGCGCAGCGTCGTGAGCTTCACGCCGAGCGCGTCCAGGTGCAGGCGGGCGACCTTCTCGTCGAGGTGCTTGGGCAGCGTGTATACGCCGACCGGGTACTCGTCGGGTTTGGTGAACAGCTCGATCTGGGCCAGGGTCTGGTCCGCGAAGGAGTTGGACATCACGAACGACGGGTGACCGGTGGCGTTGCCCAGGTTCAGCAGGCGGCCCTCGGAGAGGACGATGATCACCTTGCCGTCGGGGAACTTCCAGGTGTGGACCTGCGGCTTGACCTCGTCCTTGACGATGCCGGGGATCCTGGCGAGACCGGCCATGTCGATCTCGTTGTCGAAGTGGCCGATGTTGCCAACGATGGCCTGGTGCTTCATCTTGGCCATGTCCGAGGCCATGATGATGTCCTTGTTGCCGGTCGTGGTGATGAAGATGTCGGCCTTGTCGATGACCTCGTCGAGGGTCGTGACCTGGTAGCCGTCCATCGCGGCCTGGAGGGCGCAGATCGGGTCGATCTCGGTGACGATGACGCGGGCGCCCTGTCCGCGCAGGGACTCCGCGCAGCCCTTGCCCACGTCGCCGTAGCCGCAGACGACCGCGGTCTTGCCGCCGATGAGGACGTCGGTGGCGCGGTTGATGCCGTCGATCAGGGAGTGGCGGCAGCCGTACTTGTTGTCGAACTTCGACTTGGTGACGGCGTCGTTCACGTTGATCGCCGGGAACAGGAGGACGCCGTCGCGCTGCATCTCGTACAGGCGGTGGACGCCGGTCGTGGTCTCCTCGGTCACGCCGCGGATCTCGGACGCCAGCTGGGTCCACTTCTGCGAGCCGTCCGTGATGGTGCGGTGCAGGAGTTCGAGGATGACGCGGTGCTCGTCGGACTCGGCGGTCTCCAGGCCGGGGACCTTGCCGTCCTTCTCGTACTCGACGCCCTTGTGGACGAGGAGGGTGGCGTCACCGCCGTCGTCGAGGATCATGTTGGGACCACCGGTGGGGCTGTCCGGCCAGGTCAGCGCCTGCTCCGTGCACCACCAGTACTCCTGGAGGGTCTCGCCCTTCCAGGCGAAGACCGGGACGCCCTGCGGGTTGTCGGGCGTGCCGTTCGGGCCGACGGCGATGGCGGCGGCCGCGTGGTCCTGGGTGGAGAAGATGTTGCAGGACGCCCAGCGGACCTCGGCGCCCAAGGCGACCAGGGTCTCGATCAGGACGGCGGTCTGCACGGTCATGTGCAGGGAGCCGGTGACGCGGGCGCCGGCCAGCGGCTGCGTCTCGGCGTACTCCTTGCGGATCGCCATCAGACCGGGCATCTCGTGCTCGGCGAGGGTGATCTCCTTGCGGCCGAACTCGGCCAGGGAGAGGTCGGCGACCTTGAAGTCCTGTCGGTTGTCGACAGTCGTCATTGCGAGCTGCTCCTCGGTATCGGGTCGAGGGTGGGTACGGCTGGTCTGCGCGGCGGCGGACACAGGGGTGCCCGAGAAGAGGACACAGGCATGCCCACGTGCGCGCAGCGCAGTCCGTCGGAGGCCCTCTCTCCCTCGGCCGGTCCGTGTGGACCGCCCGACCGCCATCAGCAGCGACGTCTGGCTCCGTCCCAAGCTACACCGGTGGGCGGGCCGTCCCCAGTCCACCTCCGAAGAGTTCACGCCGTTCGAGGGGAACGGTGCGGTCGGCGGAGTGGGATGTGAAGGGGTGACGAGGATCTCCGTGAGGGGGTGAACAGGAGCCAGCAGAAGGGGATCAACCAGGACTTTCGCACCTTTTAGCCAGGGTGCGGGTGTTGCAGGGTGCAGGGAGATCGGGAGTTCCGATCGAGCGCGCGGAGCGTCCGGGACGGCGCTCCGTGTGACGAAGGCGTTAGGAGATCGACGTGACCAGTCCGGCCGGCCCTCCCCCACGGGCAGCCACGGTGACGAGCCGAAGAAGTTGAAGCTGCTGGCGGTGACCGCATGCCCGACGGGTGTCGCGCACACATACATGGCCGCCGAAAAGCTCGCGCAGGCCGCCCAGAGCCGCGGTGTCGAGATGAAGGTGGAGACACAGGGTTCCATCGGGGCCGAGAACCTATTGTCTTACAACGATGTCAGAAGCGCGGACGGTGTGATCGTCGCCGCCGACAAGGACGTGGACCTGAGTCGCTTCGTGGGCAAGCGGGTGCCCAAGGTCGGGGTGGCCGAGGGGATCCGGCATCCGAGCAGTTGATCGAGCGGGTTCGGTCGGCGCCCGTGCACCAGCTCGGGGGCGTGATCGCGGACTCGGCAGCGGGCGGTGGCAAGGAGCGGAGCGGTGCGCGCTGAGCCAGAGCGAGGACCGGACCGGGGCCGGGGCCGACAACGGGCTGGGCCGGAGCGGACTCGGCCACGGCGGGCGTCCGACGGCGACGGGCGCGGCTCTCCTTCGTGTTCGTAGGAGAGCGGGCCCGTGGCCGTCGGTCAAGGAGGGCTCAGTGGCCGGCGGGGTGTGGGGTCGGACCGCCCGGGGTGGCCTTCGGGTCGGGGCCCTTGGCGGCCTCGGCCTCGCTGTAGATGTCGGGTTCGAGGTAGATCACGCGGGCGATGGGGACCGCGGCGCGGATGCGGGCCTCGGCGGCGTTGATGGCCTTGGCGACCTCGGCGGCGGTGTCGTCGTGCTGGACGGCGATCTTGGCGGCGACGAGCAGTTCCTCGGGGCCGAGGTGGAGGGTGCGCATGTGGATGATGCCGGTGACGGTGTCGCCGTCGACGATCGCGGCCTCGATCTTCTTGACCTCTTCGACGCCCGCGGCCTCGCCGAGGAGCAGGGACTTGGTCTCGGCGGCGAGGACGAGGGCGATCAGGACGAGCAGGACACCGATACAGACCGTGCCGATGCCGTCCCAGACGCCGTCGCCGGTGAGCAGGGCGAGGCCGACGCCGCCGAGGGCGAGGACCAGGCCGATGAGGGCGCCGAAGTCCTCCAGGAGGACGACCGGCAGCTCGGGGGCCTTGGCGCGGCGGATGAACTGCGACCAGGAGAGCTTGCCCCGCAGCTCGTTGGACTCCTTGATGGCCGTGCGGAAGGAGAAGCCCTCGGCGAGGATCGCGAAGAACAGGACACCCACTGGCCAGTACCAGTGTTCGACCTTGTGCGGGTGGCTGATCTTCTCGTAGCCCTCGTAGATGGCGAACATGCCGCCGACCGAGAAGAGGACGATCGAGACGAGGAAGGCGTAGATGTACCGTTCGCGGCCGTAGCCGAAGGGGTGTTGCGGGGTGGCCTCGCGTTGGGCCTTCTTGCCGCCGATGAGCAGCAGGAACTGGTTGCCGGAGTCGGCGACCGAGTGGACGCCCTCGGCGAGCATCGACGAGGAGCCGCTGAACGCGAAGGCCACGAACTTCGATACCGCGATCGCGAGGTTGGCGCCGAGTGCCGCCACGATCGCCCTGTTGCCGCCTGACGCGCTCATGTGTCCGCGTTGTCCCTTCTCGCCGTCGTCCGTCTACGCCGTCCAGGCGTGTGGCCGTCTTTGCCCGTGCTTTGCCGGATGGGTCATTCTTGCAGCCCTGCCCGGGAGCGACTCCTCAGGTATCCACAACCCCGGTACGACAATCGGACCCACCCGGAAACGCGGATCCCTCAGACGATCACCGTCGCACGGAAGACCGTGCCCGCGCCCGAGACCTCCGCCTTTTCGCCTGCTGGGACGAACACCGACTGGCCGGGGGTGAGGTCGTACTCCCCCGCCCGTACGGCGCCGGCCGTGCAGAGCAGGATCTGCGGGGTCGGGAGGGTCAGGTCGTGAGCGGTGGTGCCCTCGGGCAGGACGTACCGGGAGAGCCGGAACTCGTCGATCGGCGTCTCGTAGACCTCCTCGCCGTCCGGGGCGGCCTCGGGACGCAGTACGCCCGCGTCGCCCGCCTCGAAGCGGACGACGCGCAGGAGTTCGGGGACGTCGACGTGCTTGGGGGTCAGGCCGCAGCGCAGGACGTTGTCGGAGTTGGCCATGATCTCGACGCCGAGGCCGTTGAGGTAGGCGTGCGGGATGCCGGCGCCGAGAAAGAGGGCCTCGCCGGGCTGCAGACGGACGTGGTTGAGGAGCATCGCGGCGATCACGCCGGGGTCGCCCGGGTAGTGGTGGGCGAGGTCCGCATAGGGCGCGTGGTCGCCGCCGAGGCGGGTGCAGGCGGCGGCGGTCTCGGCGACCGTCTGGGCCATCTCCTCGCGGTCGGCGGTGAGGATCGCGGTGAGGACCTCGCGCAGCGCCGCCTCCTCGGGGCGGGCGCGCAGCAGATCGACGTACGGCTTGAGGGAGTCGACACCGAGGGCTTCGAGGAGTTCGGCGGCCTGCTCCGGGGCGCGGAAGCCGCACAGGCCGTCGAACTCGGTGAGCGCGCAGATCAGTTCGGGCTTGTGGTTGGCGTCCTTGTAGTTGCGGTGCGGGGCATCCACGGGGATGCCGCGTCGCTCCTCGTCCTCGTACCCCTCCCTGGCCTGCTCCAGGTTGGGGTGCACCTGGAGGGAGAGCGGGGCGCCGGCGGCGAGGATCTTGAGCAGGAAGGGCAGACGCGGGCCGAACCTGGCCACGGCCGCCTCGCCCAGCTCGGCCTTCGGGTTCGCGTCGATGACCTCGACGAGCGTGCCGCGCGCGGTACGCGAGGGCGCGCCCGGGTGCGCGCCCATCCACATCTCCGCCTGCGGCTTGCCGCTCGGCTCGACTCCGAACAGCTGCGGGATGGCGGTCGGGGAACCCCAGGCGTAGGGGCGGATGGTGTTGTCGAGGCGGTCCATGTACTTCTCTCTGCGCTCTGCCGGTTCTGTCTGCGTACGACGCGGGTCACGGCCTCGTACAGCGGTGTACGGCGGCTGTGTTCACCTTGTGTTCGACCACCGGTCCACCTGTTGTACGACCTTCAGGTCGTCCTTCGTACGACGGCCCCGGTGTCGGTGTCCACCTCAGGCCCCCGAAGCGAGCGCCAGGTAAACGGCGGCGAAATCCGTGACGGCGATCAGTTCCGCGAGGGTCTCCAGCTCGTCGCCCTCCTCGGGTTCCAGCTCGCTGATCGGAGTGTCGTGGCCCAGGGCGAGCTCGCGGGCGGCGGCCGCGGCGGTGAGGCCGCTGAGGGGGCGGTCGCGCAGCAGCACCACGTGCGCGTGCAGCGCGGGAGCCTCCTCCACGCGGTCGCGGAAGAAGTCGTCGGGGTCGGCGCTGGCGGCGAGCGGGCCGGCGAGCAGGGCGTGGTGGGCCGCCAGGGCCTCGGGGAGTTCCGCGACCAGGGCGGGACGGCCGGCCAGTTCGGCGAGGGCGGCGACGAAGCGGCGCCCCGCGGGACCGGCCGAGACGCCCTCCGTCCAGATCACCGGGAGCGCGTCGGCGAGTTCCGAGGCGAGGTTCTTGGCGGGGTTGCTGTAGGTCACGATGGCCGGGCCGCAGCGCTCGGCGATGCGGTCCAGGCGGTCGGCGACCTTGTCCAGGTCGTCCGGCGGGGCGGTGACCAGGCCGATGCGGTCGAGAAGCACCAGCAGCGGGGTGAGCAGCGCCCACAGGACGCCCGGGGAAGAGCCGGCGAGTGGCTCGCCGTGGTCGTAGGGTGCCGTCGCCATCGGTACGAACAGGCCGTGGGCGCCGGCCACCGCCTCGGCGAGCGGGGTCTGGGCGGGGGCCACGGCGGCGACCGAGCAGCCGCGCCGGTAGGCCTGGTCGGCGAGGAGGGAGAGGCTGGGTTCGGTGCCGTCCGGGGTGGCGATCAGCAGCAGGTCGACGGAGCCGGCCCAGCCGGGCAGCTCCCAGCGCAGGGCGCCCGCGGCCGGGGCGACGCCGGAGGGAGCCAGCCGGATGACGGGACTGCCGGGGCCGGCCAGCGAGCCGAGGAGGTCCGCGGCATGGGTGGCGGCGACGCCGGGGCCCGCGATCAGGACGGCACGCGGGCGACCGTCCGGCTTCAGCTCCTTGACACCTGCCTCGATGGCGAGCCGGGCCGCGGTACGGACGCGGGCGCCGGCCTCGGCCGCGCCGCGCAGCAGACCTCGGCGGTCGGCCTCGGCAAGGCCCTCCGGGGTGTCGAGCAGCGATTCGTCGAGCATGGGAGCGGCCTCCGGTTGCCGGGGTCCTGGTGCCTTGCGTTTGTGGTTGCGGTTGCGGCTGTGCTGCTTACGCGGGGCGGCGGGCCTCGTCGACGAGGAGGACGGGGATGCCGTCGCGGACGGGGTACGCCAGGCCGCAGTCCTGACCGGTGCAGATCAGCTCGGCGTCCTGCTCCTTGAGAGGGGCGTGGCAGGCCGGGCAGGCGAGGATCTCCAGGAGGCCGGCTTCGAGCGGCATGGGGTTTCCCTTCGGGGATTCGGGGAGTGGGATGGTCGCGTTCGGTCAGATTACCGCCGCCGGGCCGGGCGGCGCCGACCTCAGCCCCTGATGATCGCCAGCACCTCGTCCCGTACCTTCGTCATCGTCGCCTGGTCCCTCGCCTCCGCGTTCAGGCGCAGCAGCGGTTCCGTGTTGGACGGGCGGACGTTGAACCACCAGTCGGCGGCGGAGACGGTGAGCCCGTCCAGGTCGTCCAGGGTGATGTCGTCGCGGTCCCCGTAGGTCGCGCGGATCTCCGCGAGGCTCGCCTTCTGGTCGGCGACCGTGGAGTTGATCTCGCCGGAGCCGGTGTAGCGGTCGTACTGGGCCACCAGAGAGGACAGCGGGCCGCGCTGGCCGCCGAGGGCCGCGAGGACGTGCAGGGCGGCCAGCATGCCCGTGTCCGCGTTCCAGAAGTCCTTGAAGTAGTAGTGGGCCGAGTGCTCGCCGCCGAAGATCGCGCCGGACTTCGCCATCTCGCCCTTGATGAACGAGTGGCCGACGCGGGTACGGACCGGGGTGCCGCCGTTCTCCCGCACCACCTCGGGGACGGTCCAGGAAGTGATCAGATTGTGGATGATCGTGCCCTTGCCGCCGTTGCGGGCCAGTTCGCGCGCGGCCACGAGAGCGGTGATCGCCGACGGGGAGACCGGCTCGCCGCGCTCGTCCACGACGAAGCAGCGGTCGGCGTCGCCGTCGAAGGCCAGCCCGAGGTCGGCCGACTCGTCGCGGACGCGCTGCTGGAGGTCCACGATGTTGGCGGGGTCGAGCGGGTTGGCCTCGTGGTTCGGGAAGGTGCCGTCCAACTCGAAGTACATCGGGACGAGGGTCAGGGGCAGGCCGTCGAAGACGGTCGGAACCGTGTGGCCGCCCATGCCGTTGCCCGCGTCGACCACGACCTTCAGGGGGCGGATGGAGGTCAGGTCCACGAGCGAGAGCAAATGGGCCGCGTAGTCCGTCAACGTGTCGCGGGAGGTGATCGTTCCCGGAGTCTCGGCCGGTTCGGGCGCGCCCGTCTCCAGCCAGCGCTCCGCCAGTGCCCGGATCTCCGCGAGGCCTGTGTCCTGACCCACCGGCGCGGCTGCCGCGCGGCACATCTTGATGCCGTTGTACTGCGCCGGGTTGTGCGAGGCCGTGAACATCGCGCCGGGCAGGCCGAGTGCGCCCGAGGCGTAGTACAGCTGGTCGGTCGAGCACAGGCCGATCTCGGTGACGTCGACGCCACGGGCCGCCGCACCGCGCGCGAAGGCGCGGGACAGACCGGGCGAGGAGGGCCGCATGTCATGGCCGACGACGATCGCGGCGGCGCCCGTCACCTGTACGAACGCGGCGCCGAACAGCTCGGCGAGAGCCTCGTCCCACTGGTCCGGAACCACCCCGCGCACGTCGTACGCCTTGACGATCTGAGACAGATCAGCAGCCACGGGCCAACCCTCCTGAAGTCCTATCGGTCGCCCCAAACTACCTGGCCCGGGTGAGGGGCGGAGGCGGGATCCCCCAGGGGACCCCGGGGGACCTCCAAGCGGTCCCCCGACGGACTCCCGGCGGGCTTCCAGCGGGTTCCCTGCCGTGATCTGCGGCGATCCCATGCGATCCATCGTGATCAGACACGGTCAGCCCCGCGCAGTCAGTCACGGCAGCATCCACCCCAGCACCGGTGAACTCCGCCCCACCACGATCAGGCACATCACCAGCAGCAGTCCGAGGCTCCACGGCAGCACCCTGCGCAGCAGGTCCCCCTCCCGGCCGGCCAGGCCGACGGCCGCGCAGGCGATCGTGAGGTTCTGCGCGGAGATCATCTTGCCGAGCACACCGCCGGAGCTGTTGGCGGCCGCCAGGAGTTCCGGTGAGAGTCCCGACTCGTGCGCGGCACTCACCTGAAGGGCGCCGAAGAGCGCGTTGGCCGAGGTGTCGGAGCCGGAGTCCGCGACGCCGAACCAGCCGAGGACCGGCGACAGGAAGGCGAGGCCCGCGCCGGCCGCCGCCACGAACTGGCCGATGGTGGCCGCCTGTCCGGAGAGGTTCATGACGCAGGCGAGGGCGAGGACGGATGTCGCGGTGAGGATCGCGAACCTCAACTCCCTTACCGTCGCCGCCCACTCCGTGACCGACACGCGCGCGTGCACGCGCAGGACGACCGCCGTGGCGATGCCGGCGAGCAGGGCGAGGGTGCCGCCGGTCGACACCACCGGCCAGGTGAAGAGATTTCCGCCGACCGGTTGGCCCTTCGGGTTGACGACGTCCAGGAAGGGCCAGTCGTAGACCTGGTTCGCCCGTGCGAGCCAGTCCTTGACGGGCGGGATCTGGGCGACGGAGAAGACGACGACGATGAGGGCGTACGGGGCGTAGGCGCGCAGGACTTCGGGGCGCGGGTCGGGTTCGTCGAGGTCCGCGCTGCGGGCACCCGTGAGCACGGCCGCGCGAACTCCTCGGTGGCGGGCACGCGCGCGTGCGGTACGGCGACCAGGGCGGCCGCGCCGGCCAGGGCGGCGCAGATGTCGGCGAGTTGGGCGGAGAGGTGGCTGGAGGCGACGAACTGGGCTGCGGCGAAGGCGATTCCGCCCGCCAGAGCGGGCACCCAGGTCTCCCGCGGCCCGCGCGTGTCCTCGACGAGACCGACCAGCACCAGGGGCACCACCAAGGCCGTCAACGGGGTCTGACGGCCCACCACGGAGGCCACCGAGTCCAGGGGCAGTCCGGTGACTTGGGCGAGCGTGACCACGGGTGTGCCCATCGCGCCGAAGGCGACCGGAGCCGTGTTGGCGACCAGGGAGACCACGGCCGCGCGCACCGGGTCGAAGCCGAGGGCGACGAGCATGACCGAGCAGATCGCGACCGGGGCGCCGAATCCGGCCAGCGCCTCCAGGAGGGCGCCGAAGCAGAAGGCGATCACCAGGGCCTGAATACGCGGGTCGCCGGAGAGCCGCCCGAACGAGCGGCGCAGGATGTCGAAGTGCCGGGTGCGGACCGTCATCCGGTACACCCACAGGGCGTTGACGACGATCCACAGGATGGGGAACAGACCGAACGCGGCGCCCTGGGCGGCGCTGGAGAGAGTGTGGCCGAGCGGCATGCCGTAGGCGAGGCGGGCGACAAGTACGGCCGCCAGAAGGCCCGTCAGGCCCGTGAGGTGGGCTTTCGTGCGGACACCGCCGAGCAGGATCGGGACGATCACCAGGGGCAGGGCGGCTACCAGGGCGGACAGGCCCAGGGAGTCGGCGACGGGTTCCGGTTACTGGACGTACACGGGCGCCTCCCCGGATTCCGGCATGTGGAAAGCGATTTCCCGCCGGTCATCCGGAACGGTCGTGTCCGCGAGAACGACCCGTCAATGGGTGTGCATCACAGAGAACCGAACGGCATTGAAACCGGAACGACCGGCAGGGAGCGGCTCAGTTGTCCGGTGACCGCAGCACCCGCAGATGGCCGCGTCGCGCGACCTCCATCGGGTCCGCGCCGCGTCCGCCGCCGCCCGCCTCGGCCGCCCGCTCCTGGGGGCGGGCCGCCTCGCGCACCGCGTTGGCGAGCGCTTCCAGGTCGTCCCCGCTGGGGCGCGCGGGGGCCGAGGCGTCGAGGAGCCGGACGACCTCCCAGCCGCGCGGGGCGGTGAGGCGCTCGGAGTGCTCGGCGCACAGGTCGTAGCAGTGGGGTTCGGCGTAGGTGGCGAGCGGGCCGAGGACCGCGGTCGAGTCGGCGTAGACGTACGTCAGCGTCGCGACGGCGGGTCGGCCGCAGGCGGTTCGCGAACAGCGACGTACAGGGCTCACGACGTTGGACGGTACCGCACTCTTGAGCGGGCCGCGACGACTCTCCCCCAGGTCACCCCACCGTGTCGTGTTGTGAAACGCCCCACACGCCCCTCCGGACACGCCCCGCTGACCTGCGTGGACGGCACCGTCCGGGATCCCGGGCAGTACCGCATCCGGTCATCAGTCGGTACAAACACCGTCAATTGCCTTGAGCTCGCCGGTCTGGTGGAGATACGGAAACGAGCCCAACCTTGGCTGGAATGGTCATCCTCCGACATGTCGCCCCGGGCGGTGTCGAGTCGTGGGGCGGCGCGCCCGGAGCCCGCGAGGACTACGCTTCACCAGTGATGGACAACCGTGTACCGCCCCGTGCCGCCGGCCCCGGGCCTCGTCGACGCGATCGCCACGGTCGGGGCATGCGCGGGCCGATCGCGCCACCTCAGGTGCCGCTGGCCGCGAGTCGCGCCGAAGTGTTCGCGGACCTGGTGCAGGACTCCGTGGAGCGCCTGGAGCGGCGCTGGCCGCAGCTCGCCGACATCGACTTCCTGGTCCTTGAAGTGCCCCGGCTCCAGGACCGGCACGGCGAGAGCTGGAGCGACGAGGCGGTGCCGCTGGGCGGGATCATTCCCGCGCGCGAGGGACGCCGGGCGCGCGTGGTGGTGTACCGGCGGCCGGTCGAGATCCGCACCAAGGGGCGCGACGAGCGGGCCGCGCTGGTGCACGAGGTCGTCGTGGAGCAGGTCGCCGAGCTGCTCGGGCTCACCCCGGAGACGGTGGACCCCCGCTACGGCGAGGAGTGAGCAGGGGTCCATTCGGCGCGGGCCACCGGCGGGCTACTTCTGCAGTATCGCCACGTCCTGGTCCGTCTCCGGTACGGCCACCGTGCCGCGGTCGTCGGGCAGGGTCTGGATCGTGAAGCCCGGTACGCCTTCCTCGGTGGCCGCCAGGGTGCGGGCGCCGTAGACCGGGCCGCCGGAGATCGGCTCCACGGTCAGCGCGTAGGTGCCCTTCAGGCCGGACGGGGCCGGGGCGTCGATGTCCTGGGTGGTGCCGGACTTGATCGTGAACGTCTTGGCCACCGCCGTACCGCCGCCGCTGCCCGCCGACGCCGTGACCTTGACCTGGGCGGTGCCGGTGGGGGCGGTCAGGGAGAGGGTGGTGCCCTTGCCGCTGTTGTCGGCGGATGTCGCGCGCGTGCCGATCGGTGCGGTCGCCGGAATGTACGCGGTTTCCTGCTTGCCGCTCTTGCCGCGGGTGACGCGCAGCGCGGCCACCACCGGGACGGACTGGTCGGTGGGCGTGAGGACCAGCGATCCCGCCTCGCCGCGCGTGACGTCACCGAGGTCGGCCGCGGTGGTCATGCCCGCCTTCACATGCAGCGTCTCGTTGCCGGCCGGGGTGATCAGGCCGTCCGGGGAGGCAAGGTGCACCTTCAGGTCGGCGTCGGAGTCACCGGTGGTGAAGGCGATCAGCCGGACGTCCGTGGCGTCCTTGGGGATGCCCGGCAGCACCAGGCTGCCCGACGGGTCGGTGGAGGCGGCCAGCCAGTCGCCGCCGGTCTTGTCGTCCAGGGCCTGCACACTCGCGCCGACCCGTCCGCTGCGCACGTTCACATGCACGGTCAGGTCGGTCTGCTTCTCGTCGCTGAGCGTGGACAGCAGGACCGGTTCGCTGGCGTGCGGTGCGACCGTGATGCCCTCCCCCACCGTGGACTTGAGCTGGCCGTCCTTGCCGTACAGCTCGATGTCGACCACGGCCGCGCTGTCGTCGGGGTTGGTGAGGTGCACGTAGTCGGTGCGGCCGGAGGCGGTGCTGGCGCCGGGGAACCAGAAGTCGGTGTCGGGCGCCGTGCAGTTGACCCCCTGGAGGCCCCGCCCGGTGCCCGCGGCGACCTCGGTGGTCTCCTGGACGGTCCAGCCGGGGGCGTACTTCCCCTCGGCGGTGCCGACGTAGGCGGGCCCGTCGGCGCCGGAGGTGTCCCCGGTGGCCGGGGTGCCCGGCGCCTTCGGGGTGAGGACGGGCTTGGACGCCTTCTTCTTGCCGCTCGTCCCGTCCGCCGACTGCTCGGTGGCCGCCTGGAGTCCGGCCTTGCCGTCGCTCGCGGCGCCCTTGGTGACGGGCGTGTACGAGGTGTACGAGGTGTCGGCGATGTCGGACAGGCTGGGTGCCGGGCACAGCAGGGTGGTGCGCTCCACGGGCAGCTGGGCGGCCGCCTCGGCGGTGTGCGCGGGTGACGTGGCCGGCGGGTTGAGCGCGGCGAACCCGGTGACCACCGCGAGGGCGGCCGTACCGGCGAACAGGGACAGGGTGGTGCGGTTCACTGCTGGCTCCCGTCGTGGTGCTCGCCGCCGGTGCCGTGGTGGTGCTGCTGGGCGGCCGGGTCATAGGCGGGGTCGTAGCCCTGCTGGTACGTCGGGTCGTACGCCGGCTGCCCCTGCTGTCCGCCGTAGGCGTAGGGATCGTACTGACCGGTCTGGTACGGGTCGTAGGTCTGCTGGTCGTAGCCGCCCGGCTGGTACTGGCCGGTGCCCTGGTACTGGTCGGTGTAGCCCGCGTCGTAGCCGTCGCCCGCCGGGTAGGACGCCGGGTCCCATTCGTCGTAGGACGGCTGTTGCGGGACCGCGACCTGGGGTTGCTCCTCCTCGGCGGCCGGGACATCGCCGCTGTCCTGCGGAGCGGTCTCCTCCTCGGACTCCGCCTGGGCGCGCAGGCGGCGGGCGCGCCGGCCCTCGCCCTCGACGGGCTGGGCGGGGATCGGCTGCTCCTCGGGGAGGTCGTCGTCGACGTCACGGCGGCGGCCGGGCAGGGCGAGGACGACCAGGACGACGGCGAGCGCGCCCTGGACCCACAGCCAGACGGTGTGGGCGAAGGGGGTGTCGTAGGTGACGTCCAGCTTCCCGCCGGAGGAGGGCAGTTCGAAGCCCTGGGCCCAGCCGTCGACCGTGGTGCGGGTCAGCGGCTTGCCGTCCAGCGTGGCCGTCCAGCCGGGCGCGGCCGAGTCGGCCAGGCGCAGGATGCGGCCGTCGGCGCCGGTCGGGACGGTGGTGTGGATGTCGACGGGCCCGGCGGCGACGGAGTCGGAGGTGCCCGAGCCGTTCGCGGAGACGATGGTCGCGCGGGAGACCTGCTGGTCGACGCGCCACAGGGCGCTGCCGTTCTGCTGGCTGAGCCGGGACAGGCCGGGTGTGGCGTCCAGCACGCGCGTGACGTCACGCGGGGCGCCCTTGTGGACGAGGACGTAGCGCACCGCGAACCCGCCGAGCTGGTCGGCCTGGTCGGCGCCGGAGCCGGCGACCAGGTTGGCGACGACCTTGTCGAGCGTGGCGTTCTCGCCGTCGGCGGCGGTCACTTCGGCGTCCCCCATACGGGCGCCGGAGCCGCGCACCAGCATGTAGTTCACGCGCGCGGTGCTGTCGCTGTCGAGGACGAGGGTGCGGACCTGGTCGGTGGTGGTGCTGTCCTCGGCGACGAACGCGGGCACCTGGGTGGCGTCGCGCCGCTCGACCGGGCCGTCGGCGCCGGCGATCATCCAGCCGGCGGCGAGGAGCAGCGGGCCCGCGGCGGAGGCGAAGGCGATCAGGGCGGCCACCGGCTGGCGCCAGCCGAAGCTCTGCTCAGCGACCCGCGAGCGTGCCCCGTCGGCGCCGAGCGCGGCGGCGGAGACGATCGCGAGGCCGTAGACGAGGGTCGCCGGACCGGCCCAGGCGGACTTGTTGGACAGGACCGCGAAGACCAGGCCGACCAGGGCGACCCCCCAGGCGGTGCGGACGGCCGACTGGCGATCGGAGCGCAGCAGGGCGGCCAGCGCGGCCAGGACGATGCCGATGAGCATCAGCCCCGCGACCGTGCCGGGGCCTCCCGGGCTGGCGCCGAGCAGGTCGAGGGCGGAGGCGGACGAGGCGCCGTACTCCAGCCCGGCCTCCTTGAAGAAGCCGAACGGCAGCAGGGTCAGCGACCAGGGCGCGAGGACCAGCAGCGGGGTGCCCAGCTGGGTCAGCAGCCGCAGGCCGGAGGCGACCAGGTCGGAGCGGCGCACGGCGAGCACGGCGACGCCGAGGACCAGCGCGATCGGCCAGACGATCGGCGTGAACGCGGTGGTGATGGTCAGCAGCAGCGCGTACGCCCAGGTGGCACGCCAACTGCCGCGTGCGCCGGAGGCATGGGCGAGGCCGCTGGCCGCGATGCCCGCGCGGGCGATCAGCGGCAGCAGGACGGCGAGGACGGCGGTGCCGATGCGGCCGCCCGCGAGGGCGCCGGTGGCGGCGGGCAGGAAGGCGTAGGCGACGGCCGCCCAGGCGCGCAGCAGGCGCGAGGTGACCAGCGGCCGGGAGGCGAAGTAGGCGGTGAATCCGGCCAGCGGCACCGAGGCGACCAGCAGCACGGTCACCGCGAGCCCGGTCGAGCCGAACAGCAGGGAGGCCAGCGAGGCGACGATCGCGAGATACGGCGGGGCGGCCGGGGTGCCGCCGGCGCCGACCGTGTGCCAGGCGTCCAGGTAGCGGGACCACAGCTCGCCCGAGGTGTCCGGCGCGGGCAGCAGGGCGCCGCCCGCGAGCGCGCCGCTGCCGAGCAGCGCGCGGCAGGCGACCAGCGAGAACAGCAGCAGCACCAGGAAGAGCACCGGGCCCGGTTTGCGGGCGATGCGCTTGAGGCGGGCGAACTGCTCGATCTCCAGGAAGTCGGCGTCGTCGCCGCCGGGCCCGGACTCGACCGCGCCGCCGTGCCGGCCGGCCGCGGAGAGCTCTTCGTCGGCGCCGAAGAGGTTGCCCGCGGCCTGCTCGACGGTGGCCCGGACGGTCGCGCCGGGCGGCGGGAACAGCGGGCGCAGTTCGTCCTTGTCGAGCTGGGAGGGGCCGCGCCTGCGCCGCCCGGCGATGATCCGCTCGGGCCGCAGCAGGATGCCCAGCAGGCCGCGGATCTCGTCGAGGGCCTGTCCGGGGACCTTGCCGACGAGGTTGGTGACCGTGCGCAGCAGGGTGCCGACGACCAGCCGCAGCAGGATCCAGGGGAGCACGGCCGTACGGGCGTTGACGAGCAGGGTGTAGACGGCACCGGCCTTGTCGACCTTGTGCGGGGAGGCGGTGGTGCGGCCCGCGCAGTCGACGGTGCGGCGCTCGCGGGAGGCGGCCTCGGCGTGCCGTACGACGGCCTCGGGGGCGATCAGGACGCGGTGGCCGGCGTTGTGCGCGCGCCAGCACAGGTCGACGTCGTCGCGCATCAGGGGGAGCCGGCGGTCGAAGCCGCCGAGTTCCTGGAAGACGTCGCGGCGGATCAGCATGCCGGCGGTGGAGACTGAGAGCACGGGCCGGACGTGGTCGTGCTGTCCCTGGTCCTGCTCGCGGCGGTCCAGGCCGGTCCAGCGGCGGCCGGAGTTGGCGATGGTGACGCCGACCTCGAGGAGCTGCCGGCGGTCGTACCAGCCGCGCAGCTTGGGGCCGACGACCGCCACGTCGTCGCGGCCCAGCTCGATCTCGTTGTCGACGACCCGGAGCAGCTGGGCCAGGGCGTCGGGTTCCGGTGCGCAGTCGTCGTGCAGCAGCCACAGCCACTGGACGGGTTCGCCGTAGGGCAGTTCGGGCATGTCGTAGGCGTCGTCGCGCCACTGGCGGGTGACCGGGTCCCAGCCGCTGGGCCGCTTCAGGTACGGCAGGTCGTCCGGGGTGAGGACGGGCGCGGTGCGGCTCGCCTCCTCGACGGCCTGGCCGAAGCCGGTGCGACGGGCGAGGTGCAGGACGTTGGCGTCGCCGAGGAACTCGGTGAGCAGCCGGGCGGAGTCGTCCGCGCTGCCGGTGTCGGCCGCCACCGCGTACTGGGCGG
The DNA here is from genome assembly GCF_040303265.1 of Streptomyces sp. NPDC096040. Lineage (NCBI taxonomy): Bacteria > Bacillati > Actinomycetota > Actinomycetes > Kitasatosporales > Streptomycetaceae > Streptomyces > Streptomyces sp. NPDC096040. The sequence continues at coordinate 19,401 of NZ_JBEOTA010000050.1, forward strand.
GGCGCTCCTGGCCGAGCAGCCCGGCGAGCGCGTCGGGCAGCCAGCGGGCGCCGTCATGGGAGACGAGGACCGCGGTCACCACATGACGCGGGAACTCTGGGGTGCCGGCTGTTGCCTGGGCTGCCTGGTGGCTGTGGACGGACATCGAGGTACGGGCCCCGGTTCGATGGACTGCGGTGGACTCCTGCGCCCGCTGGTGGCGGCGAGGCGTCTCGGACGAGCGCCCACACTATCGGCTGGGCATGTCGACGGCCCGCCCCCTGTGGACAACCCACGGGCGACGGGCCGTTCGCGCAGCTCGGTTGTGTGCCTCGGGTGGGCACCCGGTTCAGACGGCCGCCTTCTTGAGGCGGCGGCGCTCCCGCTCGGAGAGGCCGCCCCAGATCCCGAACCGCTCGTCGTTGGCGAGGGCGTACTCAAGGCATTCGGGGCGCACCTCACAGGCGAGGCAGACCTTCTTGGCCTCTCTGGTGGAGCCGCCCTTCTCGGGAAAGAAGGACTCGGGGTCGGTCTGGGCGCACAGCGCGCGCTCCTGCCAGCCGAGTTCCTCGTCCGCGTCGTCGACCAGCAGTTGCTGCACCAGCTCGGTCATGTGCGCCCCTCGTCTGTCTTTCACGTCCCCGTGCCCGGTCGTTACCGATTTCGGCTGAACGACACGAGTGAAATTACAAGTGTGCTGCTCCGGGCGAGTCAAGCCGAGATCTGCTATTGAGCCCGTTATTCACTCTGCGGAACCAAGGCCATGCGGAAAGTGTTCAAATCGCCATAAACCTTGACATGCAGACGAGGCCCACGAGGCTCCCGACCCCATACAGAGCTTGTACGGAGAAGGACGCCCAGATGTTCGATCGCGTTCCGCAGTGGCTCGCGCGCCCGGTTGTGCGCCATGTGTCCCGGGTGCCTGCTGAACAAACCTTTCGGCAGAGAGATGAACCGGATGAGGTGAAACATGTCCCACATACCGGGCGCCGAGTTGACACTGCGGGTGTGAACCGATGTCCTAGTGGGCATGCTCGCGCACTTGGCACTCACCTCGACCCGCACCGCCGGGTCCCACGGTGCTGCCCGCGCTCGCTGTAGCTGTTGCTGTTCCAGCTGTTGAGCCGTCGCGGTATCCGACCGCTCCAGCTGCAGACCGGGTCCCCAGGACTCGGTTTTCGCATTTCGTTCCCCTCTGACCTCTTTCACTGAGGAACCACCGCACCCCATGAACAGCGACAACGACCTCCAGATCGCCGGCGACATCCTTGAAGTCCCCCACCTGCTGCAGCCCCCGCGCGACCACCCGGTCACCGTGGCCGAGTTCGCCGGCCTGGCCCGCGCGATCGCCGCCGACCGCGCGCAGTGGGAGCACCTCGTGCGGTACGACGCCACCACGCGGTGGTACCACCGGCTGCGCACCGGCCCCGGCTACGAGGTGTGGCTGCTGTCCTGGGTGCCCGGTCAGGGGAGCGGACCGCACGACCACGGCCGCTCCTCCGGTGTGCTGACCGTCCTGGAGGGCACGCTCACCGAACACACCGGGCGCGGCACGCGCGCGCTGTCCGCCGGCGCACAACGGGTCTTCGCGCCGGGGTATGTGCACGAGGTGGTGAACGACGCGCTGGAGCCGGCGGTGAGCCTGCACGTCTACTACCCGGGCCTCACCGAGATGCCGATGCACACGGCGCAGAGCTGCGAGGCGCGTCCCGTGACTGCGTGACGCGTTGTCGGACCCGCCTGCAAGACTTGGCCCATGCGCATTGTGGTTCTGGCAGGCGGTATCGGCGGTGCCCGGTTCCTGCGCGGTCTGAAGCAGGCCGTGCCGGACGCCGACGTGACCGTCATCGGCAACACCGGGGACGACATCCACCTCTTCGGGCTGAAGGTCTGCCCGGACCTCGACACGGTGATGTACACCCTCGGCGGCGGCATCAACGAGGAACAGGGCTGGGGGCGGGCCGACGAGACCTTCCACCTCAAGGAGGAACTCGCGGCCTACGGCGTCGGACCCGACTGGTTCGGACTGGGCGACCGGGACTTCGCGACGCACATCGTGCGCACGCAGATGCTGGGCGCCGGCTACCCGCTGAGCGCGGTGACCGAGGCACTGTGCGACCGCTGGAAGCCGGGCGTGCGGCTCATCCCGATGACCGACGACCGGGTCGAGACCCATGTGGCCGTCGAGGTCGACGGCGAGCGCAAGGCGGTGCACTTCCAGGAGTACTGGGTACGGCTGCGGGCGTCGGTGCCCGCCGAGGCGGTGGTGCCGGTCGGCGCCGAGCAGTCCAAGCCGGCGCCCGGCGTCCTGGAAGCCATCGCCGCGGCGGACGTGATCCTCTTCCCGCCGTCCAACCCGGTGGTCTCCGTCGGCACGATCCTCGCCGTGCCCGGCATGAGGGAGGCGATCGCCAACGCCGGGGTGCCGGTGGTGGGCCTCTCCCCCATCGTCGGGGACGCGCCGGTGCGTGGGATGGCCGACAAGGTGCTCGCGGCGGTGGGCGTGGAGTCGACGGCGGCGGCGGTCGCCGAGCACTACGGCTCGGGGCTCCTTGACGGCTGGCTCGTCGACACCGTCGACGCGGGCAGCGTGGCGCGCGTGGAGGCGGCCGGCATCCGCTGCCGGGCCGTACCGCTGATGATGACCGACCTGGAGGCGGCCGCGCAGATGGTGCGGGAAGCGCTGACACTCGCCGAGGAGGTGCGCGGGGCATGACCGACGCGATCGGGGACACGAGCGGCCTGGCCGACACGGCCGAGGACGCGGTGCCCGAGTACCGGGTGTGGGCGCTGGCCGGGATCCCCGAGGTCCAGCAGGGCGACGACCTGGCCAAGCTGATCGCCGCGGCCGGGCCGGGGCTGGCCGACGGGGACGTGGTGATCGTCACGTCGAAGATCGTCTCCAAGGCCGAGGGGCGGCTCGTCGAGGCGACCGACCGGGAGGCCGCGATCGACGCCGAGACCGTGCGGGTGGTGGCCCGGCGCGGGACCCTGCGGATCGTGGAGAACCGGCAGGGGCTGGTCATGGCGGCGGCGGGGGTGGACGCCTCCAACACCCCGTCCGGGACCGTGCTGTTGCTGCCCGAGGACCCCGACGCGTCCGCCCGCGCGATTCGTGCGGGGCTGCGCGACGCCCTCGGCGTCAATGTCGGGGTCGTCGTCACCGACACCTTCGGGCGCCCCTGGCGCGCGGGGCTCACGGACGTGACCATCGGCGCCGCCGGGGTGCAGGTGCTGGACGATCTGCGCGGGGGCGTGGACGCGTACGGCAATCCGCTGGTCGCCACGGTCGTCGCCACGGCCGACGAGCTGGCCGCCGCCGGTGATCTGGTGAAGGGCAAGGCGACCGGCCTGCCGGTGGCCGTGGTGCGCGGGCTCGCGCACATCGTCACCGAGGACGGGGAGGGGGACGAGGGCGAAGGCGCGCGGGCGCTGGTCCGGGACGCGGCCAGTGACATGTTCCGGCTCGGCACGTCCGAGGCGATCCGGGAGGCGGTGACGCTCCGCCGGACGGTGCGGGCGTTCACCGGCGATCCCGTCGACCCCGGGGCGGTACGACGGGCGGTCGCCGCGGCCGTGACGGCGCCGGCACCGCACCACACGACGCCGTGGCGGTTCGTGCTGCTGGAGTCTGAGGACTCCCGCGTCCGGTTGCTGGACGCGATGCGGGACGCGTGGATCGCCGACCTGAGAAAGGACGGCAAGTCGGAGGAGTCCATCGCCAGGCGGTTGCGGCGAGGGGACGTGCTGCGGAACGCGCCGTATCTGGTGGTGCCCTGTCTGGTGATGGACGGGTCGCACACGTACGGGGACCCGCGGCGGGACGCTGCCGAGCGGGAGATGTTCGTGGTCGCGGCGGGGGCCGGCGTGCAGAACTTCCTGGTGGCGCTGGCCGGGGAGCGGCTGGGGTCGGCATGGGTTTCGTCGACGATGTTCTGCCGGGATGTGGTGCGTGAGGTGCTGGGGCTGCCGGAGGGGTGGGATCCGATGGGGGCGGTGGCTGTGGGGAAGGCGGCGGAGGAGCCGCGGGAGAGGCCCGAGAGGGAGGTCGGGGACTTCATCGAGGTGCGGTGAATCTCTGTGCCCCTGTCGGGGCGTTGCACCTAGGCTCATAGTCCACAGCAGGCATTTCTCACATCGGGGATCTTTCGTGGCTGGACGGTTCGCTCCGCGGCCCACTCGTACGACTGTGCGGGGTGGACACGTCGTCGTACCCGCTGTCGGAGTGCCTCGGCAGGCCACCGCGGCCGGGCGGGTGCGGGTCTGGAAACCCGAAGGGGCACTTGATCTGGGGCTCGTGCTGGGGCCGTTGCGGCGAGGACCCGGGGATCCGACCTTTCGGGCCACCTCCGACGGATCCGTGTGGCGGGCCAGCCTCACCCCTGCCGGGCCCGGGACGCTTCGGGTGCGTGCGTACGGCGATGAGGTGCGCGGGGAGGCCTGGGGGCCCGGGGCCCAGTGGCTGCTGGAGCAGTTGCCGCAGATGCTCGGTTCCGCCGATGATCCCTCCCTCTTCGTGCCCCGGCACCGGGTCGTCGCCGCTGCTCGGCATCGGCGGCCGGGGCTGCGGCTGACGCGGACCGCCCTGGTGCTGGAGTCGTTGATCCCGTCGGTCCTGGAGCAGAAGGTCACGACCGACGAGGCGTACCGGGCCTGGCGGTTGCTGGTACGCAGATTCGGTGAGCGGGCGCCTGGCCCGGCGGGGGTGAGCGAGCGGCCGATGTGGGTGATGCCGACGCCTCGGACCTGGGCGTTGATTCCCTCCTGGGAGTGGCACAAGGCCGGCGTCGACGACAAGCGGGCCTCGACGATTCTGCGGGCGGTGCGGGTCGCCGCGCGGCTCGAGCAGGCCGTGGGGATGGCGGCGGAGGCCGCGCAGGCGCGGTTGGAGGTGGTGCCTGGGGTGGGGCCCTGGACGTCCGCGGAGACCGTGCAGCGGAGTCATGGGGCGGCGGACGCGGTGACGGTCGGGGACCTGCACCTGCCGGGGATCGTGGGGTTCGCGCTGGCCGGGGACCGGCATGCCGACGACGAGATGATGCTGCGGTTGCTCGAACCTTATGCGGGGCAGCGGCATCGGGCGGCTCGGTTGATCTTGTTGAGTGGGCAGGTGCCGAAGCGGCGGGCCCCGCGGATGCCTCGGGGGGACATCGGCCTGCTGTGAGGTGCGGGTGAGTGGGGGCTGGGGCGGGGGGGTTTCGCTTACCGGCGCCGGCAGGTGCCGCTGCGCCCACCCTCCCCCACTCTCGGCTTCGCCCGAGCGGGGGGACCCCCATCGCCCCAGCGGCACGACTGCCCGCAGCCACGTAGCCGGCACCTGCGCCCGCGGATGCCAAGGCGCAGCCACGACGTGCCCCGTCAGGGGCGCGGGGCTGTACCTGATGGCGGCTGCCGCCGCGGGGCGCGACCGGCCCCCGCGCGCCCGCAGCCGAGCGACCCCCTGAGCCGCCCCTACTGGTCCGAAGAGAACCGCACCGCCCCCGCCGGGATCATCGCGTCGCACCACACCCGCGCACCCTCCCTCAGCTCGTTGTCGGCGCCGACGGTCGCGCCGTCGCCGATCACCGTGCCCGTGAGGACCGCGCGTTCGCCGACGCGGGCGCGGTTGCCGATCAGGGAGTCGGTGATGACCGCGCCGGGTTCGATCACGGCGCCCGGCAGGATCGTCGAGCCGAAGACCCGCGCGCCCTCCGCCACGAACGCGCCCTCGCCCACCACCGTGCCGCCCGTCAGCTTCGCGTCCGCCGCGACCCGTGCCGTGGGCAGGATCAGGCGGTCGCCGCAGCGGCCGGGGACCGCCGGGGAGGGGGCGCGGCCCAGGACCAGGTCCGCCGAGCCTCGGACGAAGGCCGCGGGGGTGCCCAGGTCCAGCCAGTACGTGGAGTCCACCATGCCCTGGAGATGGGCACCGGCCGACAGCAGCTCCGGGAAGGTCTCCCGCTCCACCGACACCGGGCGGCCCTGCGGGATCGTGTCGATGACCGAGCGGCGGAAGACGTACGCTCCCGCGTTGATCTGGTCGGTGACGATCTCCTCGGGGGTCTGCGGCTTCTCCAGGAAGGCGAGGACCCGGCCCGTCTCGTCGGTGGGGACGAGGCCGTACGCGCGCGGGTCGGTCACCTTGGTGAGGTGGAGGGACACGTCCGCGTCCGTCGACTCGTGCATCTCCACGAGCGCCCTGATGTCCAGGCCCGTGAGGATGTCGCCGTTGAAGATCAGGACGGGGTCGTCGGGGCCCGAGTGCAGCCGGGAGGCCACGTTGCGGATCGCGCCGCCCGTGCCGAGCGGTTCCTCCTCGGTGACGTACTCGATGTGCAGGCCGAGCGCCGCGCCGTCGCCGAAGTACGGCTCGAAGACCTCCGCCAGGTAGCTCGTCGCGAGGACGATGTGGTCCACGCCCGCCGCTCTGGCTCTGGCCAGCTGGTGCGTCAGGAACGGCACACCGGCCGCCGGGACCATCGGCTTGGGCGTGTGAACCGTGAGCGGGCGCAGCCGGGTGCCTTTGCCGCCGACCAGGAGGATCGCTTCTGTCACCTGTCGTCTCTGCTTCCTGCCGGGACCGGCCGAACTCTCTGTCGGCCGGCCAGTGTATGCAGACCGTGCGACGGCGCCTTCGACGGCCGCGCGGTGCCACGCGGCATGGGTGTGCGGTTTCCCCCGACTGCCCCCGACGGCGTTGAACGCGGCCCCGCGCTCAGCGTCCTTGAAGGCGCGCGGAGCTGGTCCGGGCCGAGCCGAGTTTGGCGTAGAGCTTCGCGCCGGGACACTCGGTGGCGTACCCGTCCCTATGGCCGGAGATCACGTTCAGTCGTACGTTCTTCCCCTTTGGGTAGAGATTGCCACCTCCGGACTTCAGATATGTCTTTCCCTTCGGATTGGCCCCGAAGAGCCCGAGCTTCCATGCGGTGAGCCTGGCGATGGCGGTCACGGCGGCGGCGGACGGCTTGGACGAGCCGTATGTGCCGATCACCGCGATCCCCATGCTGTTGTTGTTGAAGCCCAGGGTGTGGGCGCCCCTGACGGCCTTCGCGACTCCCCCGGCGCGGCCCTCGTAGATGGTTCCGCACTTGTCGACGAGGAAGTTGTAGCCGATGTCCCGCCAGCCCATGCTCACCACGTGGTAGCGGTAGATACTGCGGATGACGGACGGGGCCTGGGAGCACTTGTAACCGTTGCCGGAGGCCGTGTGGTGGACGAAGGCCGCCTTGACCTTGCCCGTGTAGACGAACCCCTTCTCGCGCAGTGACTCGTCGGCGCCCCAGCCACGGCGCGTGACGATCCTCGGGCGCGGTCCGATGTACGGCTTCGCGCGCGGGACGCCGGTCAGCTGCTCCAGTTCGTCTTCGGTGGCCTGCCGGTCCAGGGCCGGGATCTCGGTGGCGCCGAAGGGCGCGAGGTCGGTGTTGACGGCCGCCGCCGCGTCGGCCTCGGTGCCGGTGCGGGGCATGTCGGCCGGCGGACCCTGGGGCGGGGTCTCCTCGCCGGGGTCTACGAGTTCGAGGCGCAGGCCGGCCGGGAGCAGGTCGTGCCCGCCGGTGGGGGTGCTGCCGCGCGGGCCGGGATCGTCGTCGAGTTCGGCACGCACGCGTACGTCGGCCCCGTCCGAGTCGCCCACCCACAGGGGCGCGGTGCCGCCGTGCACATGACCCGAGTCGGCCTCCGCCGTGTCCGGGTCGGCGCCGTGAGCGTTGTGCGTCTCGACGTCCTGCCAGCCCGACCAGTGGCCGGTGGCGGCGGACCGGGTACGGACCTGGACCAGGCCGTGCAGTTCGGTTCCGGGGTTGTCCCAGCTGACGCCGACGAGTGAGAAGTCCTCCAGGTCGTCGCGGTACAGGCCCTGTTCGGGGGCCTGGCCGAGGACCCGATCGCGGGTGCGGGGGACGAGGGGCAGTGACCGGGTGCTGCCGGCGAGGGCCCCGTCCTCGTTGGGACGGCCGCCGGCCGTCGTGGTCCGCTCCGCCGGTGCGGCGGCCGCGGACGGCATGTTCAGCGCGGCCGCGGGGAGGGTCAGGGCCGCCGCGCAGGTGACGCCGATCGAGGAAGTCAGGAATCCACGCATGCCCCTGATCTTGAACATAGTCAGACATATATGTCCATTGCGGAACTGACGGCTCGTCGGGAACGATTGCGCCGAACCGGTGGCCCCGCCGGTCGGTCGGGGCGGCGGGCGCGGCGTACGCTTGCCCGGGTGAACGCCACCGATCGCACCCCTGCCGACCTGCTGCGTTCCGCGCTCGCCGCGGACCCCGGACGCCCCCTGGTGACCTTCTACGACGACGCCACGGGCGAACGCGTCGAACTGTCCGTGGCCACCTTCGCCAATTGGGTGGCCAAGACGGCGAATCTGCTGCAGGGCGACCTCGGCGCGGAACCGGGCGACCGGGTGACCCTGCTGCTGCCCGCGCACTGGCAGACCGCCGTGTGGCTGCTGGCCTGCTCGTCGGTCGGGGTGGTCGCGGACGTGGCCGGGGACCCGGCGGCGGCCGACGTCGTCGTCAGCGGCCCGGACGCGCTGGAGGCGGCCCGGGCATGCCGGGGTGAGCGGGTCGCGCTGGCGCTACGGCCGTTGGGCGGGCGTTTCCCGCAGCCGCCGGAGGGGTTCGCCGACTACGCGGTGGAGGTGCCGAGCCAGGGGGACCGGTTCGCTCCGTTCTCGCCCGTCGATCCGGAGGACCCCGCGCTGATCGTGGCGGGGGCGGAGATGAGTGGGGCCGAGGTCGTGGAGCGGGCGCTCGGGGACGCACCGGGACTGGATCTGACCGGACCGGGGTCGCGGCTGCTGTCCGGGCTGGGGTACGACACGTGGGAGGGCCTGAGCGCGGGTCTGTACGCACCGCTCGCGGTAGGGGGATCCGTGGTGCTGTGCCGGCATCTGGAGGAACTGGGCGAGGAAGGGATCGCCAAGCGGATCGAGAGTGAGCGGGTCACCGCTTCCGCTCGCTGAGGTCGTGGGGCACCGCTCACCCGTCCGGAGTAGTTGCCGCCGCCTCCCGGCCCCACCCCGAGGCACTCTTGAGGAGTGACCGATGTCGGAGGGGCCACCGCCACCGGCGACGGCATTGCCCGGCGTCGGCGGCGGCGTTGGCTGCGGGGTACGGCGCTTGCCGCGGGGTTTCTCGCCGCCGGCACCCTCGCCTGCGGCTGGGTGCTCTACGCCCGGCTCAGTGGCAACATCACCCCCGACGAAGCGGCCGCCGCCGAGCTGGCCCGCTACGAGCGGGAGCGGCCCACGGCGCTGGTGCGGGGCGCGCAGAACATCCTCGTCATCGGGTCGGACACCCGCGCGGGGGACGGGAACCGCCGTTACGGCAAGGACCTGGGAACCGAGCGGTCCGACACCACGATCCTGCTGCATCTCGCCGCCGACCGGCGCAGCGCCACCGCCGTGTCCCTGCCCCGGGATCTGATGGTGCACGTGCCCGGCTGCCTGCGGGGCGACGGCCGCCGCAGCGAGCCCAGGTTCACGCTGCTCAACTCGGCCTTCGAGGTGGGAGGTTCGGCCTGCACCATCCGTACCGTCGAGAAGCTCACGGACATCCGGATCGACCACCACGTCGTCCTCGACTTCAGCGGGTTCAAGGACATGGTCGACTCGATCGACGGGGTGCAGGTCTGCCTGAAGCAGCCGATCAACGACAAGGCCGCCAAGCTGCGGCTGCCCGCCGGACGGGTCACGCTCGACGGGGAGCAGGCGCTGGGGTACGTACGGGCGCGCAAGTCGCTCGGGAACGGCAGCGACACCGAGCGGATGGAGCGGCAGCAGCAGTTCCTGGGGGCGCTCGCCAACAAGGTGCAGGGCAGTGACGTACTGCTGAACCCGGCGAAGCTCTATCCGCTGCTCGACGCGGCGACCTCCGCCCTCACCACCGACCCCGAGCTGGCCAGTCTGCGGGGTTTGTACCAACTCGTCCGTGGGCTACGGAACATCCCCACCGAACATGTGCAGTTCCTCACCGTTCCGAGGGAGCCGTATGTGTACGACTCCAATCGTGACCAGCTCGTGGAGGACAGGGCGGACGCGCTTTTCGCGCTGCTGCGGGCCGACAAACCGGTGCCGGTCACCAAGGACAGCGCCGGCTCGGGCGAGAAGGACGCTCCCTCTTCCGGGAACTCCCCGGCGCCCGGGTTTCGCGGGAACACCGCCGCCGAGGACAGTTGCGCGTAAAGCACCAGCCAAGGCGGCGAACTTCCGTGCCGTTCATTGTCAGTTATATGAGATGGATTGCCCGGTTGTAGGGAGGACGAATTTGTCACTGGAGTCACTTGACGCTGAACTGGACGGATAGTGTGAGCCCTCCGGTGCACCCGGCCGCGAGGTCTGTCCTGAGGTCGCGCACTGTTAACCGTGACCGAGCGCCTTGATGGGGGGAAGGCGCCGCGTGGCCCCGACGGAGGATTCGGACAACCGTGGACGCGCAAGGCCGTGGGCGGGCGGACGACATCGATCCCGCAGACCAGTGGGTGCTCAATCCGAACACCGGCGAATACGAACTGCGACTGGCACCTTCCGCACCGCAGTCGTCGGTTCCCGGACCGCGCAGACCGACTTCGTCACGCACCGACGCGGGCGGGACGCGGGAGACTCCGGGCCGGGAGACCGCGGGCCGGGAGATCCCCGGGCAGCGCAGGCGGCGGAGCGAGCCCGAGCCGGCGGGGCGGCGCTCACGGCGGCCGGTGAAGAAGAAGTCGAAGGCCAGGAAGGCGCTGCTGTGGACCGGCGGGTCGATGGCCTTCGTCCTGGTCGCCGTCTCGGCCGCCGGCTATCTGTACCTGAAGCACCTCAACGACAACATCACGTCCGTCTCCGACGACGGCGCGAGCACCGGGGGCTTCAGCAAGGACAAGGCGATCAACCTGCTGGTGATCGGCACCGACAAACGCACCGGCGCGGGCAACGAGGGGTACGGCGACGCGGGCAGTGTCGGGCACGCCGACACCAACATCCTGCTGCACATCTCCAAGGACCGCTCCAACGCGACCGCGCTGAGCATCCCACGCGACCTGATCGTGGACATCCCGGACTGCCCGACCGAGCAGTCCGACGGCACCACCAAGGTCATCCCGGGCACCACCGAAGTCCGCTTCAACACCAGCCTCGGGCAGGACGGCCGTACCGCCAGCTGCACCGTGCGCACGGTGACGGAGCTGACCGGGATCAAGCCCGACAACTTCATGGTGGCGGACTTCAACGCGGTCAAGACGCTCACCGACGCGGTCGGCGGGGTCGAGGTCTGTCTCGCCAAGGACATCGATGACAAGCAGTCGCATCTGAAGCTGTCCAAGGGCACCCACAACATCTCCGGCGAGACCGCGCTGGCCTTCGTGCGCACCCGGCACTCGGTCGGCTTCGGGGGTGACCTCAGCCGGATCCAGCTCCAGCAGCAGTTCCTCGGCGCGCTGATGCGCAAGCTCAGCTCCAACTCGACGCTCACCAGCCCGACCAAGCTGCTGAAGCTGGCCGAGGTCGGCACCAAGGCGCTGACCGTCGACTCCCAGCTGGACAACATCGGCAAGCTGAAGGACCTCGGTCTGGAGCTCGGCAAGCTCAACCCGAAGAACCTGACCTTCACCACCATCCCGGTCGTCGACAACCCGGCCGAGAAGGTCAAGGCCACCGTCGTACTCAACGAGACCAAGGCCCCCCCGGTCTTCCAGGCCATCAAGGACGACGTCTCCTTCACCGACGTCAAGAAGAAGCAGGCGCAGGCCAGCAAGGACGCGGCGGCCGCCCGTCTGGAGGGCACCAAGTCGGCGGCCTCCGAGGTGCGGGTGCGGATCCTCAACGGCGGGGCCCCGGCCGGCAGCGCCCAGGAGACCCTCAGCTGGCTGCAGAACGAGGAGGGCGTCCTCAAGTCGGAGAACGCCGGCAACGCGGACGCCGCGCTCGGCAAGACCACCCTGGAGTACGCCCCCGACCAGGCCGCCCAGGCGCGCGAACTGGCCTCCCTCATGGGGCTGTCCGGTTCGGCGCTGAAGCCCGGCAAGAGCGTGACCAACTCCCAGGGGCTGCCCGCGATGACCCTGACGCTGGGCAAGGACTACCAGGGGGCGGGGGTGTCCCTCACCACTCCGACCAAGGCGCCGGACGTGGACAGCAAGACCACCGCGGACAAGGTGACCTGCGCCAAGTAGCGACAAGTGGCGTGCGGGAGCCGGGAGTTGCGGGGAGTTGCCCCCTGACGACACCAAGTAACAGCGAATAAGCAGGTAACCCTATGGGTCCGTCATGCGTCTAACCGGGCGCGGGGCGGACCCGTGTGGTCCGTGGGGCGTCCGACGGGGGGCGTCGGCGGCGGGCCGGTGCGCGGCATCGCGCAGGGTGGGGAGGGCAGGGAGTTGACGCAGAGCGATGTACGGGGGGAGGTGCCTGCGGTCGAGGACACGATGTCCCTCGCACCGAAGGCACCCGGGGCGCCGGACGGCGCCGACGGCGGGCGTCGCAAGGGCGACTCGAACGGCTCGAACGGCTTGACTGGCTCGAACGGTGGCCGGCGGAGACGCGGTCGGCGCGTGCTGCGCTGGTCGGCGACCGTGCTGTCGGTGGTGATCCTCGGTACGGCCGGTGCCGGGTACCTCTACTACGAGCACCTGAACGGCAACATCCACAAGGGCGAGCGCAGCAGCGGCGACTCCAAGGCACGGAAGACCGCGCCGAACGCGGCCGGGCAGACGCCGATGAACATCCTGCTGATCGGCTCCGACAGCCGTAACTCCGCCGAGAACGTGAAGCTCGGCGGCAGCAAGGACAACGTCGGCAACCCGCCGCTCGGCGACGTCCAGATGCTCATCCACCTGTCCGCGGACCGCAAGAGCGCGTCGATGGTGAGCATCCCCCGGGACACCCGCGTCGACATCCCCAAGTGCACGGACCCGCACACCGGCAAGGTGTTCCCGGCGACCAACACCATCATCAACGAGTCGCTGGCCCGCGGCGGCGCCGGCTGCACGCTGGCCACCTGGGAGAACCTCACCGGGATCTACATCGACCACTGGATGACGATCGACTTCGCCGGTGTGGTGAAGATGGCCGACGCCATCGGCGGGGTCGAGGTCTGCGTCAAGCAGAACGTGTGGGACCACCCGACGACGGCGGTGCGCGGCGGCTCCGGGCTGAAGCTGACCGCCGGCACCCACAAGGTGCAGGGCAAGCAGGCCCTGCAGTGGCTGCGCACCCGGCACGCCTGGGGCAGCGACCTGATGCGGGCCCGCGCCCAGCACATGTACCTCAACTCGATGATCCGGACGCTCAAGGGGCAGAACCTCTTCACCGACACCCCGCGTCTGATGAACCTGGCGGAGGCGGCCACCAACTCGCTGACGGTGTCCGAGGAGATCGGCACCGGCAAGGAGCTGTACGACCTGGCCATGCAGCTGAAGTCGGTGCCGACCAACCGCATCACCAGCGTGACCATGCCGAACGTGCCGGACCCGCAGAACGTCGACCACGTCGTGCCGGACGCCGCCAACGCCGACAAGATGTGGCAGATGCTCCGCGACGACGTGGCGTTCGACAAGAACGGCAAGGACTCGGGCGGCTCGGGCGCGAAGAAGAAGAGCACGGCGACCAAGTCGCCCTCCGTCCCGGCCGACCAGCTCGGGGTACTGGTGCAGAACGCCACCGGCACCTCCACCGCGGCCGCGGTCTCCGGCCGGGCCCGGGCGATGGCCACGGAACTCGCCGGCAAGGGCTACACCAGGGCGGCGGCGGACACCTCGACGGCCGCCGAGTCCGTGGAGAGGTCGGTCGTGGAGTATCCGAGCGCGGACATGCAGGGTGATGCCCAAGCGGTCGCCAAGGCGCTGGGGATCCCGGTCGGCCAGGTGAAGCAGACCACCGATGTGTCGGGAGTCACCCTCGTCGTCGGCGCGGACTGGCGCGACGGGATGACGTATCCCAAGCAGTCCGCGCCGAAGGCCGGTGAGCTGCCCGACAACTCCGACGCCATCAACGGCTCGGACACCAAGCAGTGCATGGACGTGTACGCGCCCTATCGGTGGTAGCCCGCGCCCCGGTCCCATACAAGGTCATTACAGGCGGCACGATCCCTTCACACACAGGACCGCACAGGTAAGCACAGGCAACTCCTAAACGACTGCATGACACTGCCGCCGTGCCCAGGTGCCCGGGAGTCGGGTGTGGCGGCAGTGGCGAGTGGGAGGGCGGGCAGTTGGTGCGCGGCAATGTGCGAGGGGAGGTGTCCGACGTGGCCGTGGTCGATGACACGATGACCCTGACGCCCCAGGGCGGTGGCGGTCGGCACGGCGGCGGACGGCGCAGAGGCGAGGCCGACGGTGACCGCGGGCGGCGCAGCCGCCGGGTGCTGCGCTGGTCGGCCTCGGTCGTGGCCCTGGCGATAGCGGGCACCGCCACCGCCGGATACCTCTACTACGAGCACCTCAACGGCAACATCAAGAAGGAGTCCCTCAACATCGGGGACTCCAAGGACCGCGCGGCCGCGTCCAAGGCGAACGCGGCCGGGCAGAAGCCCCTGAACATCCTGCTGATCGGCTCCGACGCCCGGGACACCGCCGAGAACCAGAAGCTGGGCGGCGCCAAGGACATCGGCACCGCCGCCCGCGCCGACGTCCAGATGCTGCTGCACGTCTCGGCCGACCGCACCAACATGTCGGTGGTGTCCATGCCCCGCGACACCCTGGTGGACATACCGAAGTGCACGGACGCCGACACCGGCAAGGTCTACGCGGCGACCGCCGACACCATGACCAACGCCTCCCTGGAGCGCGGCGGCCCCGGCTGCACGGTGGCCACCTGGGAGAAGCTCACCGACATCCATGTCGACCACTTCATGATGGTCGACTTCTCGGGTGTGGTGTCCATGGCGGACGCGATCGGCGGGGTGCCGGTGTGCGTGGACGCCAACATCTACTCGCGCACCTCCTCGGGGCACGGCTCGGGCCTGAAGCTGGAGAAGGGCACCACCTCCGTCAAGGGCAAGCAGGCCCTGCAGTGGCTGCGCACGCGGTACGGCTTCGAGGACGGCAGCGACATCGCCCGCACCAAGGCCCAGCACATGTACATGAACTCGATGGTCCGCCAGCTGCGCTCCAACGCGACCCTCAGCAACCCCGACAAGCTCCTCAAGCTCGCCGAGACGGCCACCAGGGCACTGACGGTGGACGACCGCCTCGGCACGGTCACCAAGCTCTACGACCTGAGCAAGGAGCTGAAGAAGGTCCCCACCAAACGCATCACCATGACGACCATGCCGTGGGTGTACTCCTCGGACGGCAACCGCGTCCTGCCCAAGCCCACCGACGCGGCCAAGCTGTGGCGGCTGGTCCGCGAGGACATCGCCCTCGACGGCAAGGACAAGAAGAAGACGACGACCACGACGACGGTCACCGACAAGGCGGCGGCCGACGACGAGATCGCCGTACAGGTGCAGAACGGCACCAGCAGCGGCACGCAGTCCGCCGTCACCGGCAGGGCCGCCGCGGTCACCGGGCTGCTGGTCGGCAAGGGCTTCACCAAGGCGGCGGCCGACTCCTCGGCGCCGCTGAGCGAGGACCGGACGCTGGTGCGCTATCCGAGCGCCGACCTGGCGGGCGCCGCCCAGCGGGTCGCGAAGGCGCTGGGCATCCCGACCGGCCAGGTGAAGAAGTCCGCGGACGTCGACGGGGTCACGCTGGTCGTGGGCGCCGACTGGCGCTCGGGCACGAAGTACACCGCCGACGACGACACCACCCCCGCCTCGGCGAGCGCCCTCAACGCCGCGGACACCAAGGCGTGCATGCACGTCGACCCGGACTACACCTGGTAGTCCGGGCCGCTCTCCAGGCGGTGCTCAGCTGGAGGAAGGGCTGAGCACCGCCGGGCGGCGGGACGCGATGACCCGCTTCGCCAGGGACTTGGGGCTGGTCAGGAAGCCGTACCCCCACGACATGTGCATGGTGGCGAGGGCGAGCGGGATCCGGAGCCGGGCCCTGAGCGGCAGCCCCTTGCCGGCCGGGAGGGACCCGGCGGCGATCGCGGCGAGATAGCCGCCGGGGATCACGAACCCGAACGGGGTGACCAGGGCGCCTACGACGATCCCGGCCGCTATCGCGCACACCGCCGTCGGCGGGGCGAGATAGCGCAGGTTGATGGAGCCCTCGTGGTAGCGGGCGACGACGTGCCGCCAACGGCCGTAGTCCTTGTACTGCTTGGCGAGGGCCTTCACCGACGGCCGCGGCCGGTACGACACCTTCAGCTCCGGCGAGAACCAGATCAGGCCACCGGCCTCGCGGATCCGGAAGTTCAGCTCCCAGTCCTGGGCGCGGATGAACTCCTCGTTGTAGCCGCCCTGTTGCTCCAGCGCCTCGCGGCGGAAGACACCGAGATAGACGGTCTCGGCGGGGCCGGCCTCGCCGCCGGTGTGGAAGGCGGCGTTGCCGACGCCTATCTTCGAGGTCATGGCCGCCGCGACCGCGTGCTCCCAGGCGTTCTCGCCCTCGGCGTGCATGATGCCGCCGACGTTCTGCGCCCCGGTCTCCTCGAGCAGCCGTACGGCGGTGGCGATGTAGTTCGGCGAGAGCATGCCGTGGCCGTCGACGCGCACCACGATCGGATGCCGGGAGGCCTTGATCGCGGCGTTCAGCGCGGCCGGGGTGCGGCCGGTGGGGTTCGGGACGGTGTGCACACGCGCGTCTTCTGTCACGAGCTGAGCCGCGATCTCGTCCGTGCGGTCCGTGGACGGACCGAGGGCGATGACGACCTCCAGCTCGCCGGCGTACTCCTGCGCGAGGATCGCTTGGACGGCCCCGCGCAGATGCCGCTCCTCGTTGAGGACGGGCATGATCACAGAAACTGCGGGGTGCCGCACGTCGGGCTTGGCGTTCATAGGGGCCTCACGTTACCGCGAACGGGGGACACCGGTGCGCGCCGCCGGGGCCAAGCCGTGGGCTGAAGGTCGTATCGGCCTACGGTGCTCACGGATCCCACGTACGGCCCCGTCCGGAGGTGTCCTTTGCCCGCCAGCCCGCCCCGGTCCGCCGCCCGGCCCGCCCCGCCGCAGCGCCGACCGCAGCCCACCCGTCAGGCCCCGCGGCCGCCGGTACGACCCACGAGGCCCCGGCGGCCGCGCTGGGCCATGCGGGCGGTGACCACACTCTCCGTGGTGGTGATGGCGTCGGCCGGCATCGGGCACTCGGTGATGGCCAGTCTGGACGCGGACATCGCCCGGGTCGACCCCTTCAAGGACATGAAGAACCGTCCGGCCCAGGGCCACGGCATGAACGTCCTGCTGGTCGGCACCGACGGCCGCGACAAGATCACCGAGGCGGAGCGACGCCGGTACCGGCTGGGCGGGGCGCCCTGCCACTGCACGGACACGATCATGATCGTGCACATCTCGGCGGACCGGGAGCGGGCGACGGTCGTCAGCCTGCCGCGCGACTCGTACGCCGAGGTACCGGCGCACACCGACGAGACGACGGGCCGGGCGCACGCCGCCCACCCCATCAAGCTGAACGCGGCCTACGCGGAGGGCGGCCCGCAGCTGACCGTCCGCACGGTCGAGGCCATGACCCATCTGAAGATCGACCACTATCTGGAGGTCGACTTCCTCACGTTCATGCGCACCGTCGACGTGCTCGGCGGGGTCCGGATCTGCACGCCCCAGCCCCTGAAGGACTCCTACACCGGCCTCGACCTCTCCCCCGGCACCCACAGACTGAACGGCGGCCAGGCCCTGCAGTACGTCCGCGCCCGGCACGTCGACGCGGCGAGCGACCTCGGCCGGATGAAACGGCAGCAGCGGTTCCTGGCCGCGCTGATCGGTCGGGTGTCGTCGTCGGGAGTGCTGCTCAACCCGATCAGGTTCCGGGACGTGACGCGGGCGGTGCTGGGCTCGGTTCGGGCCGACACGGGCTTCGGCACGGACGAGTTGCTTGACCTCGGCCGGGCGATGCGGAGCTTCTCCCCGTCCTCGTCCGAGTTCACCACCGTCCCCATCGGGCAGCTGGCGTACCCGGTGAAGGGCATCGGCTCGACGCTGAAGTGGGACCAGGCCAGGTCGGACCAGCTGTTCCGGTCCCTGCGCGAGGACAAGCCGCTGGCGCCGCCGGCACCCGAGCGGCCCGCCGGGCCGGCGCCGGTGACCGTGGAGGTGGCGCCGGCACAGATCCATGTCCAGGTGGAGAACGGCACGGGTACGACGGGGCTCGCGCGGCGGATGGACGCGGCGCTGGCGGCGGCGGGGTTCGCGACGAACCGCCAGCCGGTGACCGCCGCCCGGCACGACGTGAAGCGGACGGTGATCTCCTTCGACCCCCGCTGGGACCGCTCGGCCCGCTCACTGGCGGCGGCCCTGCCGGGCAGCGAACTGCGGGCGGTGAGGGGGATGGGCCCGGTGCTGCGGGTGACGGCCGGGGCGGACTTCAAGGGGCCCGCGAGCGTCCGGAAGGTACGGCCCGATGATCCGGCGCCGCAGGGCGAAGCCTCTGTCATCAGGGGAGATGAGACGGTTTGCTGAGGATCGTGTTTCGGCTGCGGGTGCGTGGGGGTTGTTCGCGCGGTTCCCCGCGCCCCTGAGTTCAGGGGCGCGGGGAACCGCGCGACAAGCCCCCACCGGGCCGCAGCCGAAACACGACCCGGGGCGGCACCGCCCTAGTCCTCGAAGCCCTCCGCCACCCTGCGCTCGCGCAGCTCCCGAATCTCCCGGCGCCGCGCCAGCCGGTGTGTCCGGCGGATCTGGGCCTCCTGATGACGCCGGCGGTCCTTGTCGGTCTCCGGTATCACCGGCGGCACCCGGCGCGGCTTGCCGTCGGCGTCCACCGCCGCGAAGACCAGGTAGGCCGAGCCGACCTGGGTGGCCGGGGCCGACTCGTTCCAGCGCTCGGCGAGGACCCGGACCCCCACCTCCATGGACGTTCGGCCGGTCCAGTTGACCTGCGCCTTGACATGAACCAGGTCACCTACGCGGACCGGCTCCAGGAACGCCATCTCGTCCATGGACGCGGTGACGGCGGGACCGCCCGAGTGGCGCCCGGCGACCGCGCCCGCCGCGTCGTCGACGAGCTTCATGATCACACCGCCGTGCACCGTGCCGAGGAGGTTGGTGTCGTTGTGGGACATGATGTGGCTCAGGGTGGTCCGAGACGCGGACGTCGGCTTGCCGGGAATATCGGACTCCGCCTCGGGGGCCTGGTCTGTCATGGCCCCTACCTTATGCCGAAGTGACAATCACGGAATTTGTGTCGGGTTCGCAACAGCGGCGCCCTGATTTCCCGACGGCCCTTGTAAGAGGTACAGGCGCTGCCTGCACACTGGGGCGCATGAGCGAATGGCCCGAGGGACGGTCGGACGACAACCGCGGCAACCGGTACGGACGCGGTAGCGCGAGCGCGCAGCCTGAGGGCGCCCGCGTGATGCGCCAGGTACGACGCGGGGAGCCGTCGGCGCCGCCGTACGGCGGCCCGCAACAGGGGGGCGGCGGCTACGCCGGTGTCCCGCAGCAGCCGGCGTACGGCAACGGGTACGACGACGGCGCCGGATACGACAGCGGCTACAACACCGGCCAGGTCTACGGCGGCGGCCCCGGGGGCGGGGGACCCGGCGGCACCCGTGAGCGCGGCCCGCGCCCGGCTCCGAACTGGCGCAAACGGATCAAGTGGACGGCGATCACGGTCGTGAGCGTGCTGATCGTCACATCCGTCGCGACCTACTTCTGGGCCGACTCCAAGCTGCACCGGGACGTCGACCTGTCGAAGGTCATCGACCGTCCCGCGGCCGGCGCCGGCACCAACTACCTGATCGTCGGTTCCGACAGCCGCAAGGGCATGTCGGACGCTGAGAAGAAGGCACTGCACACGGGGTCGGCCGAGGGCCAGCGCACGGACTCGATGATGATCCTGCACGTCGGCAGCAACGGCGACACGCTGGTCTCCCTCCCCCGGGACTCGGACGTGGAGATCCCGTCGTACCAGGGGTCGACGACCGGCAAGGTCTACCAGGGCACCGGCCGGCACACGAAGCTCAACGCGGCCTACGCCGAGGACGGCCCGACCCTCCTCGTGCGCACGGTCGAGTACAACACCGGGCTGCACATCGACCACTACGTGGAGATCGGCTTCTCCGGCTTCGCGAACATCGTGGACGCGGTCGGCGGGGTCACGATCGACATCGACAAGGGCTTCAAGGACAAGTACTCGGGCGCCGACTTCAAGGCGGGCAAGCAGACCATGAACGGCGAGCAGGCCCTCGCCTTCGTCCGCACCCGGCACGCCTTCGCCGCGTCCGACCTGCAGCGCACCAAGAACCAGCAGAAGTTCCTGGCGGCGCTGGCCCACCAGGTGGCCACCCCCTCGACGATCCTGAACCCCTTCAAGCTCTACCCCACCCTCGGCGCGGGCCTGGACTCCCTCACCGTCGACAAGGACATGAGCCTGTGGAACCTGGCCTCGATGTTCTTCGCGATGAAGGACGTCAACGGCGGCAACGGCACCTCGATGAACATGCCGGTTTCCGGCTCCACGGGCGGCAACCTCGTCTGGGACAAGGCGAAGGTCAAGACCCTGGTCAGCGAACTGAAGAACGACGAGAAGGTCACCGTCAGCGGCAACTAGGGCGCGTTCTGGGTTGAGATCACGGGATCGGTCATTCCCGCTCCAGGAGGGCGCTGGCTACGGTAGACCGGTCGCGTGACTCGTGGTGATCTGACCGATGCCGAGTGGGAGTTGGTCGAGCCGCACCTGCCGCTGGGTGCGTTTGGGCCGATCCCTGACC
>NZ_JBEOTA010000051.1:0-27674 GCF_040303265.1 Streptomyces sp. NPDC096040
G
Source organism: Streptomyces sp. NPDC096040 (assembly GCF_040303265.1). Taxonomy (NCBI): domain Bacteria; kingdom Bacillati; phylum Actinomycetota; class Actinomycetes; order Kitasatosporales; family Streptomycetaceae; genus Streptomyces; species Streptomyces sp. NPDC096040. The sequence goes on from NZ_JBEOTA010000051.1 coordinate 2, forward strand.
GACGGATGTCGACCTCCTCCATCCGCCGCCCCCGGAGGGGCGGCGCGGCCTCGGTCGTGCGGGCGCTGGGGCGCTCAGACGGTCTCGGGGAGCTCCTCGAGACCCTCGGCGACCAGCTTGGCCAGGCGGTCGAGGGCGGCGTCGGCGCCCTCGGCGTCGGAGGCGAGGACGATCTCCTCGCCGCCCTGGGCGCCCAGGCCCAGGACAGCCAGCATGGAGGCCGCGTTGACGGGGTTGCCCCCGGCCTTGGCGATCGTCACCGGGACGCCTGCGGCCGTGGCGGCTCGGACGAAGATGGAAGCGGGGCGGGCGTGGAGACCCTCGGCCCAGCCGACGTTGACGCGGCGCTCAGCCATGTGATGCTGCCCTTCAGTGCTCAGGGTTGTCTAGACCAGTTTCCCATATCGTGAAGCAAGCCCGGAGCGGACGTGAGTCCCTCCGGGTGTGTCGTCGGACCGCGGCCTCGGTCCGACTCCCGTCCTCCACAGACTGCCTCGCGTCACTGTCGGACGCGAGCCGTACTCTGGGGCCCATGCAGACCCCGGCGGACCGGCAGGACCGGCACGAGTACCCCTCCCACTGGGAGGCGGACGTGGTGCTGCGCGACGGTGGTACCGCGCGCGTCCGGCCCATCACCGTCGACGACGCCGACCGACTGGTCAGCTTCTACGAGCAGGTCTCGGCCGAGTCGAAGTACTACCGCTTCTTCGCGCCGTACCCCAAGCTCTCCGCCAAGGACGTCCACCGCTTCACGCACCACGACTTTGTGGACAGGGTGGGACTCGCGGCCACCATCGGCGGCGAGTTCATCGCAACCGTACGCTATGACCGCATTGGCGCCGACGGCATGGCCGCCTCCGTGCCCGCCGACGAGGCCGAGGTCGCCTTCCTCGTCCAGGACGCCCACCAGGGCCGGGGCGTCGCCTCCGCCCTCCTCGAGCACATCGCGGCCGTCGCGCGGGAGCGCGGCATCCGCCGGTTCGCCGCCGAGGTGCTGCCCGCCAACTCCAAGATGATCAAGGTGTTCACGGACGCCGGCTACACCCAGCAGCGCAGCTTCGAGGACGGCGTGGTGCGCCTGGAGTTCGACCTGGAGCCCACGGACCGCTCGGTCGCCGTCCAGCGCGCGCGGGAGCAACGGGCGGAGGCCCGTTCGGTACGGCGGCTCCTGACACCCGGTTCCGTGGCCGTGATCGGCGTCGGCCGAGCGCCCGGCGGCGTCGGCCGCAGCGTCCTCGGCAACCTCCGGGACGCCGGCTTCACCGGCCGGCTGTACGCCGTGAACAAGGCCTTCCCCGAGGACCTCAAGGAGGTCGACGGGGTGCCCGCGCACCGCTCGGTGCGCGACATCGACGCACCGGTCGACCTCGCCGTGGTCGCGGTGCCCGCCGAGCACGTCCCGGACGTCGTCACCGACTGCGGCGAACACGGCGTCCAGGGACTCGTCGTCCTCGCCGCCGGGTACGCGGAGAGCGGCCCGGACGGCCGCGAACGCCAGCGCGAACTCGTTCGGCACGCGCGCACGTACGGCATGCGGATCATCGGGCCGAACGCCTTCGGGATCATCAACACCGCCGCCGACGTACGGCTGAACGCCTCCCTCGCGCCCGAGATGCCCCGTCCCGGCCGCATCGGCCTCTTCGCCCAGTCCGGCGCCATCGGTATCGCCCTGCTGTCCCGGCTGCACCGGCGCGGCGGCGGCGTCACCGGTACCACGGGCGTGTCGACCTTCGTTTCGTCCGGCAACCGCGCGGACGTGTCAGGCAACGACGTCCTCCAGTACTGGTACGACGACTCCGAGACCGATGTCGTCCTCATGTACCTGGAGTCCATCGGCAACCCGCGCAAGTTCACCCGCCTCGCGCGGCGCACGGTGGCGGCGAAGCCGCTGGTCGTGGTGCAGAGCGCCGGTTCGGCGCCGCAGGGGCACGCGGTACGGGCCACGCGGCTGCCGCACGCCACGGTGTCCGCGCTGCTGCGGCAGGCCGGGGTGATCCGCGTCGACACGATCACGGAACTGGTCGACGCCGGGCTGCTGCTCGCCCGGCAGCCGCTGCCGGCCGGTCCCCGGGTGACCATCCTCGGGAACTCCGAGTCGCTGGGGCTGCTGACGTACGACCGGTGCCTGGCGGAGGGGCTGCGGCCGGCGCCGCCGCTGGACCTGACGACCATGGCGACCCCCGCAGACTTCCATCGGGCGCTGTCGCAGGCGCTGGCGGACGAGTCGTGCGACGCGGTGGTCGTCACGGCCATTCCGACCATCGGGGAGGGTGCGGTCGCAGACGCGGAACTGGCTCAGGCGCTGCGGTCGGCGGCCGAGGGGGCGCCGGGGAAGCCTGTGCTGGTGGTGCATGTGGAGCTCGGGGGGCTTGCGGAGGCCCTTTCGGCCGCGGGCCGTACCGCACCGCAGACGGGTGTCACGGCAGCCGGCGCCCAGCAGCTGCGCCCCGCGGAACGACCGCCCGCCGAAGAAACGGAAGCCGCCCGGACACCCCCCACCGCCGTCACCGAGGCCGCCAAGCCGCCCACCCCCCACCCGTGCTCCCGTCTGATCCCCGCTTATCCCGCGGCCGAGCGCGCCGTCCGGGCCCTCGCCGAAGCCGTGAAGTACGCACAGTGGCGGCGGGAGGCCGCCGACCCGGGGAAGGTGCCGGAGTACGACGACATCGACGAGAAGGGGGCGGCCGAGCTGATCGGCGCGCTGCTGGAGCGCGGGGAAGGGCTCACCATCGGGGACGAGGAGACCTGTGCGCTCCTCGGCAGGTACGGCGTCGCCGTGCACCGCGCGCTGCCCGCCCCCACCCCCGAGGCCGCCGTCGCGGCCGCCCGTGACCTCGGCTACCCGGTCGCCCTCAAGGCCACCGCTCCGCACCTGCGTCACCGCGCCGACCTGGGCGGAGTGCGGCTCGACCTCGCCGACGAGGAGCAACTGCGCCGGGCGTATGCCGAGTTGACCGAGCTGTTCGGGCCGCCGGGGGAGCTGCGCCCGGTGGTGCAGCGGATGGCACCCCGGGGTGTCGACACCGTCGTACGGGCCGTGATCGACCCGGCGGCCGGGGCCGTCCTGTCCTTCGGGCTGGCCGGGGCCGCCTCGCAATTGCTCGGGGACACGGCCCACCGTCTGGTCCCGGTGACGGACCGGGACGCGACCTCGCTGGTGCGGTCGATACGGACCGCGCCCCTGCTGTTCGGCTGGCGCGGCTCGACCCCCGTCGACACACCCGCCCTGGAGGAACTGCTCCTGCGCGTCTCCAGACTGGTCGACGACCATCCCGAGGTGGTCGCGGTCACCCTGGAACCGGTCGTGGTCGCCCGGCAGGGCGTCAGCGTCCTCGGGGCCACCGTCCGCCTCGCGCCCCCGCCCGCCCGCGACGACATGGGTCCGCGGACCCTGCCCACCTACTGACCGCGACGAACACCCGTCCCCGTGATGGCTTTCCAAGAGGGTGCGTCGACTGGCCCGGACCCCCCTTGCCCACGGATTAGGATGGACGCCATGGCCAAGACCAGTACGACGACCCAGGGGCTGCGCGTCGCGATCGAGCGCAGCGGCTACTACCCGGCCCTCGTGGCCGAGGCGGTGGAGGCTGCCGTGGGCGGTGAGCCGATCCGGTCGTACCTGGTCCACCAGGAGACGACGTTCGACCAGAACGAGGTGCGGCGGCATGTGACCGTGCTCGTCCTCACCGGCAACCGCTTCATCGTCAGCCACACCGACGAGCAGGCCGCCGACAGCACCTCCCCGACGCCGTACGCCACCACCTCGACGGAGTCCGTCAAGCTAGGCCGGATCTCGTCGGTCGTGGTCAGCCGGGTCGTGGCCAACCCGGAGCAGTACACGCCGGGCACGCTGCCCCGCGAGATCGTGCTGACCATCGGCTGGGGCGCCGTCTCCCGTATCGACCTGGAGCCCGCCGCCTGCGGCGACCCCAACTGCGAGGCCGACCACGGCTACACGGGCAACTCCACGGCGGACGACCTCAGCCTGCGCGTGAGCGAGGCAGGGGACGGCCCGGAGACGGTGCGCCAGGCGCTCGCCTTCGCCCAGGCCATCTCCGAGGCGACCGCGGACGTCACGCACTGATGGCGTACGCCGCCTGGGACCATCCGGAACCGCTCGCCCTCGGCTCCGCGCCGCTGCCCGAGTACGGCAGCGGCTCCCTCGCCGACCTGCTGCCCACCCTGGCCGCAGGGATGGCCGTACCCGGAATGACCGCGTCGATCACCGAACTGACCGCGGCCGACCGCAACTGCGTCTTCCTGATCGACGGTCTGGGCTGGGAGCAGCTCAGGGCCCATCCGGACGAGGCCCCCTTCCTGGCCTCGCTGCTCGGCAGCTCGCGCGGCGGCACCGGGCGGCCGATCACCGCCGGCTACCCGGCGACCACCGCGACCTCGCTGGCCTCCGTCGGCACCGGCCTGCCGCCCGGCGCGCACGGCCTGCCCGGCTACACGGTCCGCAATCCCGCCACCGGCGAGCTGATGAACCAGCTGCGCTGGCAGCCCTGGACCAACCCGGCCGCCTGGCAGCCCTACCCCACCGTCTTCCAGCTAGCCCAGGACGCGGGCGTGCACGCCGCCCAGGTGTCCTCCCCGACCTTCGAGCACACCCCCCTCACCAAGGTCGCGCTCAGCGGCGGTACGTTTCACGGCCGGCTCACCGGCGAGGAACGGATGGACCTCGCGGCGGAGCAACTGGCCGCCGCCGACCGTTCCCTGGTCTACACGTACTACGCGGAACTGGACGGCGCCGGCCATCGGTACGGGGTCGACTCCGACACCTGGCGCGGCCAGCTGATGCACGTCGACCGGCTGGTGCAGCGGCTCGCCGAGCAGCTCCCGCCGCGCTGCGCGCTGTATGTCACCGCCGACCACGGCATGCTCGACGTGCCGTTCGACGAGCAGCACCGCATCGACTTCGACGAGGACTGGGAGCTGCGGGCCGGTGTCGCCCTGCTCGGCGGCGAGGGCCGCGCCCGGCACGTCTACGCGGTACCGGGCGCCGGGAACGACGTGCTGACCTGCTGGCGCGAGGTGCTCGGCGAGCAGTTCTGGGTGGCCTCCCGGGACGAGGCGATCGCGGCCGGCTGGTTCGGCCCGCCGGACCGGTTCGACGAACGGGTGTACGACCGGATCGGCGATGTCGTCGCCGCCGCGCACGACGACGTCCTGATCATCGCCTCCGAGCGGGAGCCCAAGGAGTCGGCGATGGTCGGCAACCACGGCTCGATGACCCCTGTCGAGCAACTGGTGCCGCTGCTCGAAGTACGCTCCTGACACCGTGGCCCCACCACCCCCGAAAGGTGCTCAACTCCCCATGCCCGAGCTGGTCTTCTTCTCCGGAACGATGGACTGCGGGAAGTCGACGCTGGCTCTGCAGATCGAGCACAACCGGTCGGCCCGCGGCCTCGTCGGCATGATCTTCAGCCGTGACGACCGCGCGGGTCACGGCAAGCTGTCCTCCCGTCTCGGCCTGGTCACGGACGCCGTGGAGGTCGAGGACGGCCAGGACCTTTACGCCTACCTGGTCGACCATCTCTCGCAGGGCGGCCGCGCGGACTACGTCATCGCCGACGAGGCGCAGTTCCTGGCGCCGGAGCAGATCGACCAGCTCGCGCGCGTGGTCGACGATCTGGGCCTGGACGTCTACGCGTTCGGCATCACGACCGACTTCCGCTCCAAGCTGTTCCCCGGCTCCCAGCGGCTGGTGGAGCTGGCCGACCGGGTCGAGGTGCTCCAGGTCGAGGCCCTGTGCTGGTGCGGCGCCCGCGCCACGCACAACGCCCGCACGGTCGGCGGCGAGATGGTCGTCGAGGGCGCCCAGGTGGTCGTGGGTGATGTCGACGGGGCGGCCGGGAAGGTCGGTTACGAGGTGCTGTGCCGGCGCCACCACCGGCGCCGGATGACCGCCGCATCGGCTCGCGCGGCGGCCCTGTCCCCGGACGTCCTGCCCGTCTCGACCTGACTCAGCGCGGGCTCTCGATCACCGAGAAGACCGCACCCTCCGGGTCGGCCACCGTGGCGACCCGGCCGTGTGCGCTGTCCCGGGCCGGCTTCAGCACCTGCCCGCCCAGTTCGTCGACCTCGCGCAGGGTCGCGTCCGCGTCGGCCACCTCGAAGTACGTCAGCCAGTGCGGCCCCCGGTCCCGGGGCAGCGAGAGGCCGACCCCGTGGATGCCGGCCACCGGGTGGCCCTCGACATGCAGGGTCACGTAGTCGAAGTCGGCGGACACCACCGCCTCCTCCCCGTAACCGAACACCGCCTCGTAGAACTTGGCGACGCTTCCGGTCTCGAAGGTGAGCAGTTCGTTCCAGGCGGGCGTGCCCGGGACACCGGTGACAGACGTGCCGAGGTGGGCCGAGGCCTGCCAGATGCCGAACACGGCGCCCGACGGGTCGGAGCCGATGGCCATCCGTCCGGCCTCGGCCGCGTCCAGCGGACCGACGCCCACCGTGCCGCCGCACAGCCGGACCGTCTCGGCCGTCAGGTCCACGTCCTCCGAGGCGAAGTACGGCGTCCAGGCGATCGGCAGATGACGGTCCGGGGGGAGCTGCCCGATGCCCGCGACCTCCTGCCCGTCGAGCAGTGCCCGGACGTAGGGGCCGAGCTGCTGGGGCCCCGGCTGGAACTCCCAGCCGAACAAGGCCTCGTAGAACTCCTCGGTCGTGGTCAAGCCGTGCACCATCAGACTCACCCAGCTGGGGGTGCCGGGCGTGCGCCGAGCGTGTGTACCGCCGTTCGGGCCGGCCGAACCCCGTACCTCGGTCATCGTCACTCTCTCCTCGGCCCCTCGCGGTGGCCGTGTCGCTTCCGCTCTCCGGACCGGCTGTGCCGCAGTCGCGGGCACGCCCCGTGCCGATGCTCGCACCCTCCGTGGCGCCCTGCGTCCACACCGTGAGGCGGCTTCGCCGCGAGGATGCCTGATCTGCCGTTTCTCGCCCGTTTCCGGTCGATTGCCGCCGGGTGTCCATCAGCCGTACAGCATGTGTCCGATCCCGCACGCCCGGTGATCGAGCCTGTCCGGCCGAGCAGAGTAGTCGGACCTGGACGATGCGGCCACCCCTGGCGTAAGGATGGGGCCATGGAAGCCATCATCACCGCAACCGAACTCGCCGACGACCTGACCGGGCCGAACCCGCCCGTGCTGCTGGACGTGCGCTGGCAGCTGACCACGCAGGGCGGTACGGCCTTCGACGGCCGGGCCGATTACACCGCAGGGCACCTTCCGGGCGCCGTCTACGTGGACCTGGACACGGAGCTGGCCGGGGCGCCCGGGGAGCGCGGCCGGCATCCGCTGCCCGACCTGGGCGCCTTCGGGGCGGCGATGCGCCGCGCGGGTGTGTCGGCGGACCGGCCGGTGGTCGTGTACGACGGCGGACACGGCTGGGCGGCGGCGCGCGCGTGGTGGCTGCTGCGCTGGACGGGTCACCCGGATGTGCGGGTCCTGGACGGCGGGTTGCCGTCCTGGGAAGGCGCTCTTTCGACTGACGCGGCCGAACCGGACGAGGGTGACTTCGAACCGGCGCCCGGCGCGGTGGAGTCGCTCGACGCGGACGGGGCGGCCGCGCTGGCCCGCGCGGGTGTGCTGCTCGACGCCCGCGCGGGGGAGCGGTACCGGGGTGAGGTGGAGCCGATCGACCGGGTCGGCGGCCACATCCCGGGCGCGGTGTCCGCGCCGACCACCGAGAACGTCGGCCCGGACGGCCGCTTCCTGTCCGCCGGGGAGCTGAGTGACCGTTTCAAGGCCCTGGGCGCCTCCGAGGCGGCCCCGGTGGGCGTCTACTGCGGCTCGGGTGTCTCGGGTGCCCACGAGGTGCTGGCGCTGGCCGTGGCGGGCATCCCGGCGGCGCTGTACGTCGGTTCGTGGTCGGAGTGGTCCGCCGACCCGTCCCGTCCGGTCGCGGTCGGCCCCGACCCGCGGTAACGACGGCCGGAAGAGGGGGCACGCGCGCGTGCCCCCTCTTCGTACGGTCGTACGACCTGTTCCTACTCCTGCTTCTTGCGCCGCGTCCCGAAGACGATCTCGTCCCAGCTCGGCACGGCGGCACGGCGGCCCGGGCGGACGCCGTCGGCCTCGGCCTGGCGGTCGGTGGCGCCGATCAGCCGGTCGCGGTGGCTGCCGACGGAGCGGGGCATGAGGACGTCCGCATAGGCGGAGCCGGCCGACGCCGCGGGGGCCGGGGGCTCCTCCTCCGCCGGTTCCGGGTCGGGCTCCTCCGGGACGACATCCGCGGGGCGCTCCGGGACCACCATGTCGCCCCGGAAGCTCGGTACCGCCTCCAGCAGGCTGGTCAGCGAGTCCCGCTCGCTGGTCGTCTCCTCGACCGGTTCGGACGACTGCGCGGGCAGGCTCGGCCGGTCCCGGTCGCCGGAACGGTCCATCGGGCGGTCACGCGGCAGCCGCGCGATCCGCGGCACGAACGGAAAGCTGGGCTCCGGGACGGCGAGGTCGTCGGACTCGCCGATCAGCGAGCGAGCCTCGTCGTCGACGGCCTGGACGAGCCGCCGGGGCGGGTCGTAGGTCCAGCTCGCCGAGTGCGGTTCGCCCGCGACCCGGTAGACGAGGAGGACCTCCCAGGTGCCGTCGTCGCGCCGCCAGGAGTCCCACTGCACGGTGTCCTTCTCGGCACCGCGCAGCAACAGCCGCTCCTGGACGGCCTCGCCGAGCAGCGGCCCGGAGTTCTCACCGGGCCGGCGGACCGGCGTCTTGCGGGCTCGTTCGGCCATGAAGGCGCGCTCGGCCAGTACCGGACCCTCGAAGCGCCGCACCCGGTCGACGGGGATCCCGGCGAGCTGGGCGACCTCTTCCGCGGTCGCGCCCGCACGTATCCGCGCCTGGATGTCTCGGGGCCGGAGATGGCTCTCGACCTCGATCTCGATCTGGCCGAGCCGGGGCCGGTCGCCGCGCACGGCGGCACGGAGCCGTTCGTCGATCGGAAGCGTGTACTCCGTAGAGTCGGCAGCCTTGAGCACCAGTCGTGTGCCGTCATTGGAGACGGCCACGACACGCAGTTCGGGCATGGGGACCTCCCGGGTGGTGCCTGCCGACGTCACGTGCGTCGCTGCTTCCGCTAGTCGAGTGTGGCCTGCCCGGGTGCAGCCTGCCACAACCTTGCCGAGTTGCCCGGCGTGTCGGGCACGGGCCCGGGAACGCCGTTATGGCACGGTTACCTATTCGCAACGCTAAGTGACCAACTCCGTCACCCTGTGCAACGAGCCCCCTCCCGGCGGTCCTGCAAGGCCCCGGACGCCCTGGCGGGAGACCGAACCCAGGGCTCGCAACAGTACTCCATTCGGGCCATGTGCGTGGATTGGCGCGCCGCCCAACTTCTGGCAACGACCGCTTCCCGGCCTTCGGTTGCCCACTTCTGGGGATCTTGAACGTGGCGTACTTCACGCAATCAGCAGAAACGGAACTAATGGTTTCGTTCGTGCGTCCCTTTCTGGTGCAGCGGGTCGAACAAGTACGGGAAAGGCAGGCAAGGTTCGGGAATGCGTGAAAGGCCCGGTTCAGGTGACGAGACCGGTATGGGGGAGGAGGTGAAGGGAAGTTCGAAACGGATCGACCTCAGCGTGCCCCAGGTCGCGGGCAGCGCGGTGGCCGCGGTGGTGGCCGCCAAACTCGCGTCCTGTTTCGGGGTGTACGGCACGATCGTCGGCGCCGGAGTCGTCAGCGTGGTCGCCACCTGCGGCGGCTCGTTGTTCCAGCACTTCTTCAAGCGCACCGGGGAACAACTGCGCGACGCGACGGTGACCGCCCGGCCGCGCGAGCAAGCGCCCCCGGCGCCGGGCGAGTTCACCGAGGGCACCGTCTACCGCGCGCGGGTGAGGACCTGGCGCCGCCCGGTGTTCGCGGCGGCCGTGGTCTTCGCGGTGACCATGGCCGGCGTCACGACCTACGAACTGGTCTCCGGAAGCACCTTCAGCGGCGGCTCCGGTACGACGGTCAGCGGCGCAGTCACCGGCGGCACCACGTCCTCGAAGTCGTCGGACCCCTCGGATCCCGCGGACTCCTCGGCCCCGTCGGGCTCCCCCGACCCGAAGTCCGGTGACGGTACGGCCACTTCGCCGGCCCCGTCGCCGTCGTCCTCCTCGGACGCGTCACGGACGCCCGCGAGCGAGGGGGCCACGACGTCGGCACCGTCTCCGAGCGAGTCCGCGAGCGGGGAGCCGAGTACGGCCCCCTCGCCCACCGAGTCCTCGGCTACTGCCCCAGAACCCTTCGCAAGTAGTCGTTCTGGAACAGCCGATCCGGGTCGAGCCGGTCCCGCAGCGCCGTGAACTCCCCGAAGCGCGGGTAGACCTGCGCGAAGTAGTCCGCGTCCCTGGTGTGCACCTTGCCCCAGTGCGGGCGGCCCTCATGCGCGACGAAGATGCGTTCGGCGGCGGTGAAGTACGACTGGTAGGGCGTGCCCCGGAACATGTGCACGGCGACGTAGGCGCTGTCCCGGGCTGAGGCGGTGGACAGGGCGATGTCGTCCGCGGGGGCGGTGCGGACCTCGACGGGGTAGCTGATCCTGAGGTCCGAACGGTCGACCATCGCCTTGATCTCCCGCAGCGTGTCCGGCAGGGCCTCGCGCGGGACGGCGTACTCCATCTCGACGAACCGCACCCGGCGGGTCGAGGTGAAGACCTTGTAAGGGATATCGGTGTAGGTCCTTGTGGACCAGGCCCGAGTGGAGATCTGGGCGATGGCCGGAATGGCCGCGGGCGCCGCACGGCCGACCCAGTTGGCCACCTGCCAGAGGCCGTTGGCGACGAACTCGTCCTCGATCCAGCCCGCGAGCGGCTTCACGGGCTGTGCCGGACCCGCGCTGCGGTTGTTGCGCTTGGTGTTGGTGGACGCGGTGTGCGGGAACCAGTAGAACTCGAAGTGCTCGTTCTCCGCCCTGTGCTGGTCGAACTCGGCCAATACCCGGTCGAAGGGCATCGGTTCCTCGCGGGCCATGAGCAGGAAGAGCGGCTCCACCGCGAAGGTGATCGCGGTGACGATCCCCAGCGCCCCGAGGCCGATCCGCGCGGCCGCGAAGACCTCCGGGTTCTCCTTCTCGGAGCAGGTGAGCACCGAGCCGTCGGCGGTCACCAGTTCGAGTTCCCTGATCTGGGCGGCGAGCGAGGCGGACTCGCGGCCGGTGCCATGGGTGCCGGTGCTGGTGGCCCCGGAGACCGTCTGCTCCATGATGTCGCCCATGTTGGTCAGCGACAGGCCCTCGCGGGCCAGGGCCACATTGAGTCTCTTGAGCGGGGTGCCCGCCTCGACCGTGACGGTCATGGCTTTCCGGTCAATGTTGCGGATCCCGGTCAACAGTTGAGGGCGGATCGAGACACCGTCGGTCGCGGCGATCGAGGTGAAGGAGTGGCCGCTGCCGACCGCCTTCACCTTCAGGCCGTCCTCCGCCGCCCGCCGCACGGCCGCCGCCAGCTCGTCCACGGAGGCCGGCGTGACCTCCCGCGCGGGGCGGACGGTGACGTTCCCTCCCCAGTTACGCCACGTGCCGCTCTTCCCGCTCGCTGTACTGCTCAACGGTGCCTCCCCGACCCGTGACCGGCCTGTTGAGCCGGCGGTACCCGAGGAAACCGACCGCGACCGCGACGGCCCCGGACACGGCCGGAACCCCGTACCCGGCGCGGGCGCCGGCCGCGTCGATCACCCAGCCGGCGACCGAGGAGCCGAGCGCCACCCCGACCGCGAGGCCGGTGCTCACCCAGGTCATGCCCTCGGTGAGCTTCGCGCGAGGTACGTGCTTTTCGATGAGGGACATCGTCGTGATCATCGTCGGTGCGATGGACAGACCCGCAACGAACAGCGCCACGGCCAGAAGCGGCAAGTTTCCGACCAGTAGGAGGGGGATCATACTCACGGCCATCGCACATATGCCCAGCAGCCATCTGCGTTCCGGCTTCCCCGCGAAGCGCAGCAGGCCGAAGACCACCCCGGCCAGGCAGGAGCCCGCCGCGTACAGGGCCAGGACCACGCTCGCGGCGCCCTTGTGGCCGCGTTCGTCGGCGAAGGCGACGGTGACCACGTCGACCGCTCCGAAGATCGCTCCGGTGGCCACGAAGGTCGCCACCAGCACCTGGAGGCCGGGCGCCCCCAGCGCCGAACCGCGGCCGTCCTGCTCGCGCGGATGCGGCGCGGGCTCGGTGGCGCGCTGGGCGGTCAGCCAGAAGACGCCTGCGGCCAGGAAGCAGGCGGCCAGCAGCGGCCCCGCCTCCGGGAACCAGACCGTGGACAGCCCGATGGAGATGATCGGCCCGAAGATGAAGCAGACCTCGTCGACGACGGACTCGAACGAGTAGGCCGTGTGCAGTTGCGGGGTGCCCCGGTAGAGGGCGGCCCAGCGGGCCCGGATCATCGCGCCCAGGCTCGGCACCGCGCCGATCCCGGCGGCACAGACGAACAGCACAGCGTCCGGCCACCCGTAGTGCGCGGCGCACAGCAGCCCGGCCGCCGCCGCCAGCGCCAGCAGGGTCGCGGGGCGCAGCACACGGCGCTGGCCGTGCTGGTCGACCAGCCGGGAGACCTGCGGGCCGATCGCGGCGGCGGAGAGCGCGATGGTGGCCGAGAGTGCGCCCGCGAGGCCGTACCGCCCGGTGAGCTGGGAGATCATCGTGACCACGCCGATGCCCATCATGGACAGCGGCATCCGGCCGAGGAACCCCGCGGCGGAGAAGCCCTTGGTGCCGGGTGCGGCGAACAGGGCGCGATAGGGGCTGGGCACGGGGTCTCCGACGGCTGGGTAAGGCGTGACTGCGGCTGATAGAGCTTACGAGTGAGGGCACCCTGGCGCACCTGCTGGGCACTGGGGATAAACCTCCCGAATCCGACTCTTCACACTCCTGTTTCCGGGCCGTCAGCGCCGGGTGGCAGGATCGGCTCATGTCAGACGCGCTCGATGCCACCCCCTACGACGCCCTGCTCCTGCTCTCCTTCGGCGGCCCGGAAGGCCCGGACGACGTGGTCCCGTTCCTGGAGAACGTGACACGCGGGCGCGGTATCCCGAAGGAACGCCTCAAGGAAGTCGGGCAGCACTACTTCCTGTTCGGCGGGGTCAGCCCGATCAACGACCAGAACCGCGCCCTGCTGGACGCCCTGCGCAAGGACTTCGCCGAGCACGGCCTGGACCTGCCGATCTACTGGGGCAACCGCAACTGGGCGCCGTATCTGACCGACACCCTCCGCGAGATGGTCGCCGACGGCCGCCGCCGCGTCCTGGTGCTCGCCACCAGCGCCTACGCCTCTTACTCGGGCTGCCGCCAGTACCGCGAGAACCTCGCGGACTCGCTGGCCGCGCTGGAGGCCGAGGGCCTGGAACCGCCGAGGATCGACAAGCTGCGGCACTACTTCAACCACCCCGGCTTCCTCGACCCGATGATCGACGGGGTCCTCGCGTCCCTCGCCGACCTTCCCGAGGACGTCCGCGCGGGCGCCCACATCGCCTTCACCACCCATTCCGTCCCGACCGCGAGCGCCGACACCTCGGGGCCGGTCGAGACCCATGGAGAGGGCGGCGCGTACGTCGAGGAGCACCTGGACGTGGCCCAGCTGATCGCCGACGCGGTCCGCGAGCGCACGGGCATCGACCACCCCTGGCGGCTCGTCTACCAGTCCCGGTCCGGCGCCCCGCACATCCCGTGGCTGGAGCCCGACATCTGCGACCACCTGGAGACGCTGCACGGCGCCGGGGTCCCGGCCGTCGTCATGGCCCCCATCGGCTTCGTCTCCGACCACATGGAGGTCCTCTACGACCTCGACACGGAGGCCACGGCCAAGGCCGAGGAACTCGGACTGCCGGTACGGCGGTCCGCGACCGTCGGGGACGACCCCCGGTTCGCCGCCGCCATCCGTGACCTGGTCCTGGAGCGCGCGGCCGTGGAGAGCGGGCGGGAGGTCACGCCGTGCGCACTGGGCTCGCTGGGCGCGAGCCACAACCTGTGCCCGGTCGGCTGCTGCCCGGCCCGCGCCCCCCGCCCGGCCGCGGCCGGCGCCGACAGCCCGTACGCGTGAGGAGCCCCGTGACCGACGCCCTGCACACCGATCTGCTCAGGCTCGCCCGGGAGGCGGCCGCCCGCGCGGGCGAGCTGCTGCGGGACGGCCGCCCGGCCGACCTCGCCGTGGCCCGGACCAAGTCCAGCCCGATCGACGTCGTGACCGAGATGGACATCGCGGCGGAGAAGCTGATCACCGACCTGATCTCCGGGCACCGCCCCGAGGACGGCTTCCTCGGTGAGGAGGGGGCGTCGATCGAGGGCACGAGCGGGATCCGCTGGGTGATCGACCCGCTCGACGGCACGGTCAACTACCTGTACGGGCTGCCGACCTGGGCGGTCTCCATCGCGGCCGAGCAGGACGGCGAGACCGTGGCCGGCGTCGTGGCGGCCCCGATGCGCGGCGAGACGTACCACGCGCTGCGGGGCGGCGGGGCCTGGGCGGCCGGGGCGTGGGAGGGCGAGCGGCGGCTGACCTGCCGTCCGGCCGCGCCGCTGGAGCAGGCGCTGGTGTCGACCGGCTTCAACTACGTGACGGAGGTCCGCACCCACCAGGCCGAGGTCGCCGCGCGCCTGATCCCGCTGCTCCGCGACATTCGCCGCAGCGGGTCGGCGGCGATCGACCTGTGCGATGTGGCCTGCGGCCGGCTGGACGGGTACTTCGAGCGCGGGCTGAACGCGTGGGACTGGGGCGCGGGCGACCTGATCGCGAGAGAGGCCGGCGCGTTGACCGGCGGCCGCCCCGGAGAACCCCCGTCCCGCGACCTGACGATCGCGGGCACCCCGGGAGTCTTCGAGCCGCTTCAGCAACTGCTGGACGACTTCGGGGCCTGGCACGACTGACCCCGAACGCCTGGGTTTTCTTCTGGTGAATGGGAATCGAACGTTGTCACGGTGGGTACGGGGCAACGTATGAGCAGGGCCCCGGCGCTGGATTCGCCGGGGCCCTGTTCTGGTGCCGCTGAGCTGCTACTGCGGGACTGTCAGACGGCGGTCGCGCCGACTTCCACACCGTGTTCGGCGGCGAGGCGGCGCAGGTCGTCGAGCTCGGCCTGTTCCACCTCGACAAGGAAGTCGTCGCCCTCGTCACGAGCCCGCGTGATGTCGGACTCGGTCGCCTTTATGCGCTGCAGAAGTCCTGCGGTGAATGCGTCCATGCTGCGCCCCCTCGTCCTGGGTCGTGGGTCGGTGGCACGGGGGTGTGCCGTTGAAGGGGCGATCACGTCTCTCGCGGGTGCCCAGCGCTGCCCAGCTGGGCGGCGACGGTGCCGGACACCCCCATCGTCCACTCTGCTGTAGCGGCGATGTACGTACCGCATGGTGTTGCGGCACATGCAGAGCGTGATCGCGGGGTGTACATGCCGTCCTCCCCCCGCTCCCCTCCGTGGAAACCTCAACCGGAAGAGAAAATCTCGCATTCCCGCCCGGCCGGACCGATCCGGCCTTCCCCCGCCCCCGTCTTACTGCCGACTTATGGCCGAAAAGGGCAGGATGGAGGTCACACACCCCATGGAGACCCCTGCCCACGTGCGCCGGTGCGCGCTACGCGGGTGGACAGAGGAAGGACAAGCGACGTGCGCGTACTCGTCGTCGAGGACGAGCAACTGCTCGCCGATGCGGTGGCCACCGGACTGCGCCGGGAGGCCATGGCCGTCGACGTCGTGTACGACGGTGCGGCCGCCCTGGAGCGCATCGGCGTCAACGACTACGACGTGGTCGTCCTCGACCGCGACCTCCCCCTCGTGCACGGCGACGACGTCTGCCGCAAGATCGTCGAACTCGGTATGCCGACGCGCGTGCTGATGCTCACCGCGTCCGGCGACGTCAGCGACCGCGTGGAGGGCCTGGAGATCGGCGCCGACGACTATCTCCCCAAGCCCTTCGCGTTCAGTGAGCTCATCGCGCGCGTGCGCGCCCTCGGCCGCCGTACCAGCGTGCCGCTGCCCCCCGTCCTGGAGCGCGCCGGCATCAAGCTCGACCCGAACCGCCGCGAGGTCTTCCGCGACGGCAAGGAGGTCCAGCTCGCGCCCAAGGAGTTCGCCGTCCTGGAGGTGCTGATGCGCAGCGAGGGGGCGGTGGTCAGCGCCGAGCAGCTCCTCGAGAAGGCCTGGGACGAGAACACGGACCCCTTCACCAACGTCGTGCGGGTGACCGTGATGACGCTTCGCCGCAAGCTGGGCGAGCCCGCCGTGATCGTCACCGTCCCCGGCTCGGGTTACCGGATCTGATGACCGTGGCCACCACTCCCGCACCTCCGCAGGCACCCCCCAAGCCCACCTGGGACCCCCGCAGACCGCAGCCCGTCTTCCCGTGGCTGCGCCCGACCATCCGCATACGGCTCACGCTGCTGTACGGCGGCATGTTCCTCATCGCGGGCATCCTGCTGCTCTCGATCATCTACCTGCTCGCCGCGCAGGCCATCAGCACCGGCAACCAGCCGCTGTTCAAGATCATCGGCGGTTCGGACATCAAGATCTCCAGCGACAACTGTCCGGCGATCACCGGCGCGACCAACCTGCAGATCCCGGACTTCAACAGCGCGATCGCCCAGTGCGTGGACCGCCAGCGCCAGGCGGCCCTGGACGACCTGCTCAGCCGCTCGCTGCTGGCCCTGCTCGGCCTCGCCGTGATCGCCTTCGCGTTCGGTTACGCGATGGCCGGACGGGTGCTGTCCCCGCTCGGCCGGATCACCCGCACCGCGCGCGCGGTGGCCGGCTCGGACCTGTCCCGCCGGATCGAGCTGGACGGCCCGGACGACGAGCTCAAGGAGCTCGCGGACACCTTCGACGACATGCTGGAGCGGCTGCAGCGGGCCTTCACCGCCCAGCAGCGCTTCGTCGGCAACGCCTCCCACGAGCTGCGCACGCCCCTGGCGATCAACCGCACGCTCCTGGAGGTGCACCTCTCGGACCCGAACGCGCCCGTGGAGCTCCAGCAGCTCGGCAAGACCCTGCTGGCCACCAACGAGCGCAGCGAGCAGCTGGTGGAGGGCCTGCTGCTGCTCGCCCGCAGCGACAACCAGATCGTCGAGCGCAAGCCGGTCGACCTGGCCGAGGTCGCCAGCCAGGCCGTCGACCAGGTGCACGCCGAGGCGGAGGCCAAGGGCGTCACCATCCGGGGCGTGCGGAAGCCGGCGGTCGTGCAGGGCAACGGCGTACTGCTGGAGCGGATCGCGCTGAACCTGGTGCAGAACGCGGTGCGCTACAACGTGCCCGAGGACGGGTGGGTGGAGGTCGACACCGAGGTCCAGCACGGCCAGGCGGTACTGTCCGTCGCGAACACCGGCCCGGTGGTGCCGGCGTACGAGATCGACAACCTTTTCGAGCCCTTCAGGCGGCTCCGTACCGAGCGCACGGGCAGTGACAAGGGTGTCGGTCTCGGTCTGTCCATCGTCCGTTCCGTGGCCCGGGCCCACGGTGGTCATATCGCGGCCCAGCCCCGGGAGGGCGGTGGGCTCGTGATGCGCGTCACCCTGCCGATCTGAATGCCGGTTACAAGATCGCGACACACACGGGGGATGTTCGCTTTGCGCGGAATTTTCTATCGGCGTGGCGTGCTATCCCATGTGTGATCGATCACAAGGGCGGATTTCCGGCCATATACTCTCCGTGATCATGGTTGGGGGAATAAAGCCGGTAAAATCCCTGTTTTCAGGGGTCTTGATCACGGGAAGTACAGGATGAGGTGCCTTTGAGGTGCCTCGCGAGGACCGTGTACGGTCCCCCTCGCCATTCAACCTGATCAGTCTTGAGGGATCGGGTTGGGTGTCGATTGAGTAACAGACCTTGATGTGAGGCAAAATCTCCGCCTCGGGTCGGGCACAAGTCCGGCCTCTCACGCGTTACGTGCGCTGGAGACACCGCAGACACCCAGAGGGGGAGAGCGACATGGCAACCGATTACGACACACCACGCAAGACCGACGATGACGTCGACTCGGACAGCCTTGAAGAGCTGAAGGCCAGGAGGAACGACAAGTCCACGTCCTCGGTGGACGTAGACGAGTTCGAGGCCGCCGAAGGCCTGGAGCTGCCCGGCGCAGACCTCTCGAACGAGGAGCTGGCCGTCCGGGTGCTGCCCAAGCAGCAGGACGAGTTCACCTGCATGAGCTGCTTCCTGGTGCACCACCGCAGCCAGCTGGCCAGGGAGAAGAACGGTCAGCCGATCTGCCGCGACTGCGACTGAGGAGGGGTCGGGCATGACTGGCTCGACCCCACCTCGGAAGCGCCGCTTCTCTCGCCGGGGAGCGGACTCGGGGCCGTCTGACGGCCCACGCGCGCGTGACGACGAGCGGGGCTCATCCGATCCGGGAGCCTCGCTCGAACCGGCGGCCGACCGGGGTGACCTCCCGGCGCCGGCGGACCGGCCCGCGCCCGTCGCAAGGCGACGGGCCGGGGTCATCCGTGACAGGGCCGTGGATCTGGCCCGGGAAGGCGCCCGCAAGGGCGGCAGCCGGGCGAGAGCGGGGCTGGCCTACCTCGCGGACCGGATCATCGAGATCGCCCCTCGTGTCCCCGTACGCGACCTCGCGACCCTGCGTCGGCACTTCCCAGGCCTCGGCCCGGAGCAGCTCGCCGACAAACTGGTGGCGAGCGCGGCGGGCGCGACCTCGGCGGTCGGGGCCGGGGTCGGCGCGGCGGCGATGCTGCCGGTGCCGCCGGCGATGCCGACCGAGCTGGCCGCGGAGATCACCGGGGTCGCGGCGATCGAGCTGAAGCTGATCGCCGAGCTCCACGAGGTGTACGGCGTGCGGCCGCCGGGGAACCTGAAGGCCCGCAGCACCGCGTATCTGTCCTCCTGGTCGGGGGAGCGCGGGATCGACGTGATGAAGCCGTCGACGATCAACGGCGCCCTCGGCGGCCACATGAAGCGCGAGCTGCGCCAGCAGATCATGAAGCGGATGGTGCGGGACCTGCCCAACCTGATGCCGTTCATGGTGGGCGCCGCGGTGGGTGCGGTCATGAACCGCCGGGACACGAAGAAGCTCGCGGCGCGGATCCGGGCTGACCTGAGAAAGATCCAGGTGCCGTGGGAGGAACTGGCGGAGCTGCCGCCGCTGGAGAAACCGGCGGAGCCGCTGCCGATCGCCGAGCTGCCGGAGGACTTCGAGGGCTGACGGCCGGCGGGCGGAGAGATCTACTGGGCCTTCTTGGCTGCCTCGATCGCCGCCGCCAGGGCCTCCGGCTCCCGCGTCGACAGGTAGAGGTAGGGCGTCGGGTCCTCCGGGTCCGTGACCTCCACCCGCAGGGCCCTGGGGATGTAGGAGCGCAGCAGGAGGAAGGCGCGGACGTCGGCCTTGTACGTGCGCCAGGCGCGTGCCTCCTCCGGGTCCAGGATCTCCGACGCGCCCAGGGCCGCCACCGGGATCTTCGCCTCGCCCGCGATCAGCGAGTCGCCCACGACCCGGATGCGCGGGGAGCCGTACGAACTGGCCACCACCGCTGCCGCCGCCGTACCGCCCACCAGACCGCCCAGTGTGGGCAGGGTGCCGAACGGCAGCAGGACCAGGGCGCACGAGACGCCGATCAGGAAGCTGAGGAACCACCACGACCGGGGGGCCGTGAGGCGTTCTTCGTACGGGGTGGCGGAGAGCTGCATGGAGCCAAGCTTGGCACGGTGTCCGGATCCACCGGACGCGCGGGTAAGGTCTGCGGCTGTGAGTGGTAGTTCCGCAGCTCTTCAGCCTCCTGCCAGTGCCCGGAAACCGGTGCGGCATCCCGACGCTCCCGCGCCCGGTGAGCTCATCGGCGCCCACTACGAACAGTGTTTCGGGTGCGGCCACGAGCAGTCGCACGGGCTGCTTCTGGAGGTACGGGCCGGCGAGGGGGTCTCCCTCACCGCCGAGTTCACCGTGCGGTCCGCGCACCAGGGGGCCCCGGGCCTCGCGCACGGCGGTGTCCTCGCCACCGCTCTCGACGAGACGCTCGGTTCGCTGAACTGGCTGCTGCGGAAGATCGCCGTCACCGGACGGCTGGAGACGGACTTCGTACGGCCGGTGCCCGTGGGCACCACGCTCCACCTGGCGGCCGAGGTCGTCGCCGTGGCGGGCCGGAAGATCTACTCGACCGCCACCGGACGCGTGGACGGCCCCGAAGGACCCGTCGCCGTCCGCGCCGACGCCCTCTTCGTCGAGGTCCCCGTCGAGCACTTCGTCGACCACGGCCGCGAGGAAGAGATCAAGGCCGCCATGAACGACCCGGACCAGATCCGGCGCACCCGCGCCTTCGAGGTGAACCCGTGAACCCCGCATCCTCCGTGAGCCCTCTCGACGTGCTCATCCGCCGCGTCGAGCTCGGCGTACCGCTCCCGGCGTACGAGCACCCCGGTGACGCGGGAGCCGATCTGCGTACCACCGAGGCGTGCGAGCTGAAGCCGGGGGAACGGGTCGTCCTGCCCACCGGGGTGTCGATCGCCCTCCCGGACGGGTACGCGGCCTTCGTGCACCCTCGTTCGGGGCTTGCCGCCCGGTGCGGTGTGGCCCTCGTGAATGCCCCGGGGACGATTGATGCCGGGTACCGTGGGGAGATCAAGGTGATCGTGGTGAATCTCGACCCGCGCGAGTCCGTGCGGTTCGAGCGCTTCGACCGGATTGCCCAACTGGTCGTCCAGCAGGTCGAGAGGGTCCGCTTCCAGGAGGTGGCGGAGCTTCCCGATTCGGCGCGGGCCGAGGGGGGCTTCGGGTCCACCGGCGGGCATGCCGCGGTGGGTGACGTGAGCGGCACAAGCGGTCAGGCCGCCGAGGGTGGTCGGACGGGTGGGAATCGATACGCTTCGGTCGTATCCGACCGGGAAGGACAGTGACGTGTTCGGACGTCGCAAGAAGAAGGGTGCCGCCGAGGACGCGGCCGGCGAGGCCGAGCAGGTCGTCGACAGCGTCGACACCGAGGCGGACGAGGAAGAGGGCGAGCGCGAGCGCGTACGCCTGGAGCCGGAGCCCCGGCCCGACGGGCCGTGGGACGCCACCGAGGTGCGGGATCCGGGCGAGGGCCGGGTGGACCTGGGTGGTCTGTTCGTGCCCGGCGTCGACGGCATGGAGTTGCGGGTCGAGGTCGCGGGTGACGCGATCGTCGCGGCGACCGTGGTGCTCAAGGACAGCGCCGTGCAGTTGCAGGCCTTCGCCGCGCCCAAGCGCGAGGGCATCTGGGGCGAGGTGCGCGAGGAGATCGGCTCCGGCATCACCCAGCAGGGTGGCATCGTCGACGAGGTCGAGGGTCCGCTGGGCTGGGAGCTGCGCGCCCAGGTGCCGGTACAACTGCCGGACGGCACGGGCGGCTTCCAGGTTGTGCGGTTCGTCGGTGTGGACGGTCCGCGCTGGTTCCTGCGCGGTGTGATCTCCGGGCAGGGCGCGGTGCAGCCGCAGGCCGCCGGGCTTCTCGAGCAGATCTTCCGGGACACCGTCGTGGTCCGCGGCGAGGGCCCGATGGCCCCCCGTGACCCGATCGTCCTCAAGCTGCCGAACGACGCCCAGATGATCCCCGAGGGTGTCCAGCAGGAGGGCTCGCGCTTCTCCGGCGGCATGGGCCAGCTCCAGCGCGGACCGGAGATCACCGAGGTCCGGTAACGGCGGAGGAACGACAAGGGCCGTACCCCCTGTGGGTGCGGCCCTTTCACATGCCCGCCGCTCCCGGTGTGAACGGCGGCCCCTTACTTCACACCTTGACGGAAGGCTGGTCCGTACCTACGTTCTCGGCACGCCTCTGTTCACAGAGGCGCTCCACGTTCATATACGCGAACGTACGAGAACGGAGTCGCTGTGCGTCGCATCCCCCTGCTCGCGGCCGTGGGAGCCCTGCTCCTGGGCGTCTTCACCGCCCCCGCCGCCCACTCGGCCCCCAGCACCTTCGTGCACCCCGGGGTCACCGTCTCCAAGGCCCAGCTGGACTTCGCCCGCACCGAGGTGCTGGCCGGTGCCCAGCCCTGGAAGGCGGCCTACGACCAGATGATGGCGAGCAAGTACGCCGACCTGAACCGCACGCCCAAGCCGTGGGCGACCGTCGAGTGCGGGTCGTACTCGAATCCGAACTACGGCTGCACCGACGAGCGCGAGGACGCTATCGCCGCCTACACCGACGCCCTCGCCTGGTACATCACCAAGGACGCCCGCTACGCCCAGAAGGCCATCCAGATCATGGACGCCTGGTCGGCCACCATCACAAGTCACACCAACAGCAACGCGCCCCTGCAGACCGGCTGGGCCGGCTCCTCCTGGCCCAAGGCCGCCGAGATCATCAGGTACACGTACACCGGCACCTGGGCGAACGAGGCCCGCTTCGCCACCATGCTGCGCGACGTCTACCTCCCCACCGTCATCAAGGGCTCCAACTCCAACGGCAACTGGGAGCTGACGATGATGGAGGCCGCCGTCGGCATCTCCGTCTTCCTGGAGGACAAGGCGTCGTACGACACGGCCATGGCCAAGTTCCGCACCCGCACGGCCGCTTATGTCTACCTGGCCTCCGACGGATCGGTGCCGAAGACCGTGCCCAGCCAGAACCTCGACACCACCGCGAAGATCGTCTCCTACTGGCAGGGCCAGTCCACCTTCGTCACCGGCCTCACCCAGGAGACCTGCCGGGACCTCACGCACACCGGGTACGGCATCTCCTCGATCTCGCACGTCGCCGAGACCAGCCGGATCCAGGGCCAGGACCTCTACGGCACCGACGTCGGCGAACGGCTGCGGCAGGCGCTCGGCTTCCAGTCCAAGTACCAGCTGGGCACCGCCGTCCCCAGCTGGCTCTGCGGCGGCTCCCTGACCCTCGGCCTCGGGCCGGTCACCGAGGTCGGCTACAACGCCCTTCACAACCGGCTGGGCATCGCCATGACCAACACCCAGACACTCACCCAGAACAACCGTCCCGCGGGCAGCAACAACCTCTTCGTCGCCTGGGAGACCCTCACCCACGGCGACAATCCCAACTGAACCCCCCGGTGCCCCGCGGCCCGCTCGGGGAGGCCCGCGGGGCACATCAGGGTTCTGTCAAAGATGCCCGCCGCCGTACCCCCTGCCCCATTCGCCGGGATTGTTGGCCGTAAGGTCGACGCTGCGTAGGCGGCGGTAGGCGGAAGACAATAGGACCATGGCACGCGGCAAGCTTCGGATCTATCTCGGTGCGGCACCGGGCGTGGGCAAGACCTACGCCATGCTTTCCGAGGCCCATCGGCGCGTGGAACGGGGCACCGACTGCGTGGTCGCCTTCGTCGAGCACCACGACCGGCCGCGCACCGAGGTGATGCTGCACGGCCTGGAGCAGGTTCCGCGCAAGGACCTGGAGTACCGGGACGCCCTGTTCACGGAGATGGACGTGGACGCCGTACTGCACCGCGCCCCCGCCGTCGCCCTGGTGGACGAACTCGCCCACACCAACATCCCGGGCTCCCGCAACGCCAAGCGCTGGCAGGACGTCGAGGAACTGCTGGCGGCCGGGATCGACGTGGTCTCGACCGTCAACATCCAGCACCTGGAGTCCCTCGGTGACGTCGTCGAGTCCATCACGGGAGTGCGCCAGCGCGAGACCGTGCCCGACGAGGTGGTACGGCGCGCCGACCAGATCGAACTGGTCGACATGTCGCCCCAGGCGCTGCGCCGGCGCATGGCGCACGGCAACATCTACCAGCCGGACAAGGTCGACGCGGCCCTGTCCAACTACTTCCGGCCCGGCAACCTGACCGCCCTGCGCGAACTGGCGCTGCTGTGGGTGGCCGACCGGGTCGACGAGTACCTGAAGCAGTACCGCAGCGAGCACCGGGTCTCGGCGATCTGGGGCTCGCGGGAGCGGATCGTCGTCGGGCTCACCGGCGGTCCCGAGGGGCGCACGCTCATCCGGCGGGCCGCACGGCTCGCCGAGAAGGGCGCCGGCGGAGAGGTCCTCGCCGTCTATATATCCCGCAGCGACGGTCTGACCTCGGCCTCCCCGAAGGAACTCGCCGTCCAGCGCACCCTGGTCGAGGACCTCGGCGGCACCTTCCACCAGGTCGTCGGCGAGGACATCCCGGCCTCCCTGCTCGACTTCGCGCGCGGCGTCAACGCCACCCAGATCGTGCTCGGCTCCTCCCGCCGCAAGGCCTGGCAGTACGTCCTCGGGCCCGGCGTCGGCGCCACGGTCGCCCGCGAGTCGGGACCCGACCTGGACGTCCACATCGTCACCCACGAGGAGGTCGCCAAGGGGCGCGGGCTGCCGGTGGCCCGGGGCGCGCGGCTCGGGCGGGGCCGGATCATCGCGGGCTGGCTGGTCGGCCTGGCCGGCCCGGCCGTCATGGCGGTGCTGCTGAACACCGTCGACCTCGGCCTCGCCAACGACATGCTGCTCTTCCTGACCCTCACGGTCGCGGCCGCGCTGCTCGGCGGGCTCTTCCCGGCGCTGGCCTCGGCGGCCTTCGGGTCCCTGCTGCTGAACTACTTCTACACCCCGCCCCTGCACCGGCTGACCATCGCCGATCCGAAGAACATCGTGGCCATCGTGATCTTCTTCGGGGTCGCGCTGTCCGTCGCCTCGGTCGTGGACCTCGCGGCCCGGCGCACTCACCAGGCCGCCCGGCTGCGCGCCGAGTCCGAGATCCTCTCCTTCCTCGCCGGCAACGTGCTGAGAGGGGAGACCAGCCTGGATGCGCTCCTTGAGCGGGTACGGGAGACCTTCGGCATGGAGTCCGCCGCCCTCCTCGAGCGGGCGAGCGATGTCGAGCCGTGGAGCTGCGCGGGCCGGGCCGGTTTCGGGCCCGCTCTGGAGCGGCCGGAGGACGCCGACGTCGACATGCCCATAGGCGACCACATGGCCCTCGCCCTGACCGGCCGGGTGCTGCCCGCCGAGAACCGCCGGGTGCTCGCCGCCTTCGCCGCCCAGGCAGCCGTCGTACTGGACCGTAGGCGGCTTCAGGAGGAGGCCGAGCAGGCCCGCGCGCTCGCCGAGGGCAACCGCATCCGTACGGCCCTGCTGGCCGCCGTCAGCCATGATCTGCGCACCCCGCTCGCCGGGATCAAGGCGGCGGTGTCGTCGCTGCGCTCGGGCGACGTGGCGTGGTCCGAGGAGGACCGGGCGGAGCTGCTGGAAGGCATCGAGGAGGGCGCCGACCGGCTCGACCACCTCGTCGGCAACCTGCTCGACATGTCCCGCCTGCAGACCGGCACCGTCACCCCCATCGTCCGTGAGATCGACCTCGACGAGGTGGTCCCGATGGCGCTGGTGGGGGTACCGGACGGCAGCGTGGACCTTGACGTCCCCGAGACACTGCCCATGGTCGAGGCCGACGCCGGGCTCCTGGAGCGGTCGGTGGCCAACCTGGTCGAGAACGCCGTCAAGTACAGCCCGACCGACCGGGCCGACAGTGTTGTCGTCGTCTCCGCCAGCGCCATCGCGGACCGCGTGGAGCTGCGGATCGTGGACCGCGGGCCCGGCGTGCCCGACGATGCCAAAGAACGCATATTCGAGCCCTTCCAGCGCTACGGTGACGCTCCGCGCGGCGCCGGGGTCGGTCTGGGGCTCGCGGTCGCCCGGGGCTTCGCCGAGGCGATGGGCGGCACCCTCAACGCCGAGGACACGCCCGGCGGCGGCCTCACCATGGTCCTCAGTCTCCGCGCGGCAGGATCGGTCACCGCGGCAGCAGAACCCGTGGCGCAGACCGCGGCAGAACCGGAAAGGCAGGCCTCATGACCCGTGTGCTCGTGGTCGACGACGAGCCGCAGATCGTGCGCGCCCTCGTGATCAACCTCAAGGCGCGCAAGTACGAGGTCGACGCGGCTCCCGACGGCCGTACCGCCCTCGAACTGGCCGCCTCCCGCCACCCCGACGTGGTCGTCCTCGACCTCGGCCTGCCCGACATGGACGGCGTCGAGGTGATCAAGGGGCTGCGTGGCTGGACCCGGGTGCCGATCCTGGTGCTGTCCGCCCGCCACACCTCCGACGAGAAGGTCGAGGCGCTCGACGCGGGCGCCGACGACTACGTCACCAAGCCCTTCGGCATGGACGAGCTGCTGGCCCGGCTGCGGGCCGCCGTCCGCCGTGCCGAGCCGGTCGCCGGAGGCGGCGAGGACGACGTGCTGGTGGAGACCGAGGGGTTCACCGTCGACCTGGCCGCGAAGAAGGTCAACCGGGCCGGCAAGGACGTCCGGCTGACCCCCACCGAGTGGCATCTGCTGGAGGTGCTGGTCCGCAACACCGGGCGGCTGGTCAGCCAGAAGCAGCTGTTGCAGGAGGTGTGGGGGCCGTCGTACGGGACGGAGACCAACTATCTGCGCGTGTACATGGCACAGCTGCGCCGCAAGCTGGAGGCGGACCCCTCGCATCCCAAGCACTTCATCACGGAGCCGGGCATGGGGTACCGGTTCGAGAAGTGACCCGGACTACGGCGAAGTGAACCGGACGACGGTGAAGTCAGCTGGACGACGGCGAAGTGAGCTGGACTGCGGCGGTGTCTGTGGACCCCGGTACGCTTCAGACATGAGTGCTGTTCCTCGTTCCCAAAAGCCGGCCGGCCGGTTCCGGCGCATGCTGGGCCGGCTGTCCTCGTCGCAGGAGGACCTGGAGTCCGAGGAGCTGCGTGAGGACGCCGACACGACGGGCTGTATCCGGATCGGCGACTGCCAGGACCGGCAGATCGTCACCGTTACTGGTACCTTGCGCACGGTCACCCTGCGACCGCGCGCCGGAGTCCCGGCCCTGGAGGCCGAGCTGTTCGACGGCTCCGCCGCGCTGGACGTGGTGTGGCTCGGCAGGCGCTCCATCGTGGGCATAGAACCGGGGCGCAGGCTGATCGCATCGGGCCGGATCTCGCTGAGCCGGGGCCGCCGGGTGCTGTTCAACCCCAAGTACGAACTGAGACCCCTCGGTAGGGAGTAGCCGGTGACGTCGCTCGACAAGCCGACCGAAGACACTCAGGCGGAGGACGATGCGCGGGCGGTGACCGAGGCCGCGCTGTTCGAGGCCTTCGGCGGCGTGCGCGGCATGGTCGAGACGGTGCTGCCCGGCCTGTTGTTCGTCACGATCTTCACCATCAACAAGAACCTGCACTGGTCGGCGATCGCCGCCCTCGCGGTCGCCGTGGTGCTGGTCGTGGTCCGCCTCGCCGTGAAGGACACCGTCAAGCACGCCTTCAGCGGTGTCTTCGGCGTCGCCTTCGGTGTCGTGTTCGCGATGTTCACGGGCAACGCCAAGGACTTCTACCTCCCGGGCATGCTCTACACGCTGGGCCTGGCGCTGGCGTACATCATCACCACGCTGTGCGGGATGCCGCTGATCGGCCTGATCCTCGGCCCGGTCTTCAAGGAGAACCTCTCCTGGCGCACCCGCAACCCCGGCCGCAAGAAGGCGTACGCCAAGGCCAGCTGGGCCTGGGGCCTGATCCTGCTCGCCAAGTGCGCGATCCTCTTCCCGCTGTACTGGTGGGCGAACACGGCCCAGCTCGGCTGGGTGCTGGTCGCGTTGAAGATCCCGCCGTTCCTGCTCGCCGTCTGGCTCACCTGGGTCTTCCTGGCGAAGGCGCCGGCGCCGATCGATGTCTTCGCCGAGATGGAGGCGGAGGAGAAGGCCGAGGAGGAGCGCAAGGCCGCGCTGGCCGCGGAGAGCGGCGAGCCCTCCGGCGGACGCCACCGCAAGTAGGCAGGTACGAGAGAAGGGGGCGCCGCGCCCGCGCGGGGGGCGCGCGAACGAGACGAGTGAACAAGAGAAAACCCCCAACCCCCACCACAAAA
>NZ_JBEOTA010000051.1:27684-35345 GCF_040303265.1 Streptomyces sp. NPDC096040
GCCTCCATGGAGCTGGGAGCGCTGGTGTGCACGGCGAAGAACGAGACGTGCCTGCGGCGCCCTCCGCAGCGGAGGGCGCCCTTCTCTCGTACCTGTGTCAGACGTCTTCCCGCCGTACCGACAGCAGGTCCTCCAGCTGTTCCTCGCGGGCCTGGGCCGCGACGAAGAGGAGTTCGTCGCCCGCCTCCAGGGAGTCCTCGCTGGAGGGGGTGAGAACCCGGGTGCCGCGGATGATCGTGACCAGGGAGGTGTCCTCGGGCCACGCCACGTCGCCGACCTGGGTGCCGGCCAGGGCCGACTCCTCGGGCAGGGTCAGCTCCACCAGGTTCGCGTCGCCGTGGCTGAAGCGGAGCAGCCGGACCAGGTCGCCGACGCTCACCGCCTCCTCGACCAGGGCGGACATCAGACGGGGCGTCGAGACGGCGACGTCCACGCCCCAGGCCTCGTTGAACAGCCACTCGTTCTTGGGGTTGTTGACCCGGGCGACGACGCGCGGAACGCCGTACTCCGTCTTGGCGAGGAGCGAGACGACCAGGTTCACCTTGTCGTCGCCCGTCGCGGCGATCACGACGTTGCAGCGCTGCAGCGCCGCCTCGTCCAGAGAGGTGATCTCACAGGCGTCGGCGAGCAGCCACTCCGCCTGCGGGACCCGCTCCACCGAGATGGCGGTCGGGGCCTTGTCGATCAACAGGACCTCGTGGCCGTTCTCCAGCAGCTCGCCCGCGATCGAGCGGCCGACGGCGCCGGCTCCGGCAATGGCGACCCTCATCAGTGACCCGCCTCCTCTTCCGGACCCCCGGCGAAGGCGGCCTCGACCTTGTCGACGTCGTCCGTCCGCATCATCACATGCACGAGGTCGCCCTCCTGCAACACCGTCTGCGAGGTGGGCAGCATCGCCTCACCGAGCCGGGTCAGGAACGCGACCCGGACGCCGGTCTCCTCCTGCAACTTGCTGATCTTGTGGCCGACCCACTTCGGGGAGGCGTGCACCTCGGCGAGCTGGACCCCGCCGGTGGGGTCGCGCCACAGCGGCTCCGCACCCGAGGGCAGCAGCCGGCGCAGCATCTGGTCGGCGGTCCAGCGGACCGTGGCGACGGTCGGGATGCCGAGGCGCTGATAGACCTCGGCCCGGCGCGGGTCGTAGATACGGGCCGCGACGTTCTCCACGCCGAACATCTCGCGGGCCACCCGGGCCGAGATGATGTTCGAGTTGTCACCGCTGGAGACGGCGGCGAAGGCGCCGGCCTCCTCGATGCCCGCTTCGCGCAGGGTGTCCTGGTCGAAGCCGACCCCGGTGACCCGGCGACCGCCGAATCCCGGGCCCAGCCTGCGGAAGGCGGTGGGGTCCTGGTCGATCACGGCGACCGTGTGCCCCTGTTGCTCCAGGGTCTGGGCGAGAGCGGAACCCACTCTGCCGCAGCCCATGATGACGATGTGCACGACCGTCCTTCCGGTGTCCAAAAGTTAGTGCTCAGCCCCATCAGGGTCTCAGACCGACGCCAAAGCTACACACGCACCGTCCCGGCCGGGCACCCCTGTGCCACGCTCAGCGCCGAGTGATGCTGCGCACGCTCCAGGCAGTGAGGATTCCGAGGCCGACGAGGGTCACCGCGGCACCGATCAGCTCTGCGGTCGCAGGCATGAGACCTCCGAAGTGCGATGACAGGCGGGGTCTGCCATCTAGGCACGGATCGGGCGTAAGCTGCGGAATCCGCAGTTCCAGCCGTCACCTTTTTCACTCGGGAGGCAGATCACGCCCCGCGGCTGGAGCCCTGCCAGGTGGAAGGCCTACGATCCTCTCTCGTGTCCAAACTGACCGACGTGCCCAAACGGATCCTGATCGGGCGCGCACTGCGCAGTGACCGGCTGGGCGAAACGCTCCTGCCGAAGCGCATCGCACTCCCCGTCTTCGCCTCCGACCCGCTGTCCTCCGTCGCCTACGCGCCGGGGGAGGTCCTGCTGGTCCTGTCCATCGCGGGCGTGTCTGCATACCACTTCAGCCCCTGGATCGCGGTCGCGGTCGTCGTGCTGATGTTCACCGTGGTGGCCTCCTACCGGCAGAACGTCCACGCCTACCCGAGCGGCGGCGGCGACTACGAGGTCGCCACCACCAACCTCGGGAACAAGGCCGGCCTCACCGTCGCGAGCGCGCTGCTCGTCGACTACGTCCTGACCGTCGCCGTCTCCATCGCGTCCGGCATCGAGAACCTCGGCTCGGCGGTCCCCTTCGTCGTCGAGCACAAGGTCCTCTGCGCGGTCACCGTGATCGTGCTGCTGACCCTGATGAACCTGCGAGGCGTGAAGGAGTCCGGCAAGCTCTTCGCGATCCCGACGTACGTGTTCGTCGGCGGCGTCTTCATCATGATCGCGTGGGGCGCGTTCCGGGGCCTGGTCCTCGGCGACACCATGCGGGCCCCGACCGCCGACTACCACATCAAGGCCGAACACCAGGGCCTAGCGGGCTTCGCCCTGGTCTTCCTTCTCCTCCGCGCCTTCTCCTCCGGCTGTGCCGCGCTCACCGGTGTCGAGGCCATCTCCAACGGCGTCCCCGCCTTCCGCAAGCCGAAGTCGAAGAACGCGGCGACCACGCTGGCCATGATGGGCCTGCTGGCGGTCACCATGTTCTGCGGCATCATCGTGCTGGCCATGGTCACCAAGGTCCGCATGGCCGAGAACCCGGCCACCGACCTGCTCCACAACGGCGTCGGGCTCGGCTCGGGCTACGTCCAGAACCCGGTGATCTCCCAGGTCGCCGAGGCTGTCTTCGGCAAGGGCAGCTTCCTGTTCATCGTGCTCGCCGCCGCCACCGCCCTGGTGCTGTTCCTGGCGGCGAACACGGCGTACAACGGCTTCCCGCTGCTCGGCTCGATCCTCGCCCAGGACCGCTACCTGCCGCGCCAGCTGCACACCCGCGGCGACCGCCTCGCCTTCTCCAACGGCATCGTGCTGCTCGCCGGTGCCGCCGCGCTGCTGACGGTGATCTACGGCGCCGACTCGACGCGCCTCATCCAGCTGTACATCGTCGGCGTCTTCGTGTCCTTCACGCTCAGCCAGACCGGCATGGTCCGGCACTGGAACCGCCACCTGGCGACCGAGAAGGATCCCGCCAAGCGCAGCCACATGATCCGCTCCCGCGCGATCAACACATTCGGCGCCTTCTTCACCGGCCTGGTGCTGGTGGTCGTCCTGGTAACGAAGTTCACGCACGGCGCCTGGGTGGCGCTCCTCGGCATGTGCATCTTCTACGCGACGATGACCGCGATCCGTAAGCACTACGACCGGGTCTCCGAGGAGATCTCGGCCCCCGAGGAGCCCGACGACGACCTGGTCCGCCCCTCCCGAGTCCACTCGGTCGTCCTGATCTCCAAGATCCACCGCCCCACCCTGCGCGCCCTCGCCTACGCCAAGCTGATGCGCTCGGACACCCTGGAGGCGCTCACCGTCAACGTCGACCCGGCCGAGACGAAGGCGCTGCGCGAGGAGTGGGAGCGGCGCGGGATAGACGTACCGCTGAAGGTCCTCGACTCGCCCTACCGCGAGATCACCCGGCCGATCATCGAGTACGTCAAGGGCCTGCGCGCCCAGTCCCCGCGGGACGCGGTCTCCGTGATCATCCCGGAGTACGTCGTCGGCCACTGGTACGAGCATCTGCTGCACAACCAGAGCGCCCTGCGCCTCAAGGGCCGGCTGCTGTTCACGCCGGGTGTGATGGTGACCTCGGTGCCCTACCAGCTGGCGTCCTCGGAGGTGGCGAGGAACCGGGCCCGCAAGCGGCAGGAGTGGAACGCACCGGGCGCGGTACGACGCGGGCCGGCCGAGCACCGGCCGAAGGAGCCCAGCGGCAGGAACTGAGCGGATCAGGAGCCCCGGGGAAGGACGTAGACTGGTGGGCTGTCGTCGGCCCACGAGCGGCCCTTCCCCCCTCTCTCTGATCTGGAGTCCCCCCACCATGCAGGAAGAACCGAAGAAGTCGCTGGTGGGGACGGAGTACGAGGTCGAGGTGGGCCCGGTCGCGCACGGCGGGCACTGCATCGCCAGGACCGCAGAGGGCCAGGTGCTGTTCGTCCGGCACGCGCTGCCCGGTGAGCGGGTCGTGGCCCGGGTGACCGAGGGCGAGGAGGGGGCCCGCTTCCTGCGCGCCGACGCGGTCGACATCGTGGACGCCTCCAAGGACCGCGTCGAGGCTCCCTGCCCCTACGCCGGCCCCGGCCGCTGCGGCGGCTGCGACTGGCAGCACGCCAAGCCGGGCGCCCAGCGCCGGCTCAAGGGCGAGGTGATCGCCGAACAGCTGCGGCGGCTGGCCGGCCTGACGCCGGAGGAGGCGGGCTGGGACGGCACGGTGATGCCCGCCGAGGGCGACAAGCTGCCGGCGGGCGAGGTGCCGCAGTGGCGCACGCGCGTGCAGTACGCGGTCGACGCCGACGGCAACGCGGGACTGCGCCGGCACCGCTCGCACGAGGTGGAGCCGATCGAGCACTGCATGATCGCGGCGCCGGGCGTCAGCGAACTCGGCATCGAGGAGCGCGACTGGTCCGGCATGGTGGCCGTGGAGGCGATCGCCGCGACCGGTTCCCAGGACCGCATGGTGATCCTGGAGCCCCGCCCCGGCGCCCGCCTGCCCCTCGTCGAACTCGACAAGCCGGTCTCGGTCCTGCGGGTGGACGAGAACGACGGCGGCATCCACCGCGTCCACGGCCGCGCCTTCGTCCGCGAACGCGCCGACGGCCGCACCCACCGCGTGGGCAACGGCGGCTTCTGGCAGGTCCACCCGAAGGCGGCGGACACCCTGGTGACGGCGGTGATGCAGGGCCTGCTGCCGCGCAAGGGCGAGATGGCGCTGGACCTCTACTGCGGTGTCGGCCTGTTCGCCGGCGCCCTCGCCGACCGCCTCGGAGAGAAGGGCGCGGTGCTGGGCATCGAGTCAGGCAAGCGAGCGGTTGAGGACGCCCGCCACAACCTGGCCGACTTCCCGCGTGTCCGCGTCGAGCAGGGCAAGGTCGAGTCGGTCCTCCCGCGCACCGGCATCACCGAGGTCGACCTCATCGTCCTCGACCCGCCCCGTGCGGGCGCGGGCCGCAAGACGGTGGACCACCTTTCGTCGCTGGGCGCCCGCCGCATCGCGTACGTCGCCTGCGACCCGGCCGCACTGGCCCGGGACCTGGCGTACTTCCGGGACGGGGGGTACCGGGTGCGGACACTGCGGGCGTTCGATCTGTTTCCGATGACGCATCATGTGGAGTGCGTGGCGATTCTTGAGCCTGCTGCCAAGGGCGCCTGACGTGCTGTTTCATGGCTGATGCGGGATGCTCGACCTGTTACCCCTCACGTATCCGGTCGAGCAGACAGCCTGTCTACGGCGGCTGTCCTGACCTCCGGTTTTACGTGAATTGGCGAGCCTGTCCACCCAGGCTGTACCGGGCGTCTCATGACTCTTGACTGCCAAGCTCCGGCAGCGCGGACTGTCGTTCGCGTGCTACTTGCGGTTTCTCTACATCGGGCGCTGACGTCACGTTCGGCTGCTGGGGCAGCAGTGTGAAGGCGACTGACTGCTTTCCTACCTGCTCATCTGTGGCTCTTGCTCTGATCGCTTGCAGGTGTGATCTCATCGGACGTGATCAGTCGTTGTCCGGATCATCGGCCTCTTCGAGGAGACGGATCGCGAGTTCGTCGGCCCACGCCACGGCCCAGGTGCGGAGCGCGAGGATGGTGGCGTTGTCGAGACCGTAGGCGGCGAAGGCTTCGTCGTCGGTCCACTCGGCACCTGTGAGGTTCGACTGCAGATCTTCACGCTCAAAGCGGCCTCGGGCGTGG
Source organism: Streptomyces sp. NPDC096040 (assembly GCF_040303265.1). NCBI lineage: Bacteria > Bacillati > Actinomycetota > Actinomycetes > Kitasatosporales > Streptomycetaceae > Streptomyces > Streptomyces sp. NPDC096040. Next base: position 33,496 of record NZ_JBEOTA010000051.1, read on the forward strand.
CGGCGGCCGAACTCCTCGAGCTCGGCATTGGTCCAGCGGCGGGAGGCTGCGAACACGTCGATCAGGTCGCGGGGCGCTCCGCGGTCGGCGAGGGCGCGGACCTTGGTCCCGATCACGTCCTTCTCCGCGAGGACGGGCCCGTACGGGCTCTGGGTGACCGGCCGCCAGAAGATCTCCTTGAGGATGTCGACCTCGCATTCCTGCCCGGTGACTGGGTCGGACACGGTGAAGCGGGCAGACAGGGGGGCAGTCTCCAGCGCTTGCACCTTCCAGCCGCGGGCCTCCAGGCCGGCGCGGAGGGTGGCCGCGATGTCGGCCATGGGCGCCGGGTTCTGTGAGCGCCAGTGGATACGGGGAGCCGAGCGCGATCACATCCGCCAGGAGCCGCGTGTGCAGCTCCGGCATGTCCGTCACGCGGCTGCCCGGGTGCGGGAGGCGAGCTGGGGGAAGGCGCCTTCCCATACGGTGCGCACGGTGCGGCCGACCAGGGTGCGCAGCACCGGCCACAGCTGGAGGAGCAGGTCCTGGTTGAGGTAGCGGGGCAGGTCGTCGCGCAGACCCTCGTGCAGGACGGTGCGGTACAGGCCCATTAGATGGCGAGGCTTGCTCATGTCGTACGAGGTCATCCCCGACCAAGCCATGTGCAGCGGCAGCTCCACGACCCCTTGGGTAGGGCCGCGCAGCTCGTCCAGCGACTCCGGCAGACGCCGCCGGAACTTCTCCCGATACAGCGCGAGGTCCTCGGCGACCGGGTCGGGGAGGCCGCTCGGCGCGGGGTGCCGTGGGCTGGAGGGCATGGATCCATTATGGCGGCCGGAGAAGTGGCGCGGGTCATGATGCTGGAGCCTGCGTCCGGAGTGAGCAGTAGCGAGATCGTCGTGGAAGCCTGTTCCGCCCGAAGAGGAGGGGCGGCCTGTTGGGCATGACGCTCGGTCGGCGCTCTGGGCGTCCGCAGGCCGGGCAGCGAGCCGAGGAACCGGATGTGACCTGGGCATTTCCGTGACTCGCTCAGGCCGACATCATTCCGATGACGCATCATGTGGAGTGCGTGGCATCCTTGAATCGGTCGGGAAAGGCGCCTAATGGGAGCTGTCGGGTCGTAGAGACTCGATGCCGTAGCCGCCGGTAGGTGAGCACTTTCGTCGCCGGAAGCATCCGACTTCTGGGGTCAGACCGTGCCCCTGCTGGTCGACCGGGAGGCCAGACCGTTGATGGGGTGGCGTGCCCGCCGGACAGTGGGGCGTGAGCACTGGATCCATTAGGCCGCGTGCTGCGCCTTCCGCGAGCACGGCGGGGCACGCCGATCTCCCTGGATGCCACACCGGCTCCCGAGGGGATCGTCCGGGCGGCCATGAGACTGCTCCCCGGAGTATGACTCGAGTCCTCGGTCCCGCATCGGCCCGGAGACATGTTCAGGGCCGGCGCCGACGGCCTCGGTGCCGGTTCGGCCGCGCCTTGGCCGCCCCTTCCGCTGCCGCATCCCGCTCGCCCTGCGCGAGACCCCCCGCCCATGACTGCGCGAACGCGGGCTCGTTGCCGCCGTTCCGACCGCCGACGCCCAGGCGGACGCGTGCAACTGCCGGCGCCGGTTGCGAGGGCCCGCGGCTGACCGGCTGGCTTTCCTCGGCCGACGACCACCACCCCGCGGGGCTGGCTGCCGAAGAGATCGCTCTCAAGGCTTCCGCCGACGCCTGCCCCGCCCCGCAGCCGTTGCCCTGGCCGCCACCGTGCCCGCTGTCGCTGTTCCCGTCTGTGTGTCCTGTCGGTCGGCTGATACGACCAGGGCTGCGAGGAGTGTGGTGACTGGTACGGAGGCGACGAGGCCGATCGAGCCGACGAGTGTGCGGACG